>JAILDD010000017.1 GCA_024689605.1 Lachnospiraceae bacterium
GAAGCAGTTCCCTGACAGCATCCAGTTCATATGCATTTACCTTGCAGCCCAGATTGTGAAGTGCCGCGCGTCTTTTTATATTATCATTACCATGGTTTTGCATTTATCACAGTTCCTGTCTTAATTCTTTTCTCAGCTCAACTTTTTCAGTACAGTTTCTCTTTTCCGGATTGTATTCGCCTGTACTAAAGTCCATGTGAATTTCCTCCTCATTCCGATCAACTGCAGGCATAAACCAGACACATTGCCGACAATACACCATGATTATTATACAATTCCACTTATATTATTGTCATCGGTAAATTGAAAACATTTTCCATTACCATGGATTTGTGTTAAATTATAAGATATGAATAATTATCCTATATGGGAGGTGACAAACATGAAACGAATTAAGCCCATCACAAAAAAGATTGCCGCATTTATTATTACACTCTGCCTGGTTCAGGCTGCATTTACGGACACAGTACTTGCTGCCCCCCATACGGAAAGTACCGTTACTGCTGAAATGTGTACTGCAGAATACTGGAATGCCCGTTCCGGTGAGCTTGCATCAGCCCTTCTTATGACTCCGGAGCACATCGATCTCTTCAACGCATCTGCCCTGGCAACAGAAGAGTGCAACATGAACGATCTGACCAAGCTTGACAAAAGCTATAACGCAACAGAATTAAAGGAATCCTTAGCTGCAAGCACCATCAGCGAAATGTCCCAGAAGCCCATATACGTAAACAGCATTTCAGCAGACACCGCCGCATATTATGCAGGCATAGCCGAGAGCATCAGTGCCTCCACCTGGAACGGAACCCTTAAGCCTTTCTACGCTCTGGGGATAAAGCAGACTCAGATCAAATCCATCCCCACCCCCGACTATATAGGATACAGTGAATGGGATACGGATGATGAAGTTGTACTGTCCTCACTCAGGGTAAACGAGCCCTTCCTCGTAAAGCAGTGTGCCTTTGTGGGCGGACATGTATATTACTGGGGATACTCTGATAATGTTTCCGGCTGGGTTGATGCCATGGATATAGCATTCTGCAAAAATAAGACCGAGTGGCTTGGAATGTGGCAAAACGATACCGCAGGTACGGATTTTGTCGTGGTGACCACCGACTATTTCCACTTATCCAAATCCCATTACTCCCCTGCAACATCAGACCTGCTCCTTACTATGGGAACCACTTTAAAGCTTGTGCCTGAAAAAGATCTCCCCCGGAACATCTGGGGCCGCGGCACATGGAACAACTACGCAGTATATATTCCCACAAGAGATGCTGACGGAAACTGCGTAAAGCAGATCGCGCTGATTGCACAGAACAAGGACGTGAATGTAGGCTTCCTTCCCATGACTTCAGCAAATGTGGTAAGCCTTTCTTTTGAATACCTTGGCGACACCTACGGCTGGGGCGGAATGCTTGATTCCGTAGACTGCTCCGCGCTCGTAAGAAATGTATACAGGTGCTTTGGACTTGAAATGCCCAGAAATACAAACTGGCAGAAATGCGTTCCCGGAACCTGCGTAGACATAAGTGCAATGGACGACATGCAGAAAACCGAAGCCATCGCAGCATGCTATCCAGGCACACCGCTGTACATGTCAGGCCACACAATGATATATCTCGGTACAGTAGACGGTGTGAATTACGTTATCAGTGCCCTGGGGTCTGTTTCAGACAGCAGCGGTGAAGTCAACATCCTTACACAGAATACAGTGGCTGTCACCCCCCTTACCGTAAGACGTAAAAATGGCACCACATGGCTCGCAAACATCAACAGCTATGTAATGCCGATACTGTTCTGAAAAAAATTAACGGTTCAGAGCCGATAGGTTCTGAACCGTTGCTATTAAAACAGATATCCCTATATAAATGGGAAAGTTTTTGTCCCTGTCTTGACTTTATCCCCCCCTTGTTTTAATATATCATTGACAAATTGAAGGAGGGAATTCGCCAATGACCAAAACAGAAATTCTTATTGATTCCATTGACAAAGTAAAGCTTTTTGTAAATGAGATCTCAAAATTCGATTGTGATTTTGACCTGATCTCCGGAAGATATGTTATTGATGCGAAGTCTATCATGGGTATATTCAGTCTCGATATTTCCAAACCCATCGAGCTTGACATCCACGAAGAAGATGAAGCAGAAGCCAAGAAGATACTGGATACCATCCAGCCTTATATTGCTAAATAACATATCCCGTATTATTTAGAAAATATTTGAAAAAAATGCAGTGCTGAAAAGCACTGCATTTTTATTTTAAATCTCTCTGTTTTTTAAATCTCTACGCCCACGGTCTTTACATCGTCCCCGTCAACTTTCATTATCGTACGGCCTTCCACAGCATCGGCCACCATACGGTCTATCTCATCATTAAGGAACAGCTCATGCCTGCGAATACGCTTTGCATCAGGGTGGGTCACAGGATGCTTTGCCACCCATATGGTGCAGCAGTCCTCATAAGGAAGGATCGATGTTTCAAAAGTTCCTATCTTTTCGGCCCTTTCTATTATCTCCTGCTTGTCAAAACCGATCAGCGGTCTGAATACAGGCATTGTACACACTTCATTTGTAACAGTCAGTGAGGAAATGGTCTGGGATGCCACCTGTCCGATGGACTCTCCTGTTACCAGCGCCTGGCAGTCGTTTTTCTCAGCTATCTGCTCAGCTATCCTCATCATATAACGGCGCATGATTATGGTCAGCTCCTCATGGGGGCATTTTTCGTATATATATTTCTGGATTTCCGTAAAATTAACCACATGCAGCCATATGATTCCGGCATATCCCGAAACTATTGAAGCCAGGTCAACCACCTTCTGCCTCGCCCTGTCACTGGTATATGGCGGTGCGTGGAAATATACTGCATTCAGCACCACACCCCTCTTTGCGATCATGTGTGCAGCAACAGGTGAGTCTATTCCTCCCGACAAAAGTACCATGGCTTTTCCGCCGGTACCTACAGGCATACCGCCTGCGCCGGGATAAACAATCGAATAGATAAAGATCTTTTCACGGATCTCCACATTTATCATCACATCAGGATCATGGACATCCACAGAAAGTGTCGGGAACTCTTCAAGGAGCTTTTCACCTACTCTGGCATTCATCTCCATAGACTCTATCGGATAATCCTTCCTGGCTCTCCTGGCGTGCATCTTGAAGCTGAAGTCCTTATCGTCATATACCTCATCCACATAGCTTATGATTTCTTCCGTAAGCTTCTCAAAGCCTTCATCCTCAAGTACCTTTACAGGGCAGATGGCGGTTATTCCAAAGACCTTCTGCAGCTTCTCAAGTGCACCATCATAATCAAAAGGTCCGTCTGCCTCCACGTGCACACGTCCTCTCGTCTTGAACACATTAAAGGAACCGTCTATATCCTTCAGTGCCCGCCTTATCTGCTTTAACAGGGCATCCTCAAAGATACTACGGTTCTTTCCCTTTATCGCTATCTCTGCGTATTTGATTAAAAAAGCCTGAAACATCCTTTCCTCACTGACTCAGCC
>JAILDD010000081.1 GCA_024689605.1 Lachnospiraceae bacterium
ATTCGTTTGAAAAATCTGTTAAGGCACTGCTTGCACTGGTGTCCAAGGATGCAAAGACACACGCAGGGGTTCTCAGTCTGTTCGATCAGGAGTATGTACACAATGCGGATTTCTTCACTCACGATGACTATGTGATGTTTACTACTTATTGTCAACTGTAAGACGAGGGCTGGGAACGGGGATAAAATCAATACATGGTATTTAAGCTTGATGAGAACCGAATAGCTTTTCCGGATCCGACTCTGGCGGATGATGACGGTCTGCTGGCTGTAGGCGGGGACTTGTGCATTGACCGGTTGGTGCTGGCATATTCGCATGGAATATTTCCTTGGTACGGGCCTGATCAGCCAATTATGTGGTGGTGTCCGAAGAAAAGGTTCGTCATACGGCCGGAAAAAATCCATATATCCCATTCTTTGTCAAAATATATGAGAAAGCATGATGTGGAGGTTGTGATAGAGCGGGATTTTTCCGATACCATGCACAGATGCAGGGTAAAGCGCGAAAGCAATGTGGGGACCTGGATAACGGACGAGATGGAAGAGGCTTATGCTGCACTGAACCGTGAAGGCTATGCCATGGCGGTCGAGTCAAAAGTGGACGGAGTGATAGCCGGTGGCCTGTACGGTGTAGTTATTGGAAAGAATTTCTTCGGGGAGAGCATGTATTCGGATCATGAAAACGGATCGAAATTAGCTCTTGTAATGCTTGCAGGAATCCTTAATAAGGCGGAAACTCCCATGATAGACTGCCAGTTTCATACGGATTTCCTGGAAAGTATGGGCGGTGAGTACATATCCTATGAAGAATATATGGAAAATTTGGTTCGATAATTATATATAGGCTGAAGTGAAAAAGTAAATTCCACTTTGTTCCATTCTCAGCGATATACGCCTGGTAGTCCGTGTATTCACGGCCCTTGAGGAACTTACGATCAGCGCGTTTTTTATACTGAGCGGCAGCTTTTTTTGAAATCTTACGCGAAGCCTGCCTACGAAGATCGAGAGCGATGATCTGGTTGCTGCCGGAAAATTCAAAGAGCCCGCCTTCGATGTAGTTGTATAACGTTTTTTCACAGATACCGAGCTCCGGGTGATTATTGATGATTGTATAGGGAGATTGTCCTTTCCTTATCAACGGAGCGATGACAGCGGCCATATCCTTGGCCGCTTTCTCTGTCATGTTGACCCCTGACGGGAATTGACAAGAGTTTCCTCATACTCTGCCTGGGCTGTAGAGGAGAGATACTTATACTTGTCAAACCTGCAGTGTACGAAGTTGGAACAGCCATTGCAGGCTCCGGGGCTCCTGTCCCTTCTGGAACAGCGGAAGGGAAATGCAGTTAAGTAATCATAGTGTGGTGATTGCTTTCGAATTGTGATATAATATCTTCCGTGTGTGTTTTGGAGGAATTATGACAGAAAAAAGAAAAAAGAAAAAATTTAATTATTGGATTCCGCTTTTTTTCGGAATGTTCGTAATATCAATAGCGCTGGGAGTGCTGCTGTTTCTTTCAGCTGAAAAAAATAAGAATGACAGCGCAAAGGCAGCGGAAACAGAAGAAAGCATAAGGGCAGAATTGCAGGCGTTGCAGACAGAACACGATGATCTGGTAAAGGAATACGACGACCTGGGCAGGAACTATAACGGACTTCAGGCTGAAAAGGATAAGCAGGCAAGAGAACTTACTGAGCAGCTGGAAGATATGACCAAGCGCGTGGGTGTGGCTGAAGCCAAGCTAATAGGTGCTGTTTCCGGCGAGGAATATGATGTAACCATAAATACCAATGCATTCTTCCCCAGTACTACGGGACGATACGACCAGTACTGTGCCCCCGGGGATAACTACGATATGATGTTCTACCGTTATGAATCTCTCTATTCATCGCCTACCGATATCGTGATGGCGGGCGACAGTCTGATAGAGAGATGTGAATGGCATGAAATGTATCCCTCTTTTACTGTAAAAAACAGGGGAATAGGCGGCGATGTTATTTCCGGGCTTAAGGCAAGGCTGGATCAGATAAAGAAAACAAAGCCGAGAAAGCTTTTTATACTCATAGGTACAAATAACATCATTTTTGGTCAGGATGCCGAATTGATGAAGATATATTACGATGAGCTGATGCGTGCTCTGGATGATATGTTTGATCCGGAGGAATGTGAGATATACTTTATCTCGCTGGCTCCTATGAGCCAGGAAATGAACAGCAGATTTGCGACGAGTCCCGGGTACGTTAATGGTGAGATTAATACCATGCTTGCCGATTTGTGCGATGAATATGATTACACATACATTAATATATTCAATGCTCTCGCAGATGAAGACGGTTTCATTGAGGCTGACAATACTACAGACGGTGTTCACTTTTCGGCTAAAGGATATCTGGTGGTAAAGGGCTGCATAGATCCCTATATCTTAGAGGATGACGATGAAGACGCTGAGGAAGAGGATGCTGACTCAGATGACGACGATGATGATGATGATGATGATGATGATGATGATGACGATGATGATGACGACGATGACGACGATGATGATGACGACGATGACGATGACGACGATGATGACAGCGACGATGATGGCGACGATGATGACAGCGACGATGATGATGAGTCGGATGAGTCTGAGAGTGAGGAAGAATAGTAAGGGCTGAATGGCTGTACACAACATAATCTTGATCAAGGAGAAAGAAAATGGGAATTTTTGAGGAATTAAATGAAAGAGGACTTATTGCACAGACAACGGATGAAGCTGATATCCGTGATTTGGTAAACAGTGGAAATGCTACATTTTACATAGGTTTCGATCCCACGGCGGATTCGCTTCATGTAGGCCATTTTATGGCGTTGTGCCTTATGAAGAGGCTTCAGTCAGCAGGCAATAAGCCTATTGCACTCTTAGGTGGCGGTACCGGAATGATAGGTGATCCTTCCGGTAAGACGGACATGAGAAAAATGCTTACGCCTGAGATCATTGACCACAATATTGAGTGTTTCAAGAAGCAGATGAGCCGTTTTATAGAATTTGGCGAGGGCAAGGCCAGAGTCGTAAACAATGCTGACTGGCTGCTTCAGCTTAATTACATCGATCTTTTAAGGGAAGTGGGGCCTCATTTTTCAGTAAACAATATGCTCAGGGCTGAGTGCTACAAGCAGAGGATGGAAAAGGGACTTACTTTCTTTGAGTTTAACTACATGATAATGCAGGCATATGATTTTTATACCCTGTTCCAGAAATACGGATGCAACATGGAATTCGGTGGGGATGACCAGTGGTCCAACATGCTGGCAGGAACCGAGCTTATCCGCAGAAAACTGGGCAAGGATGCATATGCCATGACCCAGGTGCTTCTCCTTAATTCCGAAGGCAAGAAGATGGGCAAGACCGAAAGAGGTGCGGTATGGCTTGATGCCGAAAAGACTTCTCCCTTTGAGTTTTACCAGTACTGGAGAAATATTGCAGATGCTGATGTCCTTAAGTGCATACGCATGCTCACTTTCCTTCCTATGGAGCAGATCAGGGAAATGGATGCATGGGAAGGTGCTCAGTTAAATGAAGCCAAGCAGATACTTGCATGGGAGCTTACGGCACTTGTGCATGGCAAGGAAGAAGCTGATAAGGCAAAGGAAGCAAGCTTAGCACTCTTTACCGGATCCGGCAATTCCGAGAATATGCCTTCTACTATACTTAATGCTGAAGATTTTAATGAAGGAAATGTGGATATAGTAACCCTTATCTGCAAGGCTGGTCTCGCAACCACAAGGTCTGATGCAAGAAGGAATGTGGAGCAGGGCGGTGTTTCCGTAAATGGTGAAAAGATCATTGATCCCAAACATACATTTGCAAAAGATGATTTCAGCTCTGACTTTATCCTTAAAAAGGGAAAGAAGAATTTCATGAAATATACATTAGGTTGATATGCCAAAGAAACACATAGTCAAAGAAATTAAGCCCGGCAGCATAGCCGAGGAGATGGAGATAGTTCCCGGGGATGAGATCGTAAGGATCGGAGACCAGGAGCTGGAGGATATCTTTGATTATGATTTCTTATGCATGGACACATACCTTGAAGTGCTCGTTAGGAAGGCGTCCGGTGAGGAATGGCTGTTAGAAATAGATAAGGATGAGGATGAGGACTTAGGCATAGTCTTTGATTCCGGCCTTATGGACGAGTGCAGATCATGCAGGAACAGCTGTATATTCTGCTTTATTGACCAGAATCCCAGGGGCATGCGGCCTACCATATATTTTAAGGATGATGATACGAGACTGTCATTTCTGCAGGGCAACTATGTTACTCTTACCAACTGGTCAGAGAAAGAAATCGACCGTGTTATAAGATACAGGATGGAGCCCATCAACATATCTGTACAGACCATGAATCCGGAACTTAGAGTAAAGATGCTCCGGAATAAAACTGCAGGGCAGGCACTTGCATATCTGGACAGGTTATATGAAGCAGAGATCACCATGAACGGCCAGATAGTGCTCTGCAAGGGCGTAAATGACGGAGATGAACTCAGGTACTCCATAGAAAAGCTTATGGGGTATATGCCGGTCATGCAGAGCCTTTCCGTTGTGCCTGTAGGCCTTTCCAAATACCGTGACAGGCTTTATGCTCTTGAGCCTTTTGAAAAAGAAGATGCCTGTGAGGTTATCGATATCATAGAGGGCTACCAGAAGGTGGCTTTTGAAAAGTACGGGACTCATTTTGTGCAGGCTTCGGATGAGTGGTATCTGAAAGCAGAGAGGGAAATCCCGGAAGAAGAGCGTTACGACGGATACCTGCAGCTGGAAAACGGGGTGGGCATGGTAAGGCTTCTTGTGAATGCCACAAGGGAAGCCATAGATGAGTATAAGAGCAATGGCATAGTCCCTGAAAACACAAGTCTTACGATAGCCACGGGACGGAGTGCATATGGAACTCTTTCCATGCTGGCTTCAGAGATAATGTCAGTGTGGCCTCAGATAAGGATAAATGTGAAGGCCATAAGAAATGATTTTTTTGGTGAGCGTATAACAGTGTCAGGACTTATTACAGGCCAGGACCTGGTGGCACAGCTTAAGGGGACTGACATAGGGAAAGCCCTCCTGATAACAGGTAATATGCTGCGGCATGGTGAAGAGGTCTTCCTTGATGATATGACCCTTACACAGGTCAGGGAAGAGCTTGGCTGTGAAGTGGTGACAGTGGGACAGGATGACGGCGCACTTTTGGAGGCGGTTTTGTCAGTGGCATCATATAGGTGATGTCATTTCGTGGAGGTGGAAAATGGCTAAGAAAAATAAACCTGTAGTTGCGGTTGTTGGTCGTCCCAATGTTGGGAAGTCCACTTTTTTTAATGTAATGGCAGGCGAGAGGCTTTCCATAGTAAAGGATACACCGGGGGTAACCAGGGACAGGATATATGCGGATGTTGACTGG
>JAILDD010000165.1 GCA_024689605.1 Lachnospiraceae bacterium
GGACAGGGTTCAGCGCGAGTGTCCGAGCCTCTTAAAAAAATCTTAAATTTTCAATGAGCAACAGTTAAATATAGCTATGCCTTAATCCCCACATGAATACTGGTGTTTTCGGCATTATGGTGTCCATGAATGAGGGCTTACCCTTCTAATAACCCTGTTCCTTTACTATTCGGTTGGATTTCTTCTTCTGACAGGATTCCTTTCCTTATAAGGGCATTCCTAAATTTTTCCAACAGTCTTGCCGCATTCTTTGCTGCATCTTTAGGTTTATTCTATTTCCTTAGAGATGGAAATTACCCACTTTTTTGTGGGTATCTTAGTCAGTTCACTTACGGTATAACCGATCACCACTTCTTAGTCCTTTATACTGTTATTTCATTTTCCTTCTTTTCATTAATCAAAATATTATCTTTAAATCCTGCTCCTAGTTTTAATTCGAAAAATCTGTCAATAGCCATTTGTACCTGAAACTCATTTAGTTCAATCTCTACATCATACAAATTATCACTGTCAGGTACCCTAACATGTATTACCGCAAAATGCTGATATTCATCCTTCGAATAGATCCCGTCTTCATATGTTTTTAGTCGTACTATTTTTCTTGATATTCCCTCTGCAAGTCTATATTCGATTGCATATATTTTCTTTTCTGTAAATCCATGTATATACGCTGTTCCGAAGGCAAGTCCATTCTTCTTATAAACGAGCATTTGGCTGTTTTTATAGGAAGATTGAATCATGTTGTAGTCAATATCTCCCCTTAGCCATTTTATGACCGGCATTCCTATGTATAACGCAAATTCTAAATAAAACAATACTCCAAAAATAACGAAACCTATAATCCCTGTTGCATAATGACCTAAAAAAAATGTACATCCTGTACCAGCAATCAAAAATAGTAAGAATATCATTCTCTTTATATATTCTCCCCGCCTGAACCTTTTTAGAAGATCCATTTTCATATCCTGATATACAGGTCTTTCAAAAGGATGTTCGTTTATATATCTTACATATTCCGCCTTCCATTTAGGATTCTCAAAGTAACTTCCGTCAATGATCTGACTTTTCTTCTCACCTGCATTTTTATCGGCTTTTCTTTCTTTATTGTAGGCATAAACCAGATAACCTATCACCATTGGACAAACCACAATAAGTATTAATTTGCCCGCAAGATCATCTCTTGTAAAAAAGAAAAAAAGTCCAACTATAATTACAAATAAGATATAAAAGATAAGTTCTTTTTTTGTCATCTCATGAGGAAACTTCCTCTTGTTATTATTCATATAATAGGATTCTCCTAATAAATGCCTTCCGGTATTATTTCTTTAAAAAACTCTGCACTCGATATGTAAGCAGTTCTTTTCTATCCATATGGACAAGAGTATCACGATCTACCCAGCGGTAAGCAACGGTTTCACCTTCCTGTAAAACAATACTGTTCTTATCGCAATCTGTCTCGCATACATACTCGACATAGGCACTTCTGTTTTCCGGCTTAACTACTCTTCCGACCTCGACAAGTTTTTCAGCAACAATACCGGTTTCCTCCTTCAGTTCGCGAAATGCTCCATCGTAAGCACTCTCTCCTTTTAACACTGAACCACCTGCGGTTGCTTCCCACATGGAACCGTAAGATTTATTTGGATCACGCTGCATCAGCAAATATGTTCCATCTGTATGCTTTACCAGAATATCAACCACAAGATGATAAATGCCTTCCGGTATTATTTCTTCCTCTCCGCGTATTAATGTGATATCTTCAATTATATTGAAATTCTCATCGTATGCATCCCATACTTCCATAAATACTTCCCTCAATAGCAACTTTATCCATTTTCATCAAAGCCTTTTCATTAGGAAGTGTGTACAATCATTCATCAAAAATAATTCGATGACAGCATATCTCGTCACCAGAAAGAATAGACTTAACACATTCAATGTGAAATCTTCTTTCAGGAACAAGTTCCCTAAATACACATATCATGCTCTGCCTTGAACACTCACATAAACTATTGGTTTCTATACCAGCTTCCGTATGAATGGGACAATCACAATTTGTAAATATCAGTTCATAAATCTTCCCCGATTCAACTACTCTGCCTTTGACATTTTTCTTTTCTTCAAGCCGGACAAAGAACCTGTCGAGATCTTTTTCACATTCTTCAAATAAATCTATGTAAAGATTTTTAAGTGCATCCCGTGAACAATTATAAGCACACTTTGAAAAAAGCCTGGAACACTCTTCATTACTCATCTTATCCAGACCATCACCAAATCCCTCAAACCATTTATCAAAAAAATCTTTATCCATGAAATCCTTTCTATATTGAAAATACTGTAGGTTTCAAATCTTATTTACTAAAACTTCCCACACCGTGTAGTATTGTCTGACGGTGTTTAAGGTGAGCAGTGCGAACGGCACCACCGTCAGGCAAGCTACCGGTGTGAGGAAGTTAGTGGTATACAACAAGTGGGAAGTTTTAGTAATTAATCCCTTTTTGCAATTATGTATCCAGTATAAGAATTGCCTACATTTATATCTTAGTCGTCCATTTCGAGCAGTCCCAGACCTGCGTTGCAAGATCTTCGTAAAACTCCGGTTCATGGCAGACCATCAGTATGCTGCCCTTGTACGCCTTGAGTGCCCTGTGCAGTTCCTCTTTTGCATCTACATCCAGATGGTTGGTAGGCTCATCAAGTACCAGCAGATTTGATTCCCTATTGATAAGCTTGCATAACCGAACCTTTGCCTGCTCTCCTCCGGATAAGACCTTGCATTTGCTCTCTATGTGCTTGGTAGTCAGGCCACATTTAGCCAGTGCAGAACGCACCTCATACTGGCTGAAACCGGGAAACTCATTCCATATTTCCTGCAGACATGTTGTTTCTATATCCGGAGACATCTCCTGCTGAAAGTATCCGATCTCAAGATTCTCACCAAGCTCCACGCTTCCTTTGCTCGCAGGTATCAGACCCAGAATACTTTTTAACAGAGTAGTCTTCCCGATACCGTTAGCTCCGGTGAGAACGATGCGGCTGCCTCTCTCCATACTGATGTTCAGCGCCGAGGACAAAGGCTCATCATAGCCGATGACCAGGTCTTTTGTCTCAAAAATTATCCTTCCCGGTGTACGGGCATTCCTGAAATTGAATTCCGGCTTAGGTTTCTCCTGGATCTTTTCGATAATATCCATATTATCCAGCTTCTTCTG
>JAILDD010000162.1 GCA_024689605.1 Lachnospiraceae bacterium
TGTACAAAAGAAGATCTGCTGAATTGTAGGCCCTACTGGGGCGGCGGCACGGATGTTAAGTGTGTATACGAATACATTGAAAAGAACCGGATACGCCCATATCTGATGCTGATACTTACAGACGGTTATTTTAATGATATGCCGATGGTTCCCAAAAGCCTTCAGAACAGCACGATAATGGTACTTAGCGGAGACTGCGGAAGGGATATGAGGCGGTACGGGAAGGTGGCAAGGCTGTAAAACAGAAAAAGTTTGCGTTAATAATTTTCAAATAGAAAAGGAGGACATTTACAATGGGAATTGATTGGGAAGAAATACTTGGAGCTGAAGGTGATGATCTGCAGGACGCATATGATGATGCAGTCTGGGAAGCGGATGCGTATGAGATAAAGGCTGAAGAGCGGGCAAAACAGGCAGAGCGGAACAGGAAAAAGAATGAAAAGCACTACATCAACTGTCCGTTCGAACAGAAAGATGAGGCTAAAGCCTTAGGTGCAAGATGGGATCCCGAGAAGAGGAAGTGGTACTATACCGGGGACAAGGATCCGGAAAAGTTTAGGAAGTGGATGCAGGAATAAAAGACAGTCCAAGATTACAGTCAGAAACAAATGCGGGAAACCGCCGGAAAAATTCCGGCGGTTTTTTGGTGGGTCCACAATAAAGTGAGGGGATGTCCGCCCCGCAAAATGCCTGCACTATGCGGTGGTAATGCAGCAGACAGGACAGTAGTTACAGACCCGCATCCGCAAGGATGCACAGCAACCAACAGGAGGTAAAGCGTATGAAAGGATTAATTTTACACGAGTCAGCAAGAGGAATAGACGCGTATGGTCCGGAGAGCGGACTGCTTAAGTCAAGGATGCTCTTTTTCACTGAGGAGGTGACGCCGGAGAGTTCCAACGAGCTTATAGAGTACCTGCTTTTCCTGGACAAGGATGCGCCGGGTGAAGAGATAACAATCTGCATCAATTCCCCCGGAGGTGAGGTGGTAAGCGGCCTGGCAGTCTATGACACCATACGTATGCTGGAGAGTCCGGTGCGTACTGTATGTATAGGAACGGCCGCCAGTATGGGGTCCATACTTTTCCTTGCAGGCGAGCGTCGGCTTATGCTGCCACATTGCAAGGTAATGATCCACGACCCCCTTATAGCCGGGCTTTCAGGCAGCAAGAAGGCTCTTGAACTTGAAAAAGAGGCTGTGAAGCTTATGGAGACCAGGGCGATAATCGGCGGCATCATTGCTGAACGCAGCGGGCACACGCTTGAGGAAGTGTATGAAAAAACTAAAGAGGACTGCTACCTTGATGCAGAGGAAGCTATTGATTTCGGCATAGCTACCGGGATTATTGAGAAATGGTAGGAAAAATCCCGGAGTTTTTTAAGGATGTCCAAAATAAGCACAGTAAAAAACATTTTGAAAGGAGAATTAAACATGAAGACAAAGAATGCAAGAGATTCAAGAGAAACCGTCGACCGTTCAAAGTCCTTCCGCATTTTTGCAAAGGACCTTAAGCGTTCGGAGGACAGCCGTGCTACGGGACTTAACAACAATGTCCTGGTGATCGGCATATCCGGATGCTGCAAGACAGGATCCTATGTGTATCCAAATATGTTTTCCACCTGTGGAAGCATAGTGGTAGCGGATACCAAGGGAATGCTCTACAAGAACTATGCAAAGGATCTTGAAGAGCAGGGCTATGCTGTTCAGCTTGTAGATTTTGTGAATCCCGAAGGCTCTATGGGATACAATCCGCTGGACAGCATAGAACGCATCAGGAAAAAAACTAAAGTATTACAATATGCGGGGGTCTATGAGGATGGCGAGGAACTCGTTCCGCCGGAGTATGAAGAAGTCGAATACGAGACCTACCGTCAGCGAGATGTGATGAGTATAGCCAAGCTGGTGGTTCCGGAAGCTGATGATAAGGAGCCCTTCTGGACTGATTCTGCCAGAGTCGTGATTGCCAGCCTGATTGCCTATGTGCTGGAGGTTCTTCCGCCGGAGGAGCAGAATTTTGATTCTGTGTCAAAGCTTTTCAGACGGATGTGCAGTGATATTGAGCATACAGAACATGGCTGTTCTCCGGAAGTGTCATTCTTCAAGTCGCTTGAATATGAGAATCCCGAGAGCTTTGCGGTGAAAAAGTATCAGATGTATGCCATCAATTTCAGGGCAGACAAATGCTGGAGCTCTATCGCACAGTTTGTGGCAAATGCACTGAACGTTTTCGATTATGAAGAAAATGCTCATATGCTCTGCCACAGTGAGGTTGATCTGGCAGATCTTGGCAGACGGAAGACAGCACTCTTTGTAAATGTCAGTGACACTGACCGTGCCATGGACAGTATTGTGAATATTTTTTATACTCAGCTGTTCCAGGTTCTCTGTAAGGAGGCTAATGACAGACCCGATGGTCGGCTGCAGGTACCGGTACACATCATGCTGGATGATTTTGCGGCAAATGTATATATCCCGGATTTTGACAAGATCATATCCGTGATACGTTCCCGTGACATAAGTACCAGTATCATACTGCAGTCTCTGTCCCAGCTTGAGGGCATGTACAATAAGGGCCAGGCTTCAACCATTATCAATAACTGTGATACCATGCTCTATATGGGCGGGCAGGATGTGGATACGGCAAAGTTCTTTGCAGATAAGGCCGGCAGGCTGCCTGAGCGTATACTTGAGCTGGATCTTGACCATGAATGGGTGTTCACCAGAGGACAGAAGGCATGTCTGGCTGAGAAGATAAAGCCTTATTCGGCAAGTCCTTCGGATTTTCAGGCATAAA
>JAILDD010000192.1 GCA_024689605.1 Lachnospiraceae bacterium
GCAAGATACAGATACCTTCCTTCCAGAGAATAAAGCAGTACATCTTTCATTCCCTTTGTGCACTGTACACTGTCACGCCTGAAGAATTCTATATCCGATACCTCTTCTTCCGGAAGCTTTGTGTTAACAGCAAAAGCAAAAACCGTGATCAGCATATTTGTTTCCATCTGTGCATTAACAGCGAAACGCCCCCATTTGGAATCCCTTTTCCCGCTGTCTATGGGTTTAAAGATAACAACATTTCTGTATACTGACTCATCAGCAACCAGAGAATCACCCTGTGGGATGAATCCTTCCAGAACAGCATCTTTTATACGATTTCTCTTAATGGAATAAGTCTTTCCAGCCATTTTTTGCCTCCCTGTCAGTCAAAAGTAACGGCATTTACATACAGCCTACCCGGATAAAGCAGTACATTTTTCTTGGGAACCAGCTCCGACTCCGAAACTTTTGCCGCGCCTGCACGCTGAACCGTCATGGAAATATCCGAAACGTATTCAACACACTCCAGCGATTCCACGTTCCTTATTACGGTTTCATATTCCAGCGGATCGCCGAAATTACTGTCACCGTCCACATAGCGGATACTGTCGCGCAGCACGTCCTCTATGCTTTCCTTATAATTATCAAAATAAGGCTTAACGTAAACATTTATACGTATATCCACCCCTACATACTCCGGATCAAGTATCTCAAATTTTGTGGTAAGTATACGTCTTTTTTCAAGATACTCAGATATCAGCTGCTTGTATAACGAAGAAAGCTTCGGATAACCGCTGCCGATTCCGGGCATTATAGCCAGATAAACCATATTCTCTGCCGGTTCGGGCCATGCCTTTACCTTTCCTATGCAGAGTCCCGGTGTCTCCCTTACTATACGCTCGTAGTCTGCCCCTGTTACGGCTGTATTCGGATTATCCATATCCAGTATCAGTCGCTTTCTGACATCCTCAAATGACTCCCTGAATGCGCCGCCTGTACCGGCAGAACAGTTCCTGAATCTGAGTCCCGGAACCGCCGGAGAAGTAAACACACAGCCTGAACGGATATTTCCTGCAGCACCCCTTGTTACCGAAACACAGCCCATAAACAGCTCTGCACCGATAAAATCTCCTGCATCCTCGATCACGATCCTGCCCGTCTTTTCAAGCAGGTGATAATACAGCCCGTTTTCAACAGCCTTATCGGGCCTTACAAAATCATACAGGTACTCACCGTTTTCATCTTCTCTTCTGGCGATCAGGGTGAAGCTGTCCTTTACCACGTTTTTCATCGGAAGCTTTATGGTCTCATTATCATAGCCGTAAACCGTCCCGACACGATAATGCTTCATAACATCCTCTGAATAGCTGATTATCCTCACGGGCTCTTTATAATCACCCGGTGCATATCCAAACTTGTCTTTATTGAAAGAAACCTTATAGCTTACACCGTCATCACTGTCAACGTCGCAGAACCTTCCCTCACCCTCGCTGCCATTAGCTATCTGATAACGTCTGTAGGAAGAGCCTTTTTCCTCTTTTCCGAATATCAGAAAATACGGTTCCTTGGAAAGGATTGACTTAAATTTGAATTCCTTTTTTGACTGTATGATAAGTGACGCACGGGTATCCCTCTGCCACGCTTCAAAGAGGAATCCGTCTACCTGGTAGAATTCCGGGGTAACATCATAGTTAGCACGCTTTACCCTTACTCTGAGGCAGAATCCGCTTTCCTCCACCTTGTCAAACAGTGTGGGGCTTTCTTCCGGTATGCGAATCTTTACTTCTCCGCTTCCCATAAATCCCGCAGTATAGTCATGTACCTTTATGGGCCTGAAGCCTGCAGCGGTATATATTTCCCACTCAAGGGATGCAAAGACATCATTTGCCCTGTCGGTAAAGGGTGTACGTCCTTCCACGTCACGCATGGTGAAATAGAAAATGCATTCATTACCGGCTGCCGGCAGTCCGTCACAGATAAAATAGAGAGCTGCCCCTTCCTTTACTTCCGTACCAAGGGCCTGTATGGGAACAACCGCATCCGCCTGGGTAAGGGTAGGCAGAAGCTTAAAATCCTCCTCATTATCTGAATAGTAAACAGCATCCAGGTGGCTTAAGCCTATATCCAGTTCTTTGCGTGTCTCGAAGCACATATCGCCTATCATAAATTTCTGGGAATCATCGATATGCACGGAACGCTCCACGCTGTCTGTTGTCAGCAGTATGCGGGCACATTTTCCCTTCCTGGGCATAAATCCGAAAAGCTTCATCAGCGCCAGTCTCTGCCTGTCGGTAACGGCAGGAATCGTAGCACCTTGTATAGCGACCTCATTTAAGAGTTCCTCCAGTATGGTTATGCCGGGATCGGAGGGATTGTAATTCGTCCATTCCTTTGAATACATGGGTAGCCTTATAAGGGCATCCACATACCTTTCCGTTAATTCTCTGTTTTTTTCATTCCTGATCTCAAGCAAGGTTATCGCCCTCCCCGCCTTCAAAATTTACATATATATGATGTTTAGCATTCCTTACGCACATATCCGGCCTGATAACCAGACTGTCAAGATCGGTTTCGTGTTCTCCGGTCTCATCCGTATAAACAGCCGAAACTGTCATCTTTTTAAGAGACGCCATTCCTCTTACCGAATTCACCTTCATCATTATCTGTGAGCGCTTCGGTATGACGCCTATTCTCCAGCCGTCACCCTTTCCGCCGCTTACGGGATCGATATATTCCTCAAGTTCTTCAGCTATATGCTCCTGAAGTTCGAAGCAGTCTTCCAGATCATCCACGTCAAGCCATGCGCTGACACTAAGACCTACAAAGATTGGCTCGGAAATACGGATATTAGCGGCAGAAACCGTAAGCTCGCATTTTTCCAGAAGATAATTCTTAAGTTTTGCGGACAGCATATGGAAAGAAAAAGCACCATCGCTGTAATCCTTCATAAGCAGAAGGATAACTACATTATCACCATCGGAAAGAACCTCTGCCTTATCTATTCCCTCTGAATATCCCTTAACCAGTCTTAAGTAGTCTATTTTGCTTATCAGCCTTCTTCTTGAGCTGATAATGTCTGCGCCCCTTGCAAGAGCCTGGGGTACTGTTTCCATTGCGGATCCGCCATAGGACTTTACGGGATTGTCCACAGAATCCAGGAACATGGCATTTCCGCTCTTCCCTGTTATGGAATGTTCGGGAAGGTTACCCCTGTCTCCGTCACTCCTGTAAGTCTTTACCTTGAATGCAACATCATTGGTGATAGTAGGAATATCCTGGTTCATTCCGTCTCCGAATACCACCTCATTATTCAGTCTGTCAAGACAGTATATCCTGCGTCTCTTATCAAAAAGGAAATTCTCTGCTTCCTCCCACTTGACATAGAATGCAGCCAGGTTACCCAGCACATCGTACTCAGCCCGGGCGATCTCGGGAGTATGCTCCATAATATAATCCCGCTCTTCAGCAGTAATGGCACCAAACTCATTTACCCAGAGATCGATCTTTAATAACTTATCCGTACCAAGGGCAAATCTCATTCCGGGAAGGGACTCGTCCATATAGAAATCCTCTTCTATGCCGGTACTTATGTTGGTAACAGTCATTCCGTTCATAAAGATGCCGTTTACTACCGGAAGAAAGCTTTTCCTGCTCTCAAGCACTTTATGCTTCTGGGTAGCGACTATCCTTATCCAGTACCGCTCCCTGTCCTCAATGCTGCTCTTAATGAAATCTGAAGGAGGATCGAACATTATGATGCCCGATTTTGAAAATCCTTCTGTCAGGTCAAGCACCCTTATCCTGCTGAATCCCCTTGACGACCGGTACTCAAAACGAAGTCCCAGAGTCTCATGGTATACGCTGTCTTTAAGCATAAAGAGAATACTTGCAGGACCTGCACCTATAGGCTTGTCAAAGCCAAGGTAAAGCGCATCATCCATATACTGCGAAGGTGAGAAAAGTGCCACACCCTCGCTTGTTTTTTCCAGCTCTTCCACAGATTTTTTCTTCGAGCCCGATATGACCGAAACATTGTTGCAGGGCATAAATCTGCCTTCATAGCTGTAGGAGATCATAAGATTCTTTATCCTGGGATAATGATACACAGCCGGACGCATATAGCAGTTATCTGCCCTCACACATCTCATACGTATCATGCGCCCTTCAGTGCTGCCGGCCTGTATTGCCTGCCATCCATCCGGACATACAAAAGACAGGCTGATATGTCCGCCCTCGCCCCCTGCCAGATCATAGGCATAGAACCTGTCGCACTCAAGCTTCTTCCAGCCCATACCGTTGAAATACTCCAGCACTATCTCATTAACATAGACGTCCGCAAATTCCAGCCTGTTAACAAGCCTGGGCTTTCTCTTTATTATCTTAAGCTCACTGTCGACCTGCATCTGCGACACATCGATACGGTTTTCTTCATAGCTGACATCAGCCGAAATGGTAACCCTGGAACCTGCCTTTGCAAAGTAGGCATCAGATGCTATGTAGCACTCCTTAGATGGAATGATCTCTTTATCGAAGGGCAGAAAATCATCCCTGTCAAATTCGAAATCACTGTCGCATACAGCATCAGGAGCAGCAGGCTCACCCTCTGATGAAAAGCCTATGGACTTCGCAAACATTATCTCTTTTATGGGATTTTCTGCCTCAACCGCTATTACAGAGTATTCCTCTCCGCCTGCACTGTACTTATCACACTCGCCCTTAAAGCCGATATTAACTACTTCCGGATCATAGACCGCCTCTACGCTGGCAGCGGGAACAAATTTACCATCCTCATATCTGGATACGGTAAACTCACCATCCGTTATTCCCTTTACTATCTTTTCGCCCCCTTCAAACTTAAGGCTAACCACACCATCGGTCTGATCGAAAGCATTTTTATGCATAAGCACGAAAGCATTCCTGCTTACGCTGTCTTTTCCATCAAACATCTTGAAAGGTTTAAAACCTTTACTATCCTCGTCAGGAGCCTGATCATCACCTGCCAAAGATTCCGAAGCATCCTCGCCGTCCCCGAACACCGTCGTCGTCTGCTTTAAAAGCTCCTGCTTTTCAAATCTGCCAAGAACCGGATATACATTTCCATCTTTTTTATCTGTCAGGAAAATATCCTTCACAACAGCGGAAGTAACGCATAAACTCCTGTCGGTTTCGAAAAGAACAGGCTCAGAGTCCTCACCCTCAGTTATATCAGCAGAAAGAACAGTACCCCTTGCTACGGGCACGCCTTCCCCTTCTGCTGCCGCAGATGTCATGGTAACAACACTCACCGCCGGATTCACGCTCTTTAATGTCAGGTCCAGAAGATTGATGAACTCCCCATGGAAGCGATCCAGGGTACCGTTTAAAAGCTTTATGTTCTCACAAACATTATCCGCATATACATGAGCAATAACCGAACCCACATCCGGATTTGTCACCGACTTATCCAGCACCCACTCCGGCGTATAACTTACCCGCAGCTCATCGATCCGGTCCAGGATATCACTCTTTTTTCTTTCGTCTATTCTGGGATTATTCATTATCATCCTCCGGCTCATATTCAATACCAAAGTCATCCGCCTCTTCAGGCACTTCATTCTTATCCGTATTCAGATAGAAGGGGAATACGAGATTATCCTTGGTATTTGTTTCCGTAACGACATAACTGATGCTTATTATCAGGCGGCCCTCAAGCTCCTGATACTCCGTGGAAATATCTACATCGGATATACGGGGCTCCTGGCTTATTATCTGCCTTCTTAAGTCATCCTCCATAATGTTTATGTTTGTCACATTCACATCCATGAATACATAATTCATTATGTTACTGCCAAAGTCCGGCCTTGCTATCCTCTCCATCTGCTGTGTCATAAGTATTATATATATGGACTCCCGGACGCTGTCATCATAGGAAGACAATTTAAAACGTCCTGTAGTAGGATCTATTCTTACAGGATACGCTGTTCCGGTTCCGAGAAAACTCTTGTCTTTTTTTTCTGCCATTTTCAAATCCTCTTAAAATACTTACTTGTTCTTTATCATAGAGCCCGTAACTGTCGTGGAAGATGCACCGTCACCGACAGTAGTACTTGCGGAGCCCGATCCCTTGAAGGTTCTTCCCGATGCAGAGAACTCTCCGCTGGTCTTGAGCTCGACCTTTGCACCGGTTCCCGAAGAATCCACCACGAACTTGGTGCATTTAAGGTTCACTGTACCGCTGCTGTCATTCATGGTAAGCTCTATGCTGTTGCCTACCTTTATGGTAAGCTTTTTCTCCGTCTGGATAGCGATATTTCCGTTATCGTCTGCCGTCTTTATGACAATGGAATTCTTTTTATCCTTATCCGCAATAGTTATCAGTCCCTTGTCATTATCAAGCTCAACTATATGGGCATTTGCTGCGGTTTCTATCCGGATCTTATCCTTTGTGCCATCCTCGGTCTCATTATCATCCGTAAAGGTGATGGTGGATCCGTGCTTTGTGGTTATCGCCTTGGTTTTATTATTCTCGTCCACAACCCCCTTCAGGAACTGGTCCTTGTCATACTTTGGAACACATCCGATTATGTAGGGGCGCTCGATATTTCCCTGCTCAAAAGCAAGCAGCACCTGATCCCCAACTTCCGGAAGGAAATAGTGTCCCCATTTATTGCCGGATGACGGCTGTGCCACCCTCACCCACATAAGCATCTGATCCTGCTCCTGGTCCTTTGTAGTAACATTTACACAGACCCTGCCCGGCATCTTAGCATCATACTTATTCTGAACGGTGCCCAAAAGCACACCGAATATACGGTTATCACCGGTCTCCGTCTTCTGGGTTTCTGCAGCAGATATGTCACTTATGATGTCAAATAATTCCATGCTCTATCCTCTGATCATTAAAATCACTTTATTGTTGCGATCCTGCCTTCCATTACTGTTCTGAATTTTCCTTCTTCAGCCATCTGGGTATGCCTTACCCTTGTCAGGTAGAACTGGTTCGAAACTGTGGTTCCCAGCTCATCAAGCTCTATAAAGCTGCCCGGCACTATTTCCGGAAGCCCCACCATTTCCGCCTTCAGTGAACCGAACCTGTATGCCATCCGCTCCGCAAGGTACTCGGACCTGTACTGGGCAATAGTCTTATCCTCTGCTGTGGGATCAATATATACCTTCTTCTGGCCGTTGATGATCTTCTTTGCCTTGGACTTCTGGGAAATCTTGTTGTTCATCTTGGAAGTCGAAGCAAACTGCTTGGCCTCGCCTGGATTCTCATTCCTTACTTCTACTGAACCTACAAGGCCGCTGATATCATAGGTCACATCAAAACTCTGCAGCAGAGTCTCCGGCGTAATGGTGATCAGCGGATTCTTGTTTTCCTTAGCCTTCCTGAAATAAACCGTCCCGCCTATGGTATAAAACTCATAATTAAATTTCTTTGCGGCTTTTACCACGAATTCATAGTCGCTTTCACAGTTCATCTCTATTGTATATGCCGAAGGATTCTCCTCCGTGCTTTCAGGTGTTTCCGTAATCTTCAGTCCGCCGTTCAGGTAGCTTTCATAAAAGGGCTGCTCCAGTATCTTCTTAACCGCCAGGGAATATTTCATATCCCCGGTGAACTGCTTAAATGAGCAGTTGGCCATCATGGCTCCTTTGACATCCATTGCAGTAACGTTGATACACGGTGCATCCATCTTATGATAATTAAAATTCACCCTTGTTATTATTCCAAAAAATACTTCCCTTGCCTGTGTGCCGTATCCCATGAATATCTGCACCGCAGATCCCAGGGTGATGTATTTCTGAACATCCTCGGTAAGGAAACCGGTAAGGTCCCTGTCAAAGGTATTGTAAAGTGAAAATGATGCCACAGAAGCTTCAAACCCGCTGGTCAGCTCAACCTGCACATCAGATATGGCGAAGGCCAGCTTATCCTTCGATATGTCCTTGCCGTCAACCTTGATGACCGACACAGGCCGGCTGAAATTCCCATATGTTTTTTTTAATGAATCGAAATCCAACATAAATCTAATCCCTACATACTGAATAATGATTCCCCTATGCTCTGCATAATACCCGAAGCAGAGCTTGAATCCTCAAACAGAAGCTCATATGCCTTTTCCCATCTGCCCATGCTGGTGGCCTTGACTTCGTCATCCAGAAGTACCATCTCGAAATCCACTCTGGACCTGAGGGGCTCTCCTCCTGAGGTAAACATGCTGTACTCCGCTGAAACATTACTTACAACGCCCCTGTAGAGCATATGTCCCCAGGCAAACTCAATCGTATTGGTTGCATCCCGCCTGCAGATTGCCAGAAAGGCTTCAGTCCTTTCCCTTACTTTATGTGCTCCCGTATTAGCTCTTATTGCTTTTTTTGCACCTAATTCAAAAGCATCCATTGCCGTAACCGCAGCAATCTGTCCGGCACTCACTCCAAAACTGCCGGACGTGGCAGCCGACGCAGCAGTTGCCGCCACCAGTGCCTGTGCCTTAGGCGCAACGCCGTAGTCCATATCAGCCCAGGTAACCTCGTCAAATATCAGCTGAACCCTCATGGTTATACGCGGATCAACCGTCTCATACGCAATCGTACGCTGCGGTTCCTTCCCGTCCTTAGTTGGATCTACCTCTCCGCCAAAAGACATCTTATTTACCAGGTCACCGCCCATACCGCTGAATTTAAGCGTGTTAGGGTTAAACTGTACAGTAAAGGGCATCCTCTTGATATTATTTGATTTTCCCAGCATATTGCCAAGGCCGCCGGAAATCCCCCCGGTTCCGCTGGTTGCCGGCTTTTCTTCTACCGCCTGCTTATCATGGGCACCGTACAGTACGGTTATCTTGGCTTTCTGTACAAAACCTAATGTTGTTCTTACGCTGTCTTCTAAACCCATACCTCTCCTAATTTAAAGATTCAGATTGATCAGTTTGTTGTTTGTAGCTTCCGAAAACTTGCTTGCAAGCCCGGTATCCTTGCCTTCTTTGAATACTTTTTCAAAAGCTTTGTTCCACTGCGCATCGGACCCAGGAATATTGGTACGCTGCCTGATCCTTATGCTTGCAACAGCCCTTACCGGCTCCCCCGCCGGATTGAACATTGTATATGAACCGTTTACATTAACTAACTGCCCCCTGAAGCACATGCCGGACCAGTAAAACATCACCTGGCTGGAAAAGGGGCTTATCAGAAGCGCCAAAAGCCCGTCCAGGTATTTCTGGACCGAATGATAGGAATCCAGGGTGCCTGCTTCCTTTCCCGGCAGAAGACTTTTGCTCATTTCATTGGCCGCCTTCTGGGCCAGTCCGTTTACAGGGTTATCCGTATATGTCTGTTCCGTAAAGGCATCATTAATGGATACATCATCAAATATGAGATCACAGCTCAGCACAACATTTGTGGAGACCTTATTCTGCCTTAAGTTAGTGGTAGCTCCTGCACCCATTCCGGAACTCTCTGTATCTACCTGCTTACCGCTGGCAGCACTGAAGGACAGGGACTTGGGATTGTACTGAACCTCAAGTATGGAAAAATGATTCCTTGCCGCCATCATTGCAGCCTTTCTTGAGAAAGAATTCGCAGAGGCCACTGCATCCCTTGAAGGATCGACACCGCTTAAGATGCTTGAAAAATCCTCATCATCTGCACTTATACCGGTAAGCTCTTCACCGGCTGCTTCTACAAACTCTTTTTCAAGATCCCAAAGCTCATTAGCCGCAGTCGCCGTTGCTGCCGCCCTTCCAGACTCATCTTTTTCTACTATCGACCTGTACTGCTCTTTATAGTATGAAAATTTTGGAACACATAGTAATGCTCTTTCCATAGCTCTTTATCCCTTATAATCCGCGTCTGCTCTTTTCCAACTGCATCCTGTTTTCCAGTTTCGATACGACAGTTTCCGATATGGTATTCATCTGCTGTCTTACACTCTGCTCTATCATACGCTTCAGTTCCACATCGCTTCTTACGGTCTCGCTGATCATATTTGCATTCTCGATCTGCCTTACTGATGTGGTATCCATACGGTTCTCAAATGTCTGTTCCTTAATGACCGTATTGTTTTCAACGGACTTCTTAAGCTGTCCTATAGTCTCTATTATCTCTTCTTCATCTATGGTCTCATTAATGCGGTGTACCATGGCAGGATTGGACCGGAATATATTTTCATCAGTCCTTCGTACCGGCACATCAGCATTCCTGCCGGTAATGCGGCCAAGCTCTTTTTCCGTGCGTTCAATATCCGCATCCCTCACAGGCTGCTCCGTATATTCTATCGGAACAGATGCTTTTGGCTGTTCCGGAATACGGGTCTCCTGCATAAGTTTCGTTATGGCATTCCTTGTCTCATCTTCCGCACGTCTTGTGGACTCCCGGCCCTGCACATACTGCTCTATAACCTGCATGATCTCGGGATTATCGCCGCCCCCGGACTGCAATGCCTCCATCACAGCCTGCTGCCTTATATCCTTTTTGACCTCCGGCTTAACATCTGCAGGTGACGGCCTGTAGTTTCTGTCTAAAAGTGCTTTTACCGATTCCTTCCGGGTTGCCGAAGGGCCGTCAATATGCTCACGTTCCCTGATGCTCTCCTGCTTCATGAGATTGTTCATTATCTCAACATACTTATCCTGCCTGAGAACATTCTGTTCATTTATCTTTGTAAGCTGCTGCTGTAAAAGATTGATGTCTTCTTCCGGTGAGAAACGTTCCTTTATAACCCTGGGAACAGGTTCCGCTTCTTTGGTTATATTCACAGTCGTATTTTCAGACTGCAGGCGCTTTTCCCTGATCTCACTCCTGTTAAGCTGTGAGATCTTCTCTTCCGTCTCACGTTCCGTAAGGCTTTTCAGCTCACGCTCCACACGGTCTATTTCCGTAACCGGGATTTCTTCCGTTTCTTCGGGAAGCACATTCTCCCGCTGGACGATTTCTATATTACGGGCACCCTCATTTACGGTATTTACCCTGGTTGTTATGTAATTGTTGGCGGTTCTGGCCGCATCTGCTTTTATAAGTATACGGTTAACAGTATCGCCGGCAGTCTGGTACAGTGCATTTGAAATATCAAGGTACTGGGTACTGCGGCTTTCAACCTTATCAAACTGGCTTATGTAAAGATTCCTTATGGTATCAAGCAGCACAGATGATGTGATCTGGTTCTTCACATCCGGGGTTTTACCCTCTTCTCCGGCTTCAAAAATCTCATCCTCATAGAGGTTTTCATTCTTATAAATAAGCTGTGACGGACTGCCTGATGCATTCTCCCGGAGCATGTTCAGCATTATCTGGGAAGCTGTATAATCCTGTGCCGCAAGTGTTATCTCATTATTCTCCACCTGGGAAGGATATATGCTCTTTCTGAAATTATTTATTATCCGATAAACTGCCCCGGTCTTTAACCTGTTAAAGATACTCTGATAGAGTTCTTCATGATATTCATCAGAGTAAGCCGCGCTCTCCGGTGTTTCTGCTTCTTCAGTATGTATATTCTCTTCATACTGCTCCAGGACCATACGGAAATTATCCGCCTGGGAAAGATAGTAGCCTATCTTTTCCTGTGTCTCATATATGTCATTCTTGGTATTGCGCACCTCGGACATAAAGGTCTTAACATCCGTCACGCCCATGCGCATAAGCACATCCGTTATATATACACGGTCCTTGTAGGTAAGCTCCACATTGCCGTTGTAAAGCACGGTATTCAGAAAATGGTTTATTATCTCTGTTTTCTGGGCAAAGGTTCCGGTATTGCTTATATTGTTGAATATGCTGGTATTATCGCCCTCTGCGAATATTATCTCCGGAGGCGTATTCAGCACATGAAGCAGATCCTCCCCTGAAACCTTGCTGCTCATCAGCTTATAGGGAACCTGGAGCCTTTCTGCAAAGCTTTCATTGTCGCTGACCATCCGCCGGCTGCAATTCAATTCTATAGGTGCCTTTAATGTTAGCATTTAAATCTGTTCCTTTTAGTTGCCGCCGCTAAGGAAAGCCGCCGACATACCTCTGTAACCCTTAGCCGGATTTCCCTTGTCATACTTCCATACGCCCTGGAAGGAAGCTGCCTGCCAGCCGTTACCGTGGAAGACCTGTCTCGACTGAGCTCTCGGTGTCTTCACTGCATTATTGTTGCCATGGTCAAGGGGTGCCTGTATTGAAGACTTAGCCTTGCCGCCCTTCTTGCCGTAATCCACCTTTCTGGTTAATGCACGTTCATTTTCAGGCGGAATCTTTCCTGATTTATACTGCCACTTAGACTTAAGCTTTGCATCATTGGTCTTGGCGGTATAATCAAACATACCCGTGGACATGGCACGCTCATTCTTTGTGCCATTCTTGGAATCCCACTTGGCTGCATTATCAGCTTCGGACCATCCGCCTCCGTGATATATCTCACGGGTAAGGGCCCGGACATTCTTCTGCGGGCCGGCACCGGACTGGTACTCCCACTTTTCCTTAAGCTTAGGATCCACCTCAACAGCCGTATAATCAAATATACCCGTAGACATGGCACGCTCATTCTTTGTGCCGTTCTTGGAATCCCACTTTGCCGCATTCTCGGACTTCTGCCATCCCGATCCGTGATATATCTCCCGGGAAAGAGCCCGGACATTCTTCTGGGGGCCGGCACCGGACTGGTACTCCCATTTAGCCTTAAGCTTGGGATCCACCTCAACAGCGGTATAATCAAATATACCCGTAGACATGGCACGCTCATTCTTTGTGCCGTTCTTGGAATCCCACTTGGCTGCATTCTCAGACTTCTGCCAGCCTGCTCC
>JAILDD010000198.1 GCA_024689605.1 Lachnospiraceae bacterium
ATCATAGCCTATCACCCTTATTGGCATATCGTCATCGGGCATCGTCTGATTCTCAATCCCGAGCATGGCTATTCGGATATCGTTCTGCCTCCAATATTTTGAAACATCCCTTTCCAGTCCACGGAATCCACTTTCCCCTAAGTAAACCCCGTGGTCCGATGCTGTTTCAAGCTCGGTCTCTTCTACACATTTCCTTCCTTCAAAGACAAGATTGTTAACTATGTCTGCAAAGACATCGTTAAAATCCATCAAGGACTTTTCAGTCATATCTTTTTCTGCCATATATTTACTCCTTTCAGTTTATCACTACCCTTTCCTATTCTCAATGTGAAACCGCTGCTAAGGTGAGAATTCCAATGTACCCTCATTTTCTGATGCCAGGCGAAGCTGACTGACCGTTTTCTTAAGACCGAAAAAAACGTAAACTATCGCCAGAACAGTTTCCGTATCGAATAATATTTTTTGTGGTAAAATCAGCGAACGATGCCCGTTGCTACTTTCGACTGACTGTCAAAAGCAGATGTAGAATAACATTATTATAATAATATGTCAAATGTACTTTTCCTGCACTTCAAAAAAGATAGTGTGAAAATGCTGAAAAACAGGTACATTACTCAGTTAATGGCTAAACTTGCATCGCAAGGTATACCTGCCAAGAGTTAATCCATAAAAAAATAGCAATAGCACTAGACTATTGCTATTATACATAATTTTTGTTCAGCGATTACGTTATTGACTGTAAAGAATAAGAGCACCTCCAGACAATCAGATTACATCAAATTTAATACTAACATAATTCTTAATAATCTCTACGCACTTATCTCTTCCGACTCTGTCGCTATTTAGAACAAGATCGTAATTGATGGGATTAGTCCAGTCTTTTCCACCGGTGTAATAACTGTAATACTTAGCTCTGTATTTATCAGTAGAATGTATCAGCTGATTTGCCCTATCTTTAGAGACGTGCATCTTTTCCCTGATGGAGTTTACACACGCTTCCCTCGGAGCTTCTATATATATGCTTATTACATTTTTGTAATTGCGCAAAATATGATCAGCACATTTTCCAATGATAATACAGCTTTCTGTTGTTGCCAGACTGGTTATTATTTCTGCCTGAAGATTAAAGAGGTTCACATCAGAAATATAGTTCTTGTCATGTGCTTCAACAATTCCGCTTACAGGTATTCTCCTTAAGAATTTTGCTATATACTTTCCTCTGAGTTTTTCATCTGTTTCTACAAACAGGCTTTCATCCACGCCATTTTTATCGGAAGCCATAGTAAGAATCTGTCTGTCATAGCATGGTATTCCTAGCTCTTTAGCAAGCTTCTCGCCTATTTCTTTTCCGCCGCTGCCAAATCCCCTGGCTATTGTTATTACATAATTTCTCACATTGAACCTCCCCGGCCTTATTCCATGTTACGCTATGTCTGCCTTTAAAACCGCATTGAGCATAACGGAAGCACCTTCCGTACAGTGCTCAGGTGATGAATATTCGGGCTCACAGTGTGAAAGTCCATCTTTTGACTGTACAAATATCATCGTAGTAGGAAGCATATAGGATGCAAACTGTGCATCATGACCTGCTCCGGAATGAATATACTGATGAGATACTCCCAATTCTTCACATGCTTCTTTTACATAACCAACAAGAATTTTATCCCAATACACTGTATCTCTGTTCCATGCTTTTTCAACTTCACACGTACAGCCTGCAAAGCTCTTGCTCTCCAGACTCTTAACGATGTCAAGAACCCTGGCAAGTACTTCCGGATCCTCATGTCTTGCATCAAACGAAAAGTCGAAGAAATCAGGAACACAGGTATGTACACAGGGATGACATACTACTTCACCAGTTGTATAAACAAGATCTGAATATCCGAGTTTATCTATTTCCTCGTGCAGGTAAACCAGAGCCTGTGATGCAGCAAAAAAAGCATCTCTTCTTTTAGGCATGGGGAATGTTCCGGCATGTGTTGTCTGTCCGTAAAACTTGATTCTGTAATTAAACATTCCGAGAACACAGTCTACTACACCGACATCATTACCGGCATCCTCAAGTATGGGCCCCTGTTCAATATGTGTCTCAAACATATACTCATATAGATCGGGATTTAAACGATTCTTTTTATCGCCAACAAATCCAGAATTGTTTAATGCCTCTCCGAATGTACTCACTCCATCAACTATACTTACAGACTTCATCATATCTTCATACTTAAACTTGACTCTGATATCTTCGGGAAGATAATCATAGCAGACTATTCCTGAACACATCATTGCGGGAGGATAGAGAGATCCTTCCTCATTTGTCCAAATCATCGCAGTAAGAGGATGCTTATGCGGAATGTTATTTTCAACAACGGTTTCCAGCACTTCCATTGCAGACATGACTCCGAGGATTCCGTCATAATTACCACCGTTTTTCACAGAATCACAGTGGGATGCCATAACAATCCTTTTTGCACTCTGATCACTGCCTTCGATAGTAGCATATATGTTAGCTACATCATCCATCTCAATGGTTGCTCCAATCTTTTCCATTCTTTTGATAAACTCGTTTCTCGCACTTATAGCAGCTTCGGATAAAGAGTATCTGGTAATACCACCATGACCGGCATCTCCAAATTTTGAAAATGTAGCGATTTTATCTTTCATTCTTTCCAAACTACACTGATACATATTATTGTCCTCCTTATTATTTCTTTTTTACCCTGACTCCGGCTGAAATGGCGTCCGCCGGACATACCAGTCTGCATAGCTGACAACCTACACATTTATCCGGTATCAATACAGGCTTTCCGTCAAATGCTATTGCCTGGTGACCGCCGTCAGCACACGATACATAGCATCTTCCGCATCCGATACAGTTTTTCCTTATAAACTTCGGATACTCTATCGTGCTTCTATCGAGCGCGTCCGGATTCTTTATGGCATTCAGACCTTTGCCGACTATTTCAGACAGACTTTCAATTCCATGCTCGGACATATATCCCGACATACCCTCGATCATATCTTCTATGATGCGATAGCCGTATTGCATTACAGCAGTAGTGACCTGAATCGTTCCACAGCCCATAGCCATAAATTCTGCAGCATCTCTCCAGGTTTCAATTCCACCCATTCCACTGATCGGAACATTCTTAAGTGCTTCATTTTTCTTCATATCGCTTATGAATCTCAATGCAATAGGTTTAACCGCTTTACCTGAATATCCACCGACAGAAGAGGATCCATTTACTGACGGGGCTGTAACAAACATATCAAGATCAACATTCATTACGCTCTTGATCGTGTTGATAGCAGCTATACCATCTGCCCCGGCTTTGACTGCTGCTATAGCAGGTATTGTCATATCCGTGATATTGGGGGTCATCTTGGCCAGGATAGGAAGTCCGGTTCCCTTTCTTGTTGCAGCAGTATATGCCGCAACAAGATCAGGATCAGTTCCTACATCACTGCCAAGTCCTTCTCCAACCATCTGAGGACATGAGAAATTACATTCAATAACATCTGCTCCGGCATCTTCCATAAGAGCCGCCAGCTTAGTCCATTCCTCTTCATTCTGTCCCATTATCGAAGCAATGATCATCTTCTTCGGATAATCCTTGTTTAATCTCCTGATAAATTCCAGATTTTCTTCTAAAGTATGATCCGATATCTGCTCGATATTCTTGAACCCGACGAATGGATTGCTCTCTTTTGAAAGAGCTGCAAATCGCGGAGACACCTCATCAGGAACAAATGTCCCTATCGTTTTAAATGCTACTCCTGCCCACCCGGCATCAAATGCTCTCGCTACCATCTCATAGTTCGAACCGACGACAGATGATGACAGAAGAAAAGGATTCTCACATTTAAATCCGCAAAAGTCTATCGACAGATCAGGAGCATCATTTCCTGAAGATCTTCTTCCGACTGCCTCAAGATCCTTCATGACACCGGGAATATCAACGGGTTTTCCCAATTTTCCTTTTCTGCAATTCTTTATACACGGAGCATCACAATCGATACATGAAATATTATCTGCATCTCTCCTGATTGCGCCCGGGAGATTTTCAAATCTTATCGCCCGTATTATCCTGCCGGGATCTTTACCTTTAGGACAGCTTGCCGTACATGAAGGTTCTTTGCATAACAGGCATCCACCTGCTTCGGTTGTTAAACGGTATGTTTCATAAGCCATATCTGTTTCTCCGTGTCTATCGCTTGTTTCTTGGACTTCTCTTAATGTATTTTCCCATACCGGGATTACCTACATATTCTCCGTTATCGTATACAAGCTCTCCCCTTAAGAATGTCATCACGGGATATCCATGCATTTTGGCTCCTTCCCATATGGTATGGTCATAGTCCGAATGCATGTTGTTTACACTTACCGTAAACTCTTTATCCTTATCATAGATAACGATATCAGCATCCTTTCCGACTGCCAGAGATCCCTTATTATCACATCCAAAGATCCTGGCTACATTGGTTGAGCAAACCTCGACAACCTTTTCAAATGTAAGCTTTCCCTCATTAGCTGCACTAAGCATATAAGGATAAAGGTTTTCTACACCGGCACAGCCGTTGGGAATCTTGGTATAATCATCCTTGCCCCAATCTTTTTCATAACTCTGGAAAGGACAATGATCTGTTGCCACCGTATCAATAAATCCTGACTTAAGAGCGGTCCATAAAGCTTCTTTACTTTCAGCGTTTTTCATTGGTGGAGAACAAACAAAGTTACGTCCGTCTTCACGCTTATAAACATCACATGTAAACTCAAGGTACTGAGGACAAGTCTCTACATAAACCTCATATCCGTTCTTCTTAGCATCTATGCAGGCCTCAAGTCCTTCCTTGTCAGCCATATGAACGATATATACCGGCGCATCAAGATGTGTTGCCCAATGAACAACTCTTTTGTCTGCCTCAGCTTCTACAAACTCAGGACGTGACATATAGTGATACCATGCCGATGTCTTGCCTTCCTTAAGATACTCTGCAGTTCTTAAATCGATCAGATCCGGATTCTCTGCATGAACATTGATCATAGCACCAAGCTCATCAGCTCTCTTAAGCAGGGTTACCAGCATACCGTCATCCACCATCATGCCTTCTTTCTTATAAACCAGAAAGCACTTATAGCTTGTGATACCTTCACCTACTGCTGTTTCCATCTCTTTCAGGATGTCTCCGTCATTAAAATCTGTTATACAGCAGTGGAAAGCATAATCACAGCATGCGTCCGTCTCAAGAATCTCTTTCTTCGAATTGATCAGTCCCAGAATAGTCTCACCTTTATGCTGAACGGGATAATCAAATATCGTTGTAACACCTCCGCACACTGCTGCCCTTGTACCGGAAAGATAACTGTCTGCCGATACTGTACCGCCAAAAGGCATCTGCATATGCGTGTGAGCATCTATCGCACCGGGAAGAACTAACTTTCCTTTAGCGTCAATCGTCCTATCCGCTGATACATCCAGATCTTTACCTATTGCTGCAATCTTGCCTGCTTCAACAGCTACATCTGCTATAAAACTTTCGGTTGCTGTAACAACAGTACCACCTTTAATCAGTAAATCCACCGTGAACCGCTCCTTTCTGTTTTTAATTACCTACCTTGATAATTGGCTTTATTTAAAATTTTCAGGTTTATATACAAGTACCAGACCTGATCTCTGATATACCTGAGCAATTTCTACAAGGTCCATTCCGCCTGCATCTGCGGATGCCAGATTTGTTTCCCAGGTTACACCGAAATCTACAGTACCGCTGTTTACTGCGGTAGTCTCTGCAATATCACCGCCACCGGAAACAATGTTTACCTTTAAGCCCACCTCTTCATAGTAACCAAGGGCGTCTGCAACGAAATATCCCATGAACTGAGCCTGTGGAAGCCACTTGAGCTGAATGGATACTTCAGACTTTTCAACATCAAACTTTCCGTCAGATGCCTTTGCTGCCTCGATAAATGATGAGTCTCTGATATCATCTAAAGTAAGCGCCTGGAACTTTTCATTAGCAGCGGGATCATCAAGCGTTACATACTTCTTGGCAATATCAAGAGTCTGTTCCATAGCCTCATCATCCATATAACCTATATCAGATACCGTATTTCCCTTTGTATCTGTAGATACAAGCTTTGCAACTTCTTTAGCCATATATGACTGATGATCGGGAGATACACTTGAGCCTGCTTCATATACGATCTGGGCTGCTTCTTCCGGATTTGCTACAGCATATTCCCAACCCTTAAGAGATGCATATAAGAATGCCTTAACTGTTTCAGGATTTTCCTGCGCAAATTTCTTTGTACAGAAGATATTATCTTCAAGCATCGCTACACCTTCATCATTCATGTCGATATATTCTACGGTGTCACCATATGCATATCCTCCATCATAATCATTCTTGACCAGTCCGAGCTCGTTATAGGTCATAGCAGAGGCTAAAGTAATGGAATCATCATCAAAACCATCCATAGTAAAGTCCTGACTGAGATACTCTGTCGGCAGATCGTATTTTGCAAGTAATGCAAGAATTTCATACTCATTACCAAGTCCCCAGTTACCAACCTTGCCTGATTCTGCTGCTGCCTTGATAACAGCTTCCGAAGTAAGCTCTGATGCTTCGGACTCGCCTCCGGTTTCAGAAGCTTCTGTAACTTCTGCTTCTGCGGAATCAGTTGCGGGAGCCCCGGCAGCCGGCTGGACACCACCACCACACGCAGTCAGCCAAAATGCTGATGTTGCAACTGTCATCGCTGTTGCCATCTTCCTTTTCAATCCATTCTTTTTCATAGTTTATCCTCCTTCAGATTTTTATTTATATCAACCGAATGAACGGTTAATACCTTATTTGTACCGCCTTAGCGTTATAGTCTGTATAAGCATCAGAACAGCATATGAAATGATACCTATGATACAGGCTGTCATTATGTATGCCCAGGCTGTAGAATACTGTGCGAGAACTATGTTTTCTCTTATCTGCCTGCCTACACCGGTAATATATTCTGCGAAATACTCACTTACTATCGTTGTCATTACCGAGGCAGGAACCGAAACTTTAAGAGCAGTAAATATGTATGGTACAGAGTTGGGAAGCCTGAGTTTAAACAATGTTTTAAATTTCCCCGCTGCATATGTGCTCATCAGATCTTCCGAATATGGTTTCAATTCATGCAAACCCCTGTATGCATTGAGGATCATATTTGCTGCAGCTATAAGTGCTACGACTATTATCTTCGAAACCATGCTTCTGACCGGTGCGCTGTCGGATATGTCTTTTGTCCAGTTGTTCATCACCGGTGCCAATGCCACTACAGGTACTGATGCCAATGCTCCTATGACAGTCACACCGCCCTTCATTGTTCCCGGGAATAATACAGCAAGGACTGCAACTATATATCCCAATAAACTTCCAACGATCAATCCGATAAAAGCAACACTCAGAGTGGATCCGGTATTTTCTCCGATCTTCTGTATATTTTCGATAAAGATATTTACTATCTTTCCGGGCAACGGTAAGGTAAAACTGTCTGAACCCAGGATCATGTGCAGTCTTCCTGTCTGCCATAAGAAAAGAATTACTACCGCAAGCATTAAAGGCATGATCACCGTTAATGAACTCTGAAATTTCGCATTACCTTTAGCTCTTCTGTAAAGACTCTTTTTTCTCTTAATCTTTGTTGCCGGTTTTGCCATAATGATCACTCCTGACTTTTTTTCTTATCTCTTTTTAACGGTGATACCCGGTTTTCGATCAGTCCTATAAAATACCCGCTCAATATTCCTATCAGTGCGCTGAAGATTACAATCAGCCAGAATACATATATGCTCATGGCATGCTTTAATGACTGTGACAGCATACATCCCAGACCTCCGTCACCCTGAAGAGTATCTACAAGTATCGATGCCGTAATGGCCATTGGAGCTGCTATCTTCATTCCGGTAAACATATACGGTATGCATGATGGAATGAGTACCTTTGAATATACTGTCCTAAGCGGAGCAGCATATATATACATCAGATCATACTTTTCTTTTTCTACGGACTTGAATCCTGCCATAGTGTTGGTCGCAACCGGATAAAAACTCATTAGTGCCGCAATAACAACCCGACTTATGTTTATATCCCCGGTTATCGATAAGATGATAGGGGCAAGTCCCAATACCGGGATAAGCTGTATCAGCACAAGATACGGAAAGACCGTTTTCTCTATCAGTCCTGATAACTGCATCAGTAAGGCAAGTACAGCTCCTCCCAGTGTTCCGATCGCAAATCCCAGTATGGCTCTTAACAGAGTTGCGCCTGCACTGGTTAAGACTACCCCGGTGGCAGTCAGTCCTCCGGAAACAGTTTTGGAGGAAAATGCAGAAGCCAGTATCTGATAAGTATGAGGAAGGATGTTTTCCGGTGTTCTCTTTGTACCGCTTACGATAAATGCTCCCACTTCCCATATGATCAAAAGAGCAATGATCCATCCAAACATGGAAATCAATTGTTTTTTGTCGGCTGTTTTTTTAACCATATCTGTTCCTTTCTAAACACTTCCGCCTTCAAAACTGTTTCGCACCTTGACGACCAGTTCATTGAAATGCTGCGTGCCTTTTATTTCCAGCGTTCTCGGCCTCTTTATATCTATGTCTATTACTGCCGATAACCTTCCCGGATGAGGTGACAGAACACAAACCCTGTCTGCCAGAAATACAGCTTCTTCTATGTTATGTGTTACAAAAAGTACCGTCTTGTTTGTCTGTCTCCATATCCTTAAAAGATCCTCATGGAGCTTCTCTTTTGTAAACTCATCCAGAGCTGAGAAAGGTTCGTCCATCAAAAGTATCTCAGGTCCCATACCAAATGCTCTTGCAATGTTTGCCCGCTGCTGCATGCCTCCGCTAAGCTGTCTCGGAAAATGATTCGCAAACTCGCTGAGTCCTACCATTTCTAGCATTTCTTCAGCCCTGGCCTCTCTGTCCTCTTTCGAGTAATACATGATCTCCAACGGAAGCTCGATGTTCTTTTTAACGGTCCGCCACTCAAACAGAACAGGCTGCTGAAAAACAAATCCGAATTTCTGCTGTAATCTCACCTCTTTTGGTGTCATCCCGGATATCCTTATTTCGCCCGTTGTAGGCTCCTGAAGATCTGCAACAGAACGGAGAAGTGTGGTCTTTCCACAACCGGACGGTCCCAGCAATGCTATGAACTCTCCTTTATAGATATCCAGATTAACTCCGGTCAGAGCCAAAACATCATTTCCGGAATTGTCCTTAAACGATACTCCAAGATCCTTTATTGTTATTTCCGGTTCTGTAGATTTCAGGTTACTCATAATCAGATCCTCCGATGTTGATCAATAGGCTTTCCGGTATATTTCGATACAATCCTCCTGGGAAACCTCCCTGATCGTATTAGCCGGACTCCCCGATGCCACTGCGTCGGCTGCCATTTTATTAATACTCGACAGGTATTCATCCTTATCGATCCCGTATGCTTCCATGGACGGAATTTCTATGGTTTTGACCAGTTTTTCTATTTCTTCAATAAGCTTGTTTGAAGCGATCAGATTCTGGTCTGTATAACTTGCGATACCTGCTTCTCTTGAGAGTCTGGCAAATCTTTCTACTGCACCTTCAGCCGCAAAAGCAAGACAATCTTTTATCAGCAGAGCATTACTCATTCCATGTGGAACATGAAATAGTGCTCCTATAGGTCGGCTCATTCCATGAACGATCGTTACACTGGAATTGTTTATACATACGCCTGCCTCATATGCGGCTAATGACATCTGCTCCCTTGCATCAGCGTCATATCCGTTCTTATATGCAACAGGAAGATATTTAAATATCCTCTTTACGGCTGATACAGCATAAGTATCAGTTAACAGGTTTGCTTTTCTTGATGTATAGGCTTCGATAGCATGTGTAAGAGCATCCATACCGGTCGACGCAGTTATGCTTCTTGGCATATCCATCGTATATTCGTAATCGATAACTGCGATTGCCGGTATTAATTCGTCCCCTTTGATCAGCCGCTTAACATTATTCGCGATATCGGTTATGACCGTAAATTTGGTTGCTTCAGATCCCGTACCGGCAGTAGTCGGTATAGCTATAAGCGGAGGAATAATACAATCATTATCCGAAGAAGCATATTCCATTATCGTTTTGCCTGATGCCACCACTGCCGCTATAGCTTTGGCTGAATCAATGGAGCTTCCTCCGCCTATTCCGATTAGCATATCGCATTTAAACTCTGTGTATTGCGCTGCTCCGGCAGCTATCATTTCATCAGTAGGCTCTCCTGTAATCTCTTTAAAAACCCTGTAGTCTATATTCTCTTTATCAAGGATACTTTTAAGGGCATCCATCATAGATGACTTTCCGACATGTTTTCCGGTTACTATAAGAGCCTTTTTGCCATATTTACTTATTGCTTCAGCCGCTTCATTAAGGGCACCTTTTCCGGTGTATACCTGACGCGGTATCATAAATTGAGACATATCAGTTCTCCTTTAAATCTCGCTATCAACCTCTAAAAGTACTTCATCCAGCTTGTCCAGTTCCTCTGATATCTGTTCCTCGGTAATGATAAGAGGAGGACAAATGAATACCATATTTTCGTGAGAATAAGTCATAAACTTCTTTGCTTTTAACTTTCCGATTATCTTTCCCATTACACCTTCAGGATCCTTTCCATACTCCACAATAGGTGTTTTAGATACCTTGTCCTTTACCAGTTCCACGCAGGAGAATAATCCTATGTACCTGACATCTCCGACGCATTTATGGACTGCCTTCATCATTTCAAGTCTGTCTGCCAGTACAGCACCTGACTTCTTAACATTCTCTTCAATTCTCGCTTTTACGTAATAATCAACACAGGCAACTCCTGCTGCGCATGCCAGCGGATGACCGGAGTAGGTAAGTCCGCATGAAAGAAGATGATCATCAAAGTATTCCGCTATCTTACTGCTTACGGCTACACCGCCGAGCTGAACATATCCGCATGTCACACCTTTAGCAAATGTCACTATGTCGGGAACAACATCAAAGTTCTGAAATGCAAAAGCTTTTCCTGTTCTATACCATCCTGCCATGACTTCATCACATATCATCAGTATTCCGAATTCATCACAGAGCTTTCTAATCCCCGGCAGATACCCCTTGGGCGGAATTATTATTCCGTTAGATCCGGTAATGGTTTCCACAACAATTGCTGCAACATTTTCAGCTCCCTCATATATAAGCTGTTCTCTTAACTTAGAGATGTAATATTCTGTAGCTTTCTCTTCAGATTCAAAATCAATCTTTTCCCTGTAAATATACGGATCAAAGAACTTGATAAATCCCGGAATACCCGGTTCAAGCGGATACCTTCTGATTTCACCTGTCAGATTTCCGGCTCCGAATGATGAACCATGATAACTTCTGTACCTACTGAAAATCTTGTTGCGTCCGGTAAACATTCGCGCTATCTTTACGGCATTCTCATTGGCATCAGCTCCGGCATTGGTGAAAAAAACTTTTCCGAATGTATCGGGAAGAAGGTCTACTATCCTCTTAGCTAATGTAGCCCTCGGCTCTGATGCATATGAAGGAGATATGTAACAGTACTTTTCTGTTTGAGCTTTTATCGCTTCATTGATATCTGCATTTCCGTATCCCAGATTTAAATTGACTAACTGTGAAGCCATATCTGTATATCTGTTTCCATCAAAGTCAAATAAATATATACCTTCGGCCTTTTCGATCGGTATGGGATTTAACTCCGCCTGTTTGCTCCATGACTGCAATACATATTTTTTTGAATATTCTTTAATTGTTTTAGCATCCATTTTTGGATCACCTCCTGCTTATTATGTTTCCGATTATATTTGTCTGTCGTGCACGAAACAATATAACAAAGCCTAAAGTTAAATGTGCTTCAGCACAACAGACGAGTTTTTTTGTTGTACTTTTCGTTGCTTTTTAATATGCGATATGATAGTCTAAACCAAGCAGGAAGGCATTCCGACATCCGGATATAAGGATAATATTCGCCGCGCGTGCCTCGCATAAGGTGCTCGGCATAGAGGATTATTATGGCTATTGAACTATTCAAACTAATACAAAAAGTTAAACACATGGATCTCGAACTGGTTGCCGGAAAAGAGGGGATGCATAACTATGTTGACTGGGCACATATTGCAGAAACAAATGAAGCCATAGACTTTTTAAGCGGAGATGAACTTGTATTTACTACAGGTCTTGGTTTGTCCAGGAGTTTTACACTTCTTGATTATATAAAAAAGATTCATGAGAAACACGGCGCCGGAGTTGTAGTAAACATAGGTCCTCATATAGAAAAAATAGATAAGAAGTCAATTGATTATTGTAATGAAGTTAATCTTCCCCTGTTTGTTGTACCCTGGCGGATTCATCTTTCTGAGATAATGCGTATCTTCTGTTTTTGCATAAGCAAATCGGAGCAGAAGGATTTTGAAACAGCAGCAGCATTTAAGATTGCCATCTTTTTTCCTTCAGAAGAAGCTCTGTATATCGTTCCTCTCTCACAAAGAGGATTCTCGGACAGTTGGAGTTACTCTGCCTGTACAATGAGCATTGCCGGATCACAGGATGCAGATGCTATCACCACAGAACTGATTGCAGAACGACTCAGGCAGTACATTAAATATAAATACGATAAATGTTGCATATTTACATATAATGATGAGATCATAATGGTATTGGCAGATTATGATGTGCACACCATACGAAGCATTACCTCGGACGTCAGGAAAAAGGTCCTGACTTATCTTTCTGAAAACGAAACTCTAAACATAGGTGTCGGAAGACTGACCAAAAGTATTCGATGTCTTTATAAAAGTTACAACCAGGCGGTAGCGATACGAAATCTTCATAAATCCGGAGATATCGATCGCAATCTGTTCTTCTATACTGATATGGGTATATATCGTCTTCTTCTTGGTGTAGAGGATAAAGAACTGATCAACGATTATCTTACTAATACCATCGGAAAAATAATAAAATACGATGCTGAAAACAAAACCAATCTTTGCGAGACGCTTGACTGTTATCTCAGGAATAACGGTTCTGTAAATGAAACATCAAAGGAAATGTTTGTCCATAGAAATACGATCAACTATAAATTGAACAAACTCGAAGAAATACTTGATGCAGATCTTTCATCACTCGAATTACGAATGCAGTTAATGATGGCTCTTAAACTCAGGGTAATGATCATGTGAGATATGTTCCTAAAAAGTATGAATCAAAAAAGGACGGGGGCAATCCCGTCCTTTTTAAATGAATTCTAGCCCTCATTCTTTTTCTCAGCTTCGCCGGACTTTGCTGCCTCTGCTGCCTTAGCGGCTTCGGCGGCTTTCTTGGCCTCAGCTGCCTTCTTGGCTTCCGCAGCCTTCTTTGCCATTTCCTCACGCTGCTTTGCTTCAGCTTCGAGAACTTCCGGAGACTTGGTGTAGGTCACGGTTTCCTTTTCACCGTCCGGTGTCTGGTAGCCTGCTACCATGGTAAGACACTTCTTTGGACATTTCTCTACACAGAAACCGCATGCGATGCAGTCAAATCTGTTAATGGTCCATGTGCCCTTTATCTTATCTATGGAA
>JAILDD010000203.1 GCA_024689605.1 Lachnospiraceae bacterium
GCCGTCAGTGGGATTCTGTACCGTAACGCCTGCACCGGCATTAGGATTCTGTGTAGTTACCCCTACGCCATCTGCAGGATTCTGATTGGTCACGCCCACATTTTCAGCATCGGACTGAGACGCAGGAATCGTCTGTGATGCAGGGATTGTCTGTGATGCCGGAATATTCTGAGACGCAGGAATTGTCTGAGACGCGGGTATTGTCTGAGATGCAGGTATCGTCTGTGACGCGGGAATATTCTGAGACGCAGGTATAGGCTGAGCCACGGTTGTCTGGCGAACCTGAAGTTCCTCTGTTCTCTCCTTTTCAGCCTCTTCCCTTGAGATCAGCATAGCGTTCTTAAATGCAAGCATACTCTGGAAACGCTCCTGAGGCTGCACATTCATAGCCATCATAATAGCTTCTTCAGCATCCTTGGTGATCACAGCGCCTAATCTGCTGGGAGGAACAAGCTCATCCTCCTCCATACGGTCTATGCTGTCAGGGGGACGCTTGCCCGTCAGGGCATAGTAAAAAGTAGCACCAAGTGCGTAAATGTCAGTAAAAGGTCCCTGCTTTCCGTGTCTTGTGTACTGTTCCTTGGGGGCAAAACCGTGCTTAAGTACCACGTCAAGAGAACGGCTCTTGTCACCAAGTGAGTACCTGGCTGCGCCGAAATCCAGCAGCTTTACACCGCCGTCTTTAGTAATATAAATATTATCAGGGGTTACATCACGGTGCACGATTCCCTTGGAATGTACTGCACCCAGAGCGTCCATGATAGGAATAAGTATCTTAGCGGTCTCTTCCCAGTCAAGCTTTCCGCCATGCTCACGGATATATACATCAAAGCTTGTTCCTTCGACAAAATCCATTACGAAGTAAGCCGTGCCGTTTTCCTCGAAATAAGTATGTATACGGACTATATTTTCATTTCCGATGAACTGCGCAAGGGTCTGAGCCTCATCCAGGAAGCGGTCCTTACCATAGTCAAAACTTGTTCCACGCTCTCCGGTAAAAGGAAGAACCGTAGTACCCTGCCTGGTAGCCATGGTGTCCGGGAAAAATTCCTTTACGGCAACCTTATTGCCCGACTTATGGTCAGATGCGGCATAAGTAATACCAAAACCACCCTGTCCCAGTACTTTTTCTACAATATACTGTCCCGCAAGCACTGTTCCTTCCGGTAACGCCATGGGAAATTTCTCGCTCATAAAAAGCCCCCTTCTTTTCTAAAATTATTTTATTACAGTCCGTATTTAGACCTGATTATTGACCCAACTTTAATTATATAATAAACTTACAAATTTATCTACTGCCTGCCTCCGGTCAGCAGATCATTCATAAACGGAAACAGTTCATCCAGAAGCCGCAGGTTCGCCAGATCACCTCTGGATATGAGCTTTCCTTCCATAAACGCCCCCTGGAAAGTCTTTCGTCCATCGGTTATCTCGTTTAATACAGCCGTTTCCATTGTAAGCTCCATATCGGGATTTACCGCCTCACCGTACCCTATGACAAGCTCAGCCCCTTCTATCCTGATGGTAAGAGCCTTGGATGCATCCTTAAGTGCGATCTTGTACTTAAGATCAGTTCCGCTCTTTGCCCTGAAATGTTTCTGAAAAAGATCCGGTATCCTTTCGCTGTCCTTCCCGCCGTCATCAAGCTTGTTCTTGAACAGGTCTGCCAGGAGACGGATATCCTCCTTCTGCTTTTCCACATATTTCTCGTCAGAGGCATATTCGGAAAGACGGTCAGTCTCATCCTGGGTATATGTGGTGTTAAGGGTTCTGTATACAACCTGTCTCACCACACCGTGACTGGTGGGCAGACTCTTTACCCTACGGCTTACGGCACGGTAGATATCACCCGCCGTATCCTCTATCAGTTTTTTATATGCCTCATTGCTTTCCAGCTCTGCTGCTTCAGGCGCATAGCCCGAGATTCCCTGGCAGGTAAGTCCCCCCAGAGATATCCAGGCATTTATCAGATCCAGCTCCCCTTCCTTTTCCCCATAGGTAGTGGACATGACCACCGGGGCCATGTACAGGGAAGCGACCTTTTCCTTGTCACCATAGAGCCAGCACGCATCCAGGAAGCTCGCCATATATCCGCCGCAGCCATGCCATTCCACAGTGGACGCAAGGATTATTCCGTCCGCTTCCTTTAAGGTCTGGGGCAGCTTTGTCATCTCGTTTTTATGCTCGAAAAGATCAAAACGTTCAACCTTGACATTGAGCTCGCGGAAAACCGTCACCATCTGCTTGATAACAGTAAGTGACGGATCACCGATCAACCCTCTTCCACCGTAATAAATATTTATCTTCACAGATTTCCCTCCCCTTGTTTGCTTACTAAGATTTGCTTTGCAAATAGTGCGCTGCTATCGCCCAATCCACTCTTTAGTACACCCTCAGCTGTAAATGCTCCGAGCAGTCCCGAATAGTTATTTACTTTCTTACTTTCCTGCCATCCACCAGACTCATTATGATAAGTATAATCCCCTCCAATATGAATCCCGCCACAAACCCGCCAAGGTGTGCGGCAAAATCAACAGTCGATCCATCAGGCGTGCTCACAGGGATAAACAGCAATGCCACAGCTATAACCACCCTTATTACAGCTTCTTTACGCCTCATGTATCCTAACATCATTATCCCGGCTATAACGCCGCCGGTGAGACCGTATATCGCTCCCGATGCACCTAATGAAGTATATAGAATCCCTGCATTTGTATGATACCACACGGAAAAAATCCCGCCGGCTATCAGTGACACAAAATAAACCACCGTATAGGCTATACGCCCCGACATCTTTTCCAGCGCAGAGCCTGCCGCATAGAGGACGATCATATTATTAACTATGTGTGCAACCGAACCATGCAGAAAGCCGTAGGTCAGAAACCGGTACCATTCCAAAGGCTTTCCTATTATATCATTTGTCAGCACATAGGCATCTTTGTTCACAACACCGGTTATCTGTAAAATGTACATAACCACATTTGCTATGATCAGACCGAACGTAAGCCAGTTCACCGTCGAATTATCATATGCCGGCTTAACCGCATTATTCCTTCTTCTCTGCTGAGTGACAGGAACGGGGGTAACAGGTTCCCTCTTCATTTCCGCCTCAGCCTGTACGGTTTCAGCGATTCCCATGTCAAATCCCGACTCCGCAAGAAGAATCTCAAGTTTCCCCCGAAGTCCGTAAAAATCCTCGGCACTCCACTCCGGCACTATAAGATCTGTGGCCGCCGTATCGATATACCATTCATTTTCTTTCCTGCTGTCGCAGCGCTGCACTATGTATGCGGAATCAGCACAGATCACCCGCAGGAAATGTACATCCTTATCCTTGCCATAGCTTAGCCGTTCCTTTAAATACGCAACATAACCGTCCATCTGGGCATCACTGCTGACAGTAGCCCTTTCATCAAAGAAACACAGCACATTGATATAATAGTTTTCTTCCATTACGAAAGACGCATACCGCAGGTCCTGGGAAAGCATATAATTTTTATAACCCATTCCGTTTAAAAGGGCCCTGATACTACTCACCATCGCAGTTTACTCGCACACCTCCGGCAGCTTGAAAGATTTAAGATATTTCACAAACTCCTCACCGTTTACGGGTTTTGAGAAATAATACCCCTGGAAATAATCACATCCCAGATCCAAAAGCCTCTTTATCTGTTCCTCATTTTCCACACCCTCCTGCACCACCTTGAGCTTAAGCTCCTTGGCAAGCCTGTATGTGTTTTCAAGAGTAACCTTAGCCTTTTCGTTTTTCTCTGCTGACCAGAGTATGGACTTGTCGATCTTCATCACCGTAAAAGGCACGTGATATAGATAAGAAATATTCGAATATCCCGTACCGTAATCATCCAGTGACAGATCTATGCCGCGCAGATAAAAATTCTTCATATTTCTTATGAAATTGTCCATCTCACTGGTAGTTGCGGTCTCCGTTATCTCGAAATTGATCTGCTTGGGCTTTATGCCGTATTCTTTCATTATGCCTTCAAATTCCTCGGCCATCTTCCGCTGGGCACACTGTATTGGCGAAAGGTTTACTTCTATGTACTCTATACCTTTCTTGTCCAGCTCATTATCCCTGTAGAATTCACATACTTTACGGAACACGATCTCTCCGATCTGCAGTATGTAGCCCTCGTTCTCTGCCATCTTTATCATATCTTCCGGCGGCATAAAACCGTATTCCGGATCGAACAGCCTGATAAGAGCCTCTGCTGCCATGATCCTTTTCTCAGCAGTGGAATATATGGGCTGGTAATATACCTGAAAAGTATTTTCCGCCAGTGCCCTCTTTATAGCCTCCAGCATGCGCTTTCCCTTGTTGTCTATCAGCAGTTTTTCTACACCGTTTTCAGAATCAAGGCGTCCTTTTGCATTTATATAAGCCTTTAGAAAATCGGAAAAAACGTCATAATCCTTTAACTGCTCCGGTGCAGACAGGCTCACAACATCAGCTGTCAGGATAGCTTCAGTAATAGCCGGAGACCATACCTTTTCAAAACGAGCCACTACGGTCTGCTTAAGTTTTTCCGCTTCTTCTTTTGTAAGTTCCGATGTTTTAAAAACCAGAATGCTGTTGTCCGCACGATAAACCGTTCCCTTATAGCCTAGCCCCATCAGGTAATTGGTTATGAGCCTCATAAAGCTCTCAGCATTATCAAAACCTAAGGACTCTGCCAGCACCTTATAATCCAGCACCTTTATTATGGTCAGATGGAATTTCTTCTTTAACAGATAATCTTCCCTGGTAAACTCATGCAGATAGTTTTTTCGCATGGCACCGGACATATCGAACAGTTCCTCGGGCCGCAGAACTTCAAAGAACAAGTCAACCAGTACCAGTGACACCACAAATCCCTGAAAACGCATCGTATTTATGAAATACTGGCCTGCCGTTATCAGCATTATGATAAGGGTAGAAACAGCCACATGCCCCGTAACCTGTTTATTGATCTGCTTCCAGTACCTTACGGACACAACCGCAATGATCAGCATGTAATATGCCACCATCACCAATACATAGCCTTGCGAAAAAGGTCTCGAGCGCAGTTCAAACAGACTCAGTCCCTGATTCGCCGATATCACATTTACTGCTATTGCCGCAACAAGAGTAACAGCCGAAGGCATATATATCCAGATAAGCCATTTTTGTGATACCCGCCTGTCTATCTTGATAAGGCTTATAAAATATAGCGCACTCATAGTCAGAAGGAATATGCACAAAAACATATACACCGTATTCATAACATACCCGCCCACACTGGGACTCGCATTCACTTCTGCATTCATTTCTGCATCTATTACAGCAGTGGTCATTCCAAACACTGTTACTCCCAGCTGGGTGATCATCAGATAATAGAATGCCTTATAGGCCATGATCCCTATACGCCGCTTATTCTTGAAGCAGGCGAGGAGCACTATTTCCATGGCAAGTGCCACTATGTCAAAGTATATATTAACATTCATGTCGCTTCGCCTTTCCCTCCAGTTCCAGGCTCATTGCCCGCTGTGTCCCCGCCGCTTTCGTTACTGTCAGCCAGTACCCTTATAAATCCCTGCTCATCCAGCTGTTCAAAGAAATAACCGCCGGTTGCATAATCGCAGTCCGTACTCTCTATCATGGAATAGAATTCTGCATCATTTATCCCGCTTACCATAGTCTTCATATTAAGATGATGGGCCAGATCCATGGCAGACTCCATAGCCAGTTTTGCACTCTTATTGCTGACTGCATCTGCCACAACCCTGCGGTTTATGCTTATCACGTCTATAGGCATATCATAGATTGTCGAAATATCCGTATATCCGCCGCCATATTCTTCCAGGCAGAACCGTCCGCCCATTTCATCCAGATGCTTTATGGTCCTGCGAAAGCTTTCAGTCGCATTGGCAAGAGTAGATTCGGACATCATTATATAAACCCGGTTCTTGTCTATGCCATTTTTTTCCATATAGTCAAACATTCCGGCCAAAAGGTTATAATGCATGGTCATGGTAGGATAAACCCTGATACCTACAAAATCCACGCCCGCTTCCTGCAGTCTGTTTTCCTTAATGAAAACTGCAGTTTTTTCAAAAAGTATATTTGCCACATGCATGATATAGCCGCCGCTTTCCGCGAAATGGAATATCTCATCATCATAAACATAGCCGGTGGCTTCATCAAAGAAACGCACGGTGGCGATCAGGCCCGATACCTTTTTCCGGCCCAGGGAATATACGGGAGTATAGCGCATCTCCAGCGTCTTTTTCTCTATCGCCCTGGAAAGCGCCACCGTAATCTGATGGTCCCTCTCTATATCCTTGATCTCCAGATCCCTGGCCGTATAAACAGATTTTGTTTTCTCACGGTCATGGAACTGCCTCAGCACAGAATAGAACACGGGCTCTGCCTTAACATCCTCCGGAAGCCTCAGACTCAGTATGCTTACGGAAAGCAGCTCGTCCCTCCCGAATATTCTCCACGGTCTCTCAAACCGTATGCGGATATCGGCAATTATCTTGTCTATCTGACCGGGTACCGGATCCGTAACCTCTATGGCAAATTCCGCCCTGTCAATGTGGTATATGTTTGTACCGGCACCCACAGTATTCAAAAACTCCACAAATTCCGCAACCAGCTCCGGATCATTTTCCATTCCGGTATGCTCTGCATAATCATCTACGTAAATGCAAATAAAACGAAAATCCCTGCCTGACAGGTAATACGAATGGATCATGTCCTCAAAAGCATGCCTGCTGAAGACCGACATTTCCGGATCCAGATTTTCTCTCGGATTCTGTATCGTAAGGAAGAATACCAGCGTGACTATCGCTATTGAAACCGTCTCAATGGCTGAATTTGGAATAAACAGCTGCAGGATAACCGATACCACCGAAAAGGCCAGACCGGACATAACGATTATGACCTTTCGTATGGAGATTTCCCGCCTGTTGATGACTGTCTGATATACCACACCCATAAGATATACCGCAGTAACCGCATATACTATCGCAATATATTTTCCCCTGTGGTACTCTCCCATTTCATCGTAGTAATATATCCAATGAAACCAGGGGTTCAGCATTATAATAGCCTCGGCAACAATAGTCGGGAACAGTATCGCAGCTCTCTGCGGTTTATTCAGGGACCTCCAGGCCCTTATGTGGCTGAGTATATAAAGATAGAAACATATGCCGGCTATAATGTGCAGGACATAATAAAGGAAACTCATGACATCCATGACAGCCACGGCATTAGGGATGTGGTACATCTCCGCCATATCACCGCACAGCATGGAAAAGGCCGTAAAGCAGTTGCTCAGGATAAAGGCGATAAAAAACATGTTCTGCTTGTTTTTTACCCGGCTTAACCTGAACAGGTTATACAATATGAACAGCGATATCAAAAGCGCTGACATTGAAAAACATATTGAAAGCATTTTTGTTTACATAATCCCCGTCAAAAGACAAAAATCCAGATTAAATTTTATCATTAAAGCCCCATTCTTTCAAGAAAACCTTTTCCTGGAGATAGAATAATGATATAATGCAGACAGGGTATCCACCCTGATCCGGCGAGGGGGAAATGCAGCTTAGCGTAACACTTTATTGGGGGTAACTTAAGAGTCCGGATGTACGAGGTATTTTTTTACACATGCGCAATAATACTGTCATGCTCCTGTATGTTCTATGTTCTGAACAGGAAGCTTATTCAGAAGGCTCATAGCAAAGTCTTTCTTTTCATATTGATAAATATAACAGTTGTATCCGCTGCAGACCTGACGAGCCATGTCCTGACACCGCTCTGTGCAGTGAACCCATCCATTATGCCGCTGCGCGTATCCATGGATTATATCTATTTCTTTATGCACAATACTCTTTCGCCGGCATACACGCTGTACATAATGCTGATAAATGGCAGCGCCACGGTACGGAAGAAAAAATTCTTCATAGCATATATCATACCTGCAGCGGCAATCGAGCTGCTGACAGTGGCTAACCTTTTCACCGGCATAATATTCAATATAGATGCAAATGGTGAATACCACAGGGGTGCCGGAATGCCGGTTCTCTATGTCATCTCCGGAATTTATCTCCTGGTAGCTATCTACTACATCCTGCGCCACCGTAAGTCCATGAGCTCAGGCATGTATTCCACACTATGGTTTTTCTTCTCATTCTCACTGATAGGCATCATTGTTCAGGCCGTTAATGTGGACCTGCAGATCGAGTCCTTTGCGGAAGCCCTTTCCATGCTGGGCATCATGCTCACGCTTGAAAATGAGGACACGAGCATCGATCCCATATCCGGGGCCTACAACCGTTCCACATTTATGGAAGAAAACAGAAGACGGATCAATTCCGACGATAAATACTCCGTTATCAGCGTAAACCTCACGAACTATAAGTTTTTCGCCCGGATCTTCAGCTACGATGAAAGGAGCCAGGCACTGCGCCAGATTGCTTCATGGATGCTTAACCTCGCCCCTGATGCTCTGGTATACAGGCTTTCCGACAGCAACTTTACCCTCATTACAAGAAAAACCTCCGATGAGGATCTGGATGACATCACTTCCGAGATAGCCAGACGCTTTGAACATGAATGGAAAAATAAAGATTCCGTGCTGCAGTTCAACATACAGATCCGCGTGGCTGTGATCCCGGATGACGGCGTAACTGAACCGGATATGCTTCTGGAGCTTGCGGATGACATGGATTCCGTAAAGTCGAACGGCGTGCAGCTTCAGCGAGGCAAAGACCTGCGCTACCTCTCCAGAAGAATAGCAGTGGAAAATGCCATCCGTCGCGCTTTTGAAGAGGACAGGTTTGAGGTTTATTACCAGCCCATATGGTTCGCCGGCAACAGGAAGATATATTCTGCAGAAGCACTGCTCAGGCTCAATGACCCCGAGCTGGGATTCATCCCTCCCGATGAGATGATACCCATCGCAGAGAGAAACGGGCTCATAGATAAGATAGGCCTCACCGTATTTGAGAAAGTCTGTGCCTTCATTGCGGACGAAAGGTTCAAAAAGCTGGGACTCCGTTATATCGAAATAAACCTGAGTCTGTATCAGCTGGCATTTTCGGATACACTGACACGCTTTGATGAAATAATGAAAAACTATGGGGTATCCAGCGACCAGATCAACCTTGAAATAACAGAATCCGCTTCACTTGCATCCTACAGCGGCATCAGCACATCCATCAGCGCACTGAAATCCGCAGGTTTCAGCTTCTCGCTGGATGACTACGGCACGGGATATTCCAATCTCACCAACATAGTAAACATGGATTTCCTCAATATTAAATCCGACAAAGGCCTGCTCTGGTCCACCGATGAAAACTCAAAACACCTGCTGGTAGATTCCATAAGGATGATGAGAAGATGCGGAATGAACGTTATCCAGGAAGGGGTAGAGACAGGCGAACAGCTTGACCTGGTACTCAATGCCGGTGCAAACCTGATACAGGGCTACTACTTCTCAAAGCCTCTGCCCAAGGAGGATTTCATAGATTTCACCAGGAATTTCAACAAAAAAGACAGCATGGCTGCAAGCTAAGTACACGCGTACTGATTACAAAATAAAGAAGGAAATATACTTAATATGAAAAAGCAAAACATAAAACCTCCGGTCATACTCGCACTCCTGACTCTGATTCTTTTCGCCGGTTTCGAATATGCATATCTTAAATGGGAAAATGAAGAAGCCGCCAGAATAGCGCATAAACAGTACGTTGAAAGCCTGGAAAATAATTACGGCGGTGCCTATACGGAAGGCACGACTGCAGGTACTCTGTCAGAAGAAGAATGGGAAGCAATGGAAACCGCTGCACAGGCGCGTATGGATGCCTACAAGGCGGAAATGGCCGCAAAAGCTGCTGCCACCCGCGCTGAAGCTGAGGACCTTGCCAGAGAAAAGGAAGAAGCCGAGGCCGCTGCACAGGCTGATTCCGAAGAAGACAGTATGCAGGCAGACTCCGGCGATGCAGAGGATGCAGAGGAAACAGATGCAGAAAATCCCTACGATGAAGACAAACCAACAGAAGATGAAGCCGCAGTAGCTACCGACGATGACGCAGCCAAAGAAGAAGCTGAAAAAGCTGCCGCCGAAACGGAAGCCAAAGCGCAGGAAGAGGCTGAGAAGGCTGCTGCCGAAGCTGCTAAAGCCCAGGAAGAGGCTGAAAAAGCTGCCGCTGAAGCTGCTAAAGCCCAGGAGGAGGCCGAAAAGGCCGCCGCTCAGGCTGAAATGCAGGCTTCTGTATCAGAATATGCAACGGAAGTTGCAAACTTAGTCAATCAGTACAGGGCTGAAGCCGGACTTGCTCCCCTCACCCTTTCACCTTCACTTTGCGAAGCTGCAGAGATACGTGCCGCAGAACTGCTCATCTCCTTCTCACATACAAGACCCAACGGGCAGCCATGCGTTTCTACTTTTGACAGTCTGGGCATTCCCTACGGCTACGCCGGCGAAAACATAGCCGCCGGCCAAAAATCGGCTTCAGAAGTAATGAACAGCTGGATCAATTCCCCCGGCCACAAAAAGAACATCATGAATCCCAACTATACCAAGATAGGAATCGCCTGCTATTATGATGCAAGCGCTCCCTACAGCTACTACTGGGTGCAGATGTTTACGGACTGAGCGGGCAATAAAAATGGCCCCCTCCGGTTCCGGTTCTTCACCTTGACACCTATGGTCAATTACTATAAAATATGCTTTGTTTGATTTGTACTTTCAAATTTAATATTTTATATGTTTAACGGCGTGTAGCGCAGCTTGGTAGCGCGCTTCGTTCGGGACGAAGAGGTCGCAGGTTCAAATCCTGTCACGCCGATTTTTATCAAAAATAAGTCGTTTTTCTAACTTTTTTCTAACTTTACCACTTTATTTTGTTTTTATTTTTCATCGTCAGATCGATCTCTGCAGATCTTTTACTGTTGCATTATTGATTTTTAATTGTTTAGTTTTATTATACTGTTCATTTTGTCTGAAATCTCTTTCTTTGCCTCCTTTTCCTTTACCTTTGCATAAATCTTCAGTGTCGTATTTATATCCTTATGCCCTACCCACTTCTGTATGCTTTTCACATCCATTCCCTCATGGATAAGGATAGATACACATGATGACCTGAGTCCGTGAAATGTTACAGCCTGTGGCAGTTCCGGTATCCTTTTTAACAGCTTATTAAAAGCTTTGGTGGGATAGTCCGGATAATAAAGGGATCCATCCACATGCTTGAATACATAGTCGCTATCAAAATAGCCATTGCCACACAGCCTGCGGTTGGCTGCTTCCTTTTTCTTAAGCTTCTTAAACAATTCTATCTGCTCGTCCGTCAAAGGATAATTGCGTTCGCTGGAAATAGTTTTGGTCGAATTCAGCCGATTAACCGTCGTTCCCTTTGTAACAGTGTGATTGACCTTCATAACAGCCTTCTTAAAGTCTATGGCTGACCACTTAAGCCCCAGGACTTCTTCCCGCCTAAGGCCGAAAAACAGGGTGATATAAAACAATTCATACAGTTCATGATCCCTTACCTTATCCAGGAACACTCCGGCCTCTTCATATGAAAAGAACTCATCATCAAGGTTCTTCACCTTTGCGTGCTTTGCAGCCAGGCTTTTGTTAATGCAGACCTCTTTTACCGGATTATATATAATAAGACCATCCCTAAAGGCCTGATCCATGATGTATTCCAGGAGAATCTTTATGTCCTTAACAGTTCTTGGCTGAACATCATATTTTTCAAAGAGGTCATCCAGAAACTCTTCAACAAGCGATTCCCTGAGTTCCTTCACTTTCAGGTCACCATAGTATGCCTTTATCCTATTGGTCCGGTATATGTACGAAGCATATGTCGTATCTGAAACCTCACGTTTCTTTCTTTCCATGACGTGATCTATGTAATCCGTAAGCAGAATATTTTTATCTATGGTCAGATTTTTCCTGCCTCCTACAAGACGTGCCCTGGATTCAGATGCCTTTTTCACATTGTCTGGTGTATCAGCCAGCCCGGTGGCATGCCACTTCTTTTCCGTGACCTTTTTCCCATCTTTCACGGAAGTCTTTGAAACAACTATATAGAGAAAGCCGCTTTTAGCCTGGATCCCGGTTGCTCTTTTTCCTGATTTCTTGTGTCGTGCCATTTCATCAACCCTCTTCAATCTTGAAATCCTTGTCCGGATAGATGAATTCCATAAGATACAATTTAGGGATCCTGTATTTACCGGCAATCCTGATCGAACGTATCTTGCCTTCTGCAAGATAGTTATAAACAGTATTACGCCCGGTATGCAGTATATTCTGTACATCTTCCGGCAACAAAATGTCATTGTAGCCTGCCAGTATTTCCTTATAAACAATGTTCTCCCCTCCTCTCTCTATATTTTCTTCTGATTAAGACATGCCTCTTCATACCAGAAACGGTTAACCTTACCCGCCACAACTATTGCTGAGGGATATGTCTTTTTCAGATCTTCATTTAACGCATGAATGATTGCATACGCCTTAGGTTTTGATATATCAAAATCATTCATTACAGTTCCAACGCCTACATACTTTTTTTCATTTGTACCGTTATCCATTACTTTCTCCTTAACACCAAAATTAAAAATATTACTGCTACTGTTATTTATATTATTATATATATTTTGATATGTCATTATTATTATATGCTATATTTTTAATTTTTGTATGATTTCAATATTAGATATGATAAAATTTAGCTCATATAGGAGATTTCGATATGAACACTAATAACAACATTTTTGGTGAGCGTTTACGTGCTCTCCGTTCAGCACGAAACATAACGCAAAAAGACTTTGCAACCGAGCTCGGCATTCCTCAGCCTACTTTATCAGCTTATGAAAGTGGAAAAATCAAGCCCACAGTTGATGCAATGATGAATATCGCAGATACTTGCGGTGTTTCTTTGGACTGGCTTTGCGGCCGTGATGAAATCTTTCATATGAAAAGCCTTGGTGATGTGATGTCATGCATACTCGAATTATATGAAACAAATGAATTTTCTATTAAAACCACCATCCATGATCGGGTTGATGAAGAAGGAGAAATTGATGATGACGAGAATCGTAACTGGGTTGACTTAAAAATTTATCACAACGAATACCTCCACAACCCTGAAATTACCCTTAATATGGACCTCTGCCAGTCCATTACACAGGCATATAAACTATCGCAGGAACTCCGCCGCTATGAACGCACACAGGACAGTTATGAACGCGAGAAAAACTACTTTATAGAAAAGAAGCGTAATACTCCCATTACTAAAATTGATCACTCTAATATTTCCGAAGAAGAACACAGAAAACGTATGCTGGAATTTATGAAAGAAGAATGGGAAGCTATGGAAAAGAAATCAGGCGAATAAGCGATAAAACTGATCTTAATTATGAATAGATAGTTCTGGTTTAGAGAAAGGACTAACATATGATATCAAAAGAATATTTCGGTGAAGGAA
>JAILDD010000231.1 GCA_024689605.1 Lachnospiraceae bacterium
GCATTTGCATTATAATTGTAATTACAATAAACAAATAAAAATACATATAAAATAATGTTGTAATTATAATTAAGTTGTGATATTATTATCGTGATAAATAAGCAATATATTTTACGATACAGATAGAGAGTAGGGAAAAATGAAAAAAGAATTGGTTCCAATGGAACATTTGAATATTGGAGAGTTCAACCGTGGCCAGGCATCGAAGTTGATTCGAGGGCTGGCTGAGAACGATAAAGCGGCTTTTATTCAGAAGAATGGCAAGCCCATAGCGGTTGTGATTTCTTACGAGCGATATGAACGTCTACTTAAAGCAGGCATTGATATCAATGAATACTAAGGAGAAGAAGCTATGGCAGAGATAAAGCTGTTTAATGATAATTGTATAAAAGCTATGGAAAAGATCGATTATTCATCTATAGATTTAATTGTTACCGATCCTCCATATAATTTGGGAAACTTTATGAAAAACCGCGACACTAATCTTTCTAAAATGAGAGATAACTATTTTGGTGCCGCAGGCTGGGACGATATGGATTTTGATGAGTGGACAGAATCGATGGATCATTTTTTTGAATCTGCTGCGAAGGTAATGAAAAAAGGCGGTTCCATGATAGTGTTCATGGCGATCATTAAGGTTGAGACTATAATAAGGTTGGCTGAAAAACATGGCTTCTATTATAAGACAACGGGAATCTGGCATAAGAAAAATCCTATGCCACGAAATATGAATTTGCATTTTGTCAACTCTACAGAAACATGGTTGTATTTTACCTATAAAACGCGTACAGGAACATTTAATAATAATGGGAGTGTTTTACATGATTTCGTTGAAACACCTGTGACGCCGGTGAGTGAAAGAAAGTATGGAAAACATCCGACACAGAAGCCAGAAAGTTTACTGAAACATTTTGTGGAAGTCCTTTCAAACGAAGAAGATTGGATTCTGGATCCTTTCATGGGTAGCGGAACAGCGGGTGTGGTTGCAAAAGAATGCAATAGGAATTTTATCGGCATTGAGCTTGATAAGGACTATTATAAAATGGCAAGTAAAAGAATTGAGGAGGCAGCTGAATGAGACCAAAAGTAATAGATTTATTTGCCGGCGTCGGAGGGCTGTCACTCGGATTTGAAAAATGCGGATTTGATGTTGTCTTGGCAAATGAGTATGATCCATCCATTGCTGCAGCATATGAAGAGAATCATAGGAACACAAAAATGATAGTGGGAGACATCACGGCTCTTGATTTAAAAAAAACATTTGGAAAGTATTCAGGCAAAGTTGATGTTGTTATTGGTGGACCGCCCTGCCAAGGCTTTTCACAGAAGGGACAGAGAAAGACCATACATGATGAGAGGAATTTTCTGTTCAAATATTATGTGAAGGTTGTAGAACTTGTGAGACCAACTTATTTTGTTATGGAGAATGTGCCAAATCTTTTGACGGCGGAAGGCGGCTATTTCAAAAAAGAGATAGAAGAGTTATTTGAGTCAATGGGATATAAACTAAAATCAGGCGTTTTGAATGCATCTGATTATGGTGTTCCGCAGAATAGAAGACGTGCAGTTATAATCGGAAAAAGGAAAGGTGAAGCACCAGATTTACCAGCACCTAAAAATGTAAGTGTTACAATTTGGGATGCAATCAGTGATTTAGCGTATCTTGAATCGGGAGAAGGAACTGAGGAACAGGTATACAGGAATCCGCCACAAAGTGATTATGAAAAAATGCTACGAGGAAAGACAGAGGTTTTGTATAATCATGTCGCAACTAAGCATTCAAAAATTGCTTTGGAACGCTTGTCTATGATTCCTGAAAATGCGGGGAGAGAGGTTCTGCCAGAAGAACATCTGACCAAGTCTATATATAGCGGGACATGGACACGTATGAGAAAAGACGAGATCTCAGTAACAATTACTACGCGGTTTGATACTCCATCATCAGGAAAGTTTACGCATCCTTATCTAAATAGAGCAATAACTGTTCGTGAAGCGGCAAGGATACAATCGTTTCCGGATAGTTTTAAGTTTATAGGAAATAAAGGCTCTCAAATGAAGCAGGTAGGGAACGCAGTTCCGCCATTGTTAGCTCAGGCGATTGCAGAAAGCATCATGAAAGATATAGTGGAGGTGAACCATGAGTAATAGACCGGATAATGCATTGGCATATGATGAATTGGATTTAAAGTTGGGGATCAAGTCATCGCTGCCTCATGTTAAAAGTACGCTTGCCTTGGCTGTCCTGTTTTGGGAAGCAGCTGATAAACCGGCGGTTTTGGATTATTCAAAGCAGAACGAAGGATCATTGCTTGTTTCGGATGAATTAAAACAGTGGATGATTGATAGTTTTTCTGACTTCTTAGGTGAGGAAGAAATATCATCCGATGATTTACTTGCGGTAGTAAATGATAATCAGTTATTCAAATCTCAGTTGGAAGCCTTAATAGTGGCCTTTGAGCTTGTTTGGAAACTGGCGAAGGTTGAATTTGTTGATTCAAACAAGCCGGCAAGTGCTGAAAGGACAGGTGGCATTCGATATCCCAAAAGGCTGTTATTCTCCAGTAATGTGGACATCATCCACAATGTTATTGAAAGCAATAGGGATGCATATTACAGAGTATTGTTTTCCTGGCTTGGTTGTAAAGTTCACGTTGATCCAGAGTGCGAGAGATTGCTTATATCTGCATTTTCGATACTTACAGAAGGTGCATTGTTTAAGCTGACCGATGGATCGAGGGATGTTGTATTTAACCAGAACAGTATCTACAGAAAGAGTTTAGAAACGGGTGAACCAGTAGATATTAACGGTGATGTTGAAGCAAAAGGTTCACTGAGAATTTTAAAATCATTATTAGGTGATTCATTGAATCCGTTCCTAAAATACTCAAATGGAATGGTGTCTGTTGATGAGAATCACAAAAGTGAGCTTGAAGAATATCAGAAACGTGTGGACATGTTCTTAAGGCTCTCCGCAACTAAGGTAATAGGTTTGGAAGAATTGGATGCGGAAGCAGAAGGGTTTGGCCTGCAAAGTTTAGAAGATAACCGTTTGACGGTGGGAACGAATGTATTGTTGTATGGCGTTCCGGGTTCAGGAAAAAGCTGGACCATAGAGCATGAATACTGTAAACAAGGAAGTAAAGTTGAGAGACTTGTTTTTCATCCTGATTATACATATTCTGATTTTATTGGTCAGATACTTCCGAATGTTGCTGAAGATGGCCAGGTTAGTTACGAGTTCACTCCCGGGCCATTCACAAACATTCTTAAAGATGCATATAATGATCCAATGACGGAGTATATTCTAATCATTGAAGAAATCAACCGTGGAAATGCACCTGCTATCTTTGGCGAGGTGTTCCAGCTTTTGGATCGTAAGGTTGAAATTGACGACTTGAACGATGATGGTTATCCAATTGGTACGAGTGAATACGGTATAACTAATGCAAATATCGCTAAGATTGTATATGGTGATCCGAGTCAAAAGGTAAGGATTCCATCTAATCTTTCAATCATCGGTACGATGAACACATCTGATCAGAATGTATTTACGCTTGATACCGCTTTTCAGAGAAGATGGGATATGCGTCTGATTGAAAATAACTTCGATAATGTTGATCCGAAGCTGGCAAATGCGCCTATTCTGGATACTACAGTAAGTTGGAAAAACTTCTGTACGGAGATTAACAGGATTGTCGTAGGCAATAATGCGAGAATGACATCTTCGGAAGACAAGCGGCTCGGCGCATATTTTGTTCATCTGAGAGATCTGTTGTTTGATGATAAAATGGGAGATTTGTCTTCTGGGGAATATGATGATCTGCGGAAGAAAGAATGCAATGGCACAATTAAAGAACCGGAGAAGGCGAGACTTGCAGAGATACGGGAAGCAATGAAGCAGAATCGCAAGTTCCCGGAAAAGGTTATCAAGTATCTGTGGGATGATGCATTCAAGTTTAATCGTGAGGTTGTATTTGAGACAACAGATTATCAGAGTTTGGAGCAAGTGATCAGAGTGTTCATGTATGCCAAGGGACTTCAGCGCTTTGCAATGTTCAAGGAAAATGTAAGGAGTGCATTTACAGACGATAATCAATAAGGTGGGAAGACGATATGGATATGGAGTCTGCTATACATGCGGTCGAAGAAAAAAAATTTGATATAAAGACTCAGTGCCATGTCAATTCTAATGAAGATGGCGATCGGTTTGTAGGCATCAAGGCTGAATCTGACAAGGCAATGGTGTACTTTCCAATTGGATATGAGTTGCCGGAAAGTGATGCAGAGATTCGAACAGACATAAAGCACCTGATTCAGGTTTTGGCGGAATTTACCACGAAGGAAGACCGTCTTCTGGCCGTGAATAAATTTGCTGCGCCTCAAACGGTTGACTTTCCTATCAATGCTTACAGGAGTGTAATTGAGTATTATCTTTCAACTGGCAAGTATTATGTGGAAACAGATCCAACATTTGTAACGGCAGCGTCTGGGAATCAGGACTGGACGAGAACGGTAAAGGAACAGATGCCACTTGTCCAGAGAAAGGGGGATGTGAGTTCGTTCATTTTCACTTCCTTTACTGTCAGGGCATCCACACCTAATTATGCAAAGCAGATAACGCAGATTAACAGGTATTGTGTCTATGAAGCATTCCAGAAACTTGGATGGCTTTATGTTCCGTTTATGCCCGAAGAACCGGGTCCACATCCGACTGTTACGGAATCTATCGCCATAGTTCGCGGAAAGATGTCCGGGACGAATGATGATAAGAAGCGGAAGCTGTTCAAGGGCATGCTGGATATGCTCAATTATATGGATGAGAAAACATCCGAGAAACAGTTTTATTTTGGGACGGATGATTTTGATCACGTATGGGAAAAATTGATTGATAGGGCGTTTGGAGAACGTGATAAGGATAAGTATTTTCCTCGTTCAAGATGGCATCTTGATTATGGAAAATATAAAGAGAAGAGACCTTTGATGCCGGACACAATCATGATTTATAATGGAAGATACTATGTTCTGGATGCAAAGTGCTATAAATACGGATGGACAGGAAATCCGGACCATCTACCGAACGGTTCTTCAATAAATAAGCAGATAACTTATGGAGAATATCTGGAAAAGTTCAAAGGTATAGGAGCAGATTCGATTTTTAATGCGTTCATTATGCCGTTTAACATGGGAAAGAATTATTTTAAGATTACTGATTATGTGGGGAATATCGGAGAAGCGACCGGTGATTGGAGAAGAAATCAGAAACTATATGAAAGGATCCAAGGTATAGTGATGGATACAAGGTATCTAATGTATCACTATTCTGGAAAGCCCCTTAAGGAAAAGATTGCCCTTGCGGAATGTATTGAAGCTGTGCTTGGAAAGCCCAATATAGCCGTGGGTTCGGGTGCATTATCGGAACATAAACTGGTCGTGTCTGATTCCTCCTGGTCTTCTGACATGATGGTCGCTGATAATCATCCACCATTCAGAACGAAAAAAGAAGATGAATAAGAATCCTCTGGTCGAGGTAAAAACTATGACCAGAGGATTTTTTTATTTTCCTTCTTTTTCTCTTTTCTTTTTTCTGTAGCGGTCTTGCGTGACACGGTTGCAACAAGCAGTGCTGCAATAGCGTACTCGTGTGGATGTTGCCTTGACGAGAAAGAATTTGCCGCATCGTGGATTCTGGCAAGGTCGGTACAATTCAAGTTCTGGGTTAAGATAGAAGATGGAAAAATATGCAGCGCATAGAAGAGA
>JAILDD010000180.1 GCA_024689605.1 Lachnospiraceae bacterium
CCTTTTTCTCGTCCGTATTTTTCTCTTTATCCTCCTCGTCTTCGGCCTTCTTTTCTTCTATCTTTTCCTTGAATTCCTCTTCTGTATATTCCTGAGATTCTTCGGCATCACTAAAGACTACCCAGCCTTTATCCCTAAGTACCGTCTTATCATCAGCATTCTTTTTGCCTTTCTTCTCTATTTCCTTAAGATAATCCTTCAGTGGCAGGGATTCGATTTTTTTCTCATCAGGAATATAAGCCATATGTGCGATGTCTTCATATTCATCTACCATATCCGTAACATCTTTTACTACAGTCACGCCCTTAGTATGCGTAATCGATTCTGAAACCTGATTAAGCGTGGTTAGTTCTACTGTATATCCGTCCTTTTCATCGTATTTAAGCCCTTTGAATTCCTTCGTGAGTTCTTTCGGATCCTTTTGGGATATCCAGTTAAGTTCAGTATATTGGCCCGGTTGAATAATGCTATTTATGGAAACAACCTTCTTCTGCCCCGAATAGTAGTTTGAATCATATACATCCAGATTATCCCCATTTATTCCTGTAATGGTAATATAGTGCGCATAATGCCCCTTTACAGTAAGAACGCTGGCCACTCCGCCACTGCTTATTATGTCCGATATCCTTTTTGAAAAAACAGCCTGCATATTATGAACCTTAATCTCATTGCGTTCCTTTACTTCTTTTTCATCCTTAGCGGAATTTACTGGAACAGTGAATAACATCCTGTTGAGCATTGCATCCTTAATGCCATTATCAGAAAGCTTATCTAAAATAAAATCACCCAGTGCAAACACATTTCCTATAGCATCTTTGCCCTTGCCCGCATACTGTGCAACATTTCTAACATTTCCATCATACTCGCCCTTCTCCATTATCAATTTAGGATCATATAAACGAATATTGGGTTCGTAATCGCGTAAATCATATTGGCGATATAAACGCACCACCTTTCTATCTTGATCTTTCTTTTCACCCTTTTTTGCTTTTCTATGGTGCGCTATATACTGATTGAGCATGGCTGTAGCTGAACAGGCATAACAATTTCTAGGTCCCTGATTTTCATAGGCTTCATCCATGCCGATTTCCTTCATGCTGACTGTATAGTTTCCCATCTCAATCCGCTTCAGGGCGCTCTTCCTGTTGACTTCACTCGTAGGATCATGGACAATATAGTACTTTTCAAGCCACTTCAGATGTCTTATGAGTTCCTTGTCAGTACCGACTTTCCAGTCAATTCTATCAATCTCCTCACCTTCCTTATTCTTGACTTTAATCCACCCCTGGTGTTTTTGTATGATTTTTGTCACACTTTCCTTATCATAAGGGATTCTCTCCTTAAGCTTTTTTAATGCTTCCTCGTGGTTCTTCTTTGCCTCGGCATTGTATACCGCCTTGAATTCCATGATAGTATCAGCATAGATACCCTTTTTCTCAAGTTCCTCCTCCGGACTTAAGGCATGGTCGTCCTTATTCTCTTCTTCTTCCTTCTTGTCATTCTTTTCCTTATCTTCTTCTTTTTCTCCGTTCTTTTCTCCGTTCTTTTCTTCTTCTTTCTCTTCGGTCTTGTCGTCTTCCTTCTTCTCTTCTTCCTTCTCTTCTTCCTTCTCTCCGGCCTTGTCGTCTTCCTTCTTCTCTTCTTCCTTCTCTCCGGTCTTGTCCTGATCTTTGTCCTTTTTCTCTTCTTTCTCTTCCTCTTTTTCTTCGTTCTTCTCTGTTACTTTCTCTTCGGACTCTTCCTCTTCCTTTTCGCCTAATTCACCAAAGAGACCTTCCAGCTCCAGCTGGTTCTCCCGAATCTTCTTTTCTTTACTGCCTTTCTTTCCTTCTTTTACTTTCTCCTTATCAGCTTTATGAAGCGTTACATCCAGTTCCTCTGCTGAATCCATAACCGTTTTATCAAGGAGCTCGGCTTCATCAATCTCCTTCAGGTCAATATAATGCTTATTAAAGCCAAGACCACTCATGATATTGGTGATTCTTTTACCAATACCCTTGAAAAGCTTGCCTGAAGCACGATATACCTTATCAGACTTTTTAGATTTTCCTGTCATTTTCCTGAACAGATATGGGAAACCATGCACAAACGAGTCATACACCCCCACAGGAAGCGCCACAAGACCTTTTGCACAGTCCCTGAATATCTGACGGCTTTCTGACAGTCCTGCCCATCCCTTTGTAATACTGTAATCAACCGTCCAGCGTTTTTTCGATTTATACTTTTTAAACAATGCATTGAATGCCATTGAAAGAAGTTTGAGCGGCAGCTTAGCGACTTTCCCTCCAAGAATAACAGTATTTGAAGCTATCATTGTACCGACACCAATGGCTCGGTCTATCAGTCCTCCGGTCACATTATATATAATCTTCGTGCGATCCCAGTTATTCTTCATTGCGGTTTTCCACCACCCTGCACTCTGAATGGACGTCTGTTTTTTTAAGCTATCCTTATATATCTGGTTTCTGATGCTTATGGAATCTGCAGCATGAAGCGCTTTAAGAAATGTCGGGAATCCCGAATCACCTTCATTACGTGCATCCAGGGATTCCATCTTTTTTCTTCTATTTTCTGACAACATGAAGAACCTGTTGTCCATATGTATCAGTTCCTTAATACGTGCCATACGCTTAAGATTCTTTGCTGCCTTGCCATGCACAGCCTGTTCCCCGTGTACGGCAACATACTCATCCACGGACCGTACAAGCCTTTCATAGACTGTACCCAGCTCGAATCTTTCATCATTTGATAAGTCATTTTCTCCTTTTCCGTCAAGCACCTTTTTTCTGATCTCAAGGTATTGACCCAGGATATTCTTAACATTCGCACGCATAGTGGCTTCAGAAAAGTCACGATTAAGCATTGTGAGATTCATACCCTGTCCCATTTTTGTAAGGTCAAGCTCACCGTTACCCTGGATGAACTCCATCTCTTCTTTATTAAGGACCGTTTCTTTTAACTGATCCGAAGAGACCTCTTCCTGATCCTGCAAGAGTTCCTGCTTATTCTTATTGATTTCGACATTTAGATCAGGGCCAACAGTAATTTCTTTTTTCTCTTCCTGTTTGAATTCCTGTCCTTTGATCTGTTCCTCGTTTAATTCTTTTCCATTCTTCTGTAAATCCATTTTGTCACCTCACAACTGCCATTTATGAATTCGTAGTGCTTCTTACATTCTCAAAAACTCTGCAAGCTTATCCATTCTTTCCTGTGAAAAATCCTCTTCTTTCAGCTCTCCGGCAGGAATCTTTTCATCCGAAAGACCGGCTTCCTTTCTGAGTACAGCCCACTGCTCACTGCTTATTATGTCCTTACTCAATGGTGCAGACAGCTCGCCGTGATACTGCATTATCGACCTGGTCTCAGGGAAAAGCTTCTTCATCGTAGCAAATCCTTCATCACTCTCGAATTTTCCGTATAGAATTGACTTTTCACCATCTCTTTTTATTGCAGCCCTGCAGGCAAATCTTATAAGCTTTATTATTGCCGCGGGATCATGGTCCGGCAGACTTCGTACCGTTTCATAACGGTAATACCCTTTTTCCTGCCTATGGAATAGCAGTGCCGCTTTAATAGTCATATTTTCCGTTATAACACAGCTTACTTTGGGATCAAAAAAGCTGTAGGTGCTAGCCAAAAGTTTTGCATCATAGCTGTGATTAAGTGTCTTAAAGAACCGCTTCAGCATCATCTCACCTCCGATGCCCAGCTCCTCAAGAGACTTTACCCCATCCGTCGAACCAGCCATATATTCGACGTCCTTTATGTCTGACACTTGCAGGCAGAAATTGTTTCCGGCCCTCAATCCAAATACGAATTTCCATGAGTCAAGAAAATTCTCAAGTACTGCAAACCTTTCTCTCTCTGCGTCTTCAGAAATATCAGGAACATTCATATCAAGGGTTATGATGCTGCCTTCTGCCTGTATAGCATAGCCTGCAAGCTCTGCCATCAGCATATTCCCCACCCCGGTCTTTTTATATGCGTCAGCAACATATATCCACTCAAGCTTTATATTGTTTCCGCTTGCACGTGGAATAGGATTTATACTAAAAACCACAACTCCAGCCACGAACATTGCGCTGCCTTTATGCCTTACAGCGCCAAGCGCTTTCTTTCTTCCCTCAACAATATCATCATAATGCTCTGAGGGAATGAAGTTTCGGAATGCCGCTGCATTATTCTTAGTCACCCTGCTGACAAGCGGCCAGTACTTTTTCTCAAAACTCCTGAGTGTACCTAGACCGGCCTCCAGCCTGTCCTTTCCGAAGCCTGCCAATGGATTGATTACTTTTGCTGTCTCAAAACAGGTATCCATTAAGGACAGATAGGGCAGTTCCTTCTGTTCAGGTGACATTTCTTCTTCCGACATTTCGATGATATTCACTAGTGCCAGCTTGTCTGAAAGCTCCTCCAACAGATAGTCATCATCAGCAAGAATACCCATGATGTTGTTTTCATCAGCGTCATAGGCCACTAATAATTCCTTAAAATATTCTCCTATTTCCTCAGCCCGTGCTGCTGTCTCTGCGTCCAGTTCTTCTTTTTCGTCCACCCAGTCCGAAAGCTCTGATAATAAGCTGTCCCATTCCTTTTCAATATCTTTTACCATGGCCTTTTCTCCTTTTCTTATATAAGCCTATGCAAATCTGTACAGATACATCAAACAGTTCTGGTTTTGTTCTGTCCCAATAGCCTTTTGGGGCATCCTAATCCGCCAATGTAAACGGCATGATGTACCTAATATAATACCCCACTGTGTCAAATGATACTACCCATAGCGTACCCAATGCGTACTTTTTAATTAATCACATTTCCAGCCTATCTGACCTGCCGTATGCATAACGACCATCTGTATACAAAAAACTCCTTACCGTCCATCCGATAAAGAGGATAAATTAATATTTCTACACAATATTCGGCACTATCCCGTGCTTGATATGCTTGCGATAAAAAAGGTTTACCCCGAGATAGAAAAACGATGTAAGTGGCCGCCTGAAGAAATTCTTTACAAATATGGTACGCTTAAGAATGCTTCGGTAGGAATATACTTCATTATAAAGCTCCCAGTAAGCCTTGGTCAGTTCCTCCGGTGTCATGTTCTTCGGGATATGGACTGCCTCACAGGCATTATATGAATACATATCCGTATTGTAGATGCGGTTCTGCTCCTTCATCTCATCATAGAACTGGGTTCCGGGAATAGGCGTCAGGATATAGAACCTCGGAACGGTGATCTTATTTTCCTCTATAAATTTCGCAGTTTCCCGTATGGACTCCAGGGTATCCCCCTCCGCCCCCACCACCATTTCGGTGGATACATCTATGCCGTATTTTCTTATTATCTTAAGCTGTTCAGAATACTGGTCCGGGTGTGCCCAACCCTTCTGCATACCTAAAAGACTCTCCCTGCTGATGCTTTCCAACCCGAAGCTTAATACATAACAGCCGCTTTCAGCAACCACCTTCAGCAGTTCTTCATCTTTTGAAATATCAATGGAACACTGCGTCATCCAGTGCATTTTAAGCTTTTTTATCTCGCTGCAGAGTGCAAATGCATATTCCCTGTTTGAAAATAGATTATCATCCAAAAGAAGGAACTGTTTGAAGCCCAGTTCCTTTACACGCTTTATATCCCGGATAACATCCGGTATCTCACGCCTTAAATACTGTCCATGGTAAAGACAGTATATGGAACAGAAACTGCAGGTCTTAGGGCAGCCTCTTCCTGCCTGCACCGGCAGGAAGTTTCCTATCCTTTTTTTCAGCACCAGCTCATATCTAGGAAGCGGTGTCTCCAGTTTCGTCAGTTTCTTCTGATATACCTTCTTAAGAGTGCCATTACGGTAGTCCTCTATCATCTGTCCCCAGGTTTCTTCGGCATCCCCTATCATCACGCTGTCGCAGTACTTCTTCGCCTCCTCAGGCATCAGTGAAACCATGTAGCCTCCCAGGATGACCGTCTTGCCCAGTTCCCGGAATTTGTTTGCAATATCAATAGTGCGCATCACGGCATGTCCCATACTGCTTATTCCTATCAGCTCCGCATCAGTGTCAAAGGGCACATCCTCAATAGTCTCATAGCAAAGCTCAACCTCAAAGTCATCAGGCGTAAGTGCAGCCAAAAGAGGAAGTGCAAGCCCCACAAAATAAAGCCTGCTCTTCTTTACTAGGTTACCGTACTGGTCATATGGTGTAGGTTGTATTAAAAGTATCTTATTTTTCATAATTATCCTTGCAATTCCGTAAACATCCTCACTTGCCATCGGCTATGCCTGAATTAACACTCAATTGGCAAAGTATTAAAATAATCGGATCAGATGATTATGTTTACTATAAAACTATCATCCTTTTAAGCTTTACAAAAAATACCTTTATGATATACAAAACAGCACCCGGGTAATTATTATCCTTGTATAACGGTGACTTGCGGTTCTTGAATGCCAGTCCCAGCGAAAGCTTGTAATATTCCCTGGTAAATGCTCCCACGCTCATATGCTCCGGCTTCAGAAGACAATGGAACAGATCCTGTTTGGTCACATCCTTATTTATCATCTGATCCTCGTATTTCTTGTACATGGCCGACCCCTGCATAGGTGTGAATACGGAAACAGTCGGAATAATGTCTCTTGCAGCGATCCAGTTGTAAAGCTTCTTAAAATCCTCTTTAGTCATCCCCGGATGTACTATGAAAAGCCCCGCACAGATCACATTGTTCTCTGAAAGGATACGTATGCATTCTTCATTCTCGGAAACCGTGACTCTCTTATTATAAGAATCAAGTTCCTCTTCGCTGGTTGCTTCCAGTCCCACCATTATCAGCGACAGACCAATCTCAGCGAATTCCTTTATGATATCTTCATTGTGTGCAATAAAATCCGCCCGGCCATAGATAAGATATTGCTTATGAATGTCCCTCTCCTTTATCAGACGTATAAACTCTTTCAGATAATCCCTGTCTATCAGGAAATCATCATCAGTAATATGTATAGCCGATACATCAAGTGACGCAATTTCATCCACCAGACTCTCCACGCTCCTGCAGGCATAGCGTCCGCTGTTTCTGTTGGTGCAGAAACAGAAATTGCAGGCTTTCCTGCAGCTATATGAATTCTTTACCAGGGCAAGAGGCCTAAAGCAGAGATACCTGAAGCGGTGCTTGTTCCTATAAAAATATGTCCTGTCTGGAACAGGAAGATCCGCCGGGGTCTCAACCACCTTAGGGTTGACTACCCACTCACCGTTTTCACGGTAGCATATTCCGGGAATATCTTTCAGGGATAGCCTTGTATCACGATGATTATCTCTATCAGCTAATTCTTCTTCAGCAGAACCGGAAGTACTATCATCTTTAGCTTGTTTATAGGCTTGCTTCTCCTGCTCTATATACCTGATCAGTTTCTTCTGGTTTTCCAGTCCGCTCAGATGATAAAGATAATCTGCCTTTGACCCAAAATAATTTGCATAATTTATCTCTACATTCGATCCCCCCAGAATGATCTGTATCTCCGGATCGTATGACTTTATCACATCGCAGTATTTTATCACCAGCTTCTGCTGTGTTATATAACCTGTAACACAGACCACATCCGGCTTAACTTCCTTAAGCTTCTTCTTCATGGAAGTCAGCTCGTACCTTCTATCGTAAATAACCGCATGATGCCCCATGGCAGTAAACACCGTATAGAGATACTCCATCTCCAGCGGTTCATGTTCCACCAGATATGTATAACTAAATATTCCTACTGTCTCAGGTTTTATGAGAAGTATATTCACTCCCTGCAATCCTCTAATGTAAATTCACGCACTACTATCATATAAAACTTCCCACACCGTATAGACTCGCCTGACGGTGTAAAGTGAGCCTTAGCAGTTCTCGGAAATGCATAGGCTCTTTAGGAACGGTCCAACATGGATGTTGGACCGAGTGAACAACGCTACATGGATGTAGCGTGTGAACGGTTCCGAACGAATTGCATACACTTTGGCATTTCCGTAAGAACTGCTTGGCGAACGACCCCACCGGCAGGTGAGCTATCGGAGTGGGAAGTTTTAGCTATCCTTAAGCAGTTCAGACTATCATTTGTTTTTATACTTCTTGTTAAACAAATGTGTTATCCCCGCCCAGTATATCCTCGGATAATTCACATAATACAGAAAATGGAACTCCAGCTTAAACAGAAGCATAGGCATGGCGCTGGGCTTCATCAGCACACTGGTTCCCCCGGTCCTTCTGTATGTATAGTTATAAAGCCTGTCCTTGTTTTCCTCATATACACTCGTTCCCTTAAAAGGAATAAGAATGCTGAAGAGAACCCATATCAGCCCCTCATCCCTTATGAACTTATTTATGTTCATAAAATCCTTATGCTTGAAATCATAATTTATGACAAAAAGCCCCACACAGAGCATGTTATGTTCTCTCAGTATACGGACAGCATTTTTATTTATCACTACACTTGAATGCTTATTGTATTTCTCAAGAGTAGAATCCTCCACAGCCTCCAGCCCCACCAGCATGTCACGTATACCAGCCTTATAAATAAGCGGCATTATGTCCTCACAGTTCACTATGCTGTCTGCTCTGGAAAAGATCATAAATGTCTTATGGCATCCAAGGGCCAGCAGCCTTTCGCAGAATTCCTTCACGCGCTCCTTATTTACCAGGAAATCATCATCTATGATGAAGATCTTATCATTGTCGAGGTTAACTATCTCATCTATAACATCATCCAGGTCTCTTACCCTGTAGGCACAGCTGTTAAACTGCCTTGATATGCAGAACTTGCAGTTCTGGGGACAGGAGAACGCTGTCTTCATCATGGAAAAACATCCCTTTGCAAGCACCTTGAATTTATTCCTGTTATCATAGAAATGGCTTCTGTCCGGCAGTATCCCATAATCACTTACAGGCTCCCCTTTAAGATTCTGCATCCAGTTTCCATTCTCATCACGAAATGAAATGCCGCTGCACTCTTTCAGTGTTTCTATCTCCATATCCTTCCTGACAGCAAGCCTGAATGAATCCAGTCCGTTATCATAAGAAACATAATCCACTTCATCCAGCAGGAAGTCCTCATGATTTATGACTACTTCCGGGCCTCCAACCATTATCTTTACATCCGGGCGTTTCTTCCTTAAGAATTTAATAAGCTTTATAACATACCAGGCCGTGTTAGACATAACGGAAAAACCTGCAATGGTAACGCCGTTATCATCAATCTTTTTCAAAAGCCTGGAATACCTGCCTATAGGGCTTTCAATGCTCTCGTCATAGATAAAACCTTCCCGTCCCTCTGCCTTTACGCAGGCCATAAGATACTCAAGTCCTAACGGTTCAAGGCTTGCGACTCTCTTATCATAATGAACACGGACAAACATATATTTCTGCTTCATAGATCAAAACCAGCCTGTTCTCTTTGTATCGTAACCTGTTCCGAAAAGTGTCCTTACCATTATCTTCGGATATGTCAGCACATGTATCCAGTAGTAACGGAACATATACTCGAAAGAAGACATATTGGTCGGCTTGATAGTTATATGTGTGCCGTCAAGCCTCCAGGATTTAAAATTAACCACCATATCCTTGTACTCATCATAAGCATCCGTACCTTTGTATGGTGTAAATATACCGAATACCACCCATAAAAGATTATTATCCTTTATGAACTTCATAAGATTCTTAAAATCTTTTCTGGTAGCCGTATAGCTTATAACAAACAGTCCGTCACATACTATATTGTTATCCAGAAGATTCTTTATTGCCCTTTCATTTATCTCTTTTGACGTCTGCTTATTATACTCATCTAACAGCTCATCCGTGATAGCCTCAAGTCCCACCAGTATATCCCTGAAGCCCGCCTCATATGCAAGAGGAAGCACGTCAGGATTTTCCGCAATGAAATCTGCCCTGGCATATGCCATGAATTCTTTTTTTATTCCCCTTTTTATCACCTCATTGCAGAACTCGATGACTCTCTCCTTATGGAAGAAGAATGTATCATCCACAAACCACACCTTATCGTGTTTGATCTCTTCCAGCTCATCCAGGACTTCATTCATGTCACGCTCAGTATATACCCCGCTGTTCATCTTTGTGCAGTAGCAGAAACTGCAGTTAAAGGGGCAGGAAAAAGACGCCTTGCTGAGTGCATATTTTCCTTTCATAAAAATATAATTTTTCTTTAGACCTCTGTAAAAAGCCGTTCTGTCCGGCTTATTTATAAAACCGCATACCGGATCCCCCTTTTCCTTTACGATCCACTCGCCGTTCTTTTTAAAGGCAATCCCAGTCTGTTCATCCATTACATCAATATCAAGTCCTGCGGACCATATTGCCTTTAGCGACCTGAGTCCATTATCGTAATAGACTATATCTATATCATCAGTCAGGAACTCGCGGTAGTTCATCTCCGCTTCCGGGCCTCCCACCATTATGGTTATCCCGGGAAACTTCTGCTTGAGCTGCATTGCCCTTTTTATTATATAGTCAACGGTATTTGCATTCGCATTCAGGCCTACAAAATTATATCCGCCTTTCTTTATGATGCGGCACATCCTGCTGAATCGGAAAGTCCAGGGCCTGTCAAACTCATCATGTATCTCACATGGGATTTCAAGATCTCTTGCCAGTCCTGCAAGATACTCAAGACCTAACGGCTCAAGGTGCGCCACAAGGGATGAATACTTAGGACGTATGAGAAGAACCTTCAATTCTTTTTTTCCAATATCTGACTGTGACATAGCTACTCTCTTTCTATCCGTGTTTCCTCTCCCCCATGATCAGCTTCTTCCAGTACTGATTATTCACCATCGCCGCCCCCCAGGTCAGCTTAAGCGTATCATGCAGGCCATATTTCTTTACCATATACCACCAGCTCACGGGATTAGCTGTGATCAGATAATACAAAACCATTGTGTACCAGTAATACCTGCGTACAGAGATATGGTCCGGTCTCACCACCAGATGAGCCAAATCCCACTTCTCGTATTCATCCTCGCCTACAATAAACCTGGGCCTGTATTTTTCATAAATATCAGTTCCCCTTAAAGGAGTCAGAGGCTGCAGGTTTACAAATACCAGTCCCAGCTTCTTTATCCATTTATGAAGTGCCGAGAAATCCGCCCAGGTCCAGTCAAGTCCCAGAATAAATGTTCCGTAGCATTCAACATCATATTTCTTAAGCGTCCCGACTGCCTTTTCATTAATCTCCACGTTAGTCCGCTTATTGTAATCATCCAGCTGCCTGCTGTCGCAGGACTCAAGTCCTACAATTACTGCACGCAATCCCACTTCTTTAAAACGCTTGATGACATCCTCATTTGCTGCGATAAAGTCCGCCCTGCCGTATATCAGGTATTTCTTCATAATGCCCCGTTTTTCCAGCATATCGCAGAATTCCAGTATCCGCTTTCTGTCTACAAGGAAATCATCATCCACAATATATATTTCAGTCTCCTTAATGGATTCCAGTTCATCCACTATGCTTTCAAGGCTTCTGGCAAAATACTGGTCGTCCATTATCTGCCTGCAGAAACAGAATTTACAGTTATAAGGGCAGCCAAATGATGTCTTGATAAGACTGCAGTTCCTGTGAAACATGTAATAATATTTAGACCTGTATGCATCCACCTTGCTCCTGTCCGGAAAACGGTAATCAAATACGGTATCCTTTTTGGGCGCAGGCTTTGCACCGGAATAAATGCACTCTATATCTTCCGCAGGCTTCTTCCCCTCCAGAGAATTAAGGATATCTATAAAAGTCCTTATGCCATTGGCACGGATGATAAAATCCACATACTCGCTCTCAAAATCACCGGGATTCACCTCTGCATGCACGCCACCTATAATTGTCTTTATATCCGGATTCACTTCTTTTGCTTTTCTCGCATAATCCTTCATTATGTTTACATGCGAGATATATCCGGTGATCCCCACCACATCCGGGGCATACTTTTCCACATAATATTTCACATCTTTTTTTTCGATGATCATGTCTATTATCGTGCAGGTGTGGCCCAGCGGTTCTATATTTGCGGAAATATACTCGAGTTCCAGGGGTTCGCAGATCATTACATTCTGCAGCCCTATGGTCTCTTTATCCGGTCTTGGTCTGAATAATAATACGTTCATTAGTCCCTCTGATTCTTTAAGCCTGCTGTTTAGGACGGAATACTTTAAATTCCGGGAAATCGTATCTGTACTCAAGCAGTCTCTTCCCAAGTATAGCAAACATATTCAGGAATGGATTGGTATGGTGCGCATAAAAATATCTCTTTGAGAGCTCCGCACCAAACTTCATTTTTGTCAGTTCCGATGTCTGTCCGAAATCTATGGTCTTCATTCTTTTCTCTATTGCAAAACCGACTATATGCAGCAGCATGAAAAAATACAGATCCGCAGTATTATCCATACATTCATAATCCATTCCGCAGAATTGAAAAACCAGCTTTTCACCTTCTTCGTGCAGCAGCACAAAGCCGGCAGGCTTGCCATCCTTTACAAATATAAGCCTCGTACCTTCGCTTTCTTCAAAAAATTTCCTGTCCAGACATTCCAGCTTAAATTCCGATTTTCTGTACGTATTTAAGTACAGGGGATAAATATCCCACCGTTCTGTT
>JAILDD010000093.1 GCA_024689605.1 Lachnospiraceae bacterium
ATTTTATGAATCCGCCTACAGGTCTTTATAGTGGAGTTACATCATACATTGAGGGTGAAGGAAGTTTTATATGGACAGGCGGTGGACACCAGGGCTGTTATGAATCTGTTTGTACTTTGAATTCTTCAGGGTTTTCAGAGGCATGTAACGGCGACATAGAATATCCGGATTTTGATTATTCAAATCCGGAATATTATGTTGGTGGTCAAAAATGTAAAGATGAAGCGGATTATAAAAAGAAAATGGGCTACGATTATTCAAAGGCTACTGAAGGTCTGGGTAATCGAGGGATAAGCTTTAATTATGATGAGATAGCGGCTTACCTTACTCCTAATGAAACTGCTGCTCAGAAGTCATCAGCCCAAAGTAATACTGACAGTGGATGGAAGCAGGCTTATCTGGATATTTTGTATGAATGTGGGCGAGATGGAGATAATGAAGGAAACGAAACAACCGCCTCTGTAGTATATTTAGACAGCGATGATGTACCGGAGCTGGCGGTTGTTACAGGCGGAGCAGGCCCAATGGTGTTTGGCGGTGTATATTCATATATCGATGGCAAGGCGGTAGAAGTGTGTTCTGCAAACTGTTATGTGATTCCGGGCGAAGGTCTGATTCTTGAAGAGTATCCCTATGATAGTTTTGGAAGTGATTTATGGATAGTAAAATGGGACAGAGGCAGATCTCAGGAACTATGGCGGGGAAGTTGGTCAGCAGATGATAATTTTGAGGAATATAAATATACTTCCAATGGTGAGAGTGTAACTAAAGAAGAGTATTACCGTGATCAGAAAAAGTGTTTTGATCATAATAAAGCTGTTTCGGTAGGATATGATATGAACTATGATGAAGCAATTAGATTTTTATCAAATTAAGATCATAACTTCCGGATTTTAACACAAATCACAAAAAAAATGATATACTGTGATTTGGTTTTTGCATATTTTGACGCATTAAGGGGAGTGTAAAATGAAAAAGTTTGCAGAAAGATTAATAACGGCACTGTTGGTGTTTGCGGTTGTAGGTTCCGGCAGTTTCAGCGGCGCAGCTACAGTAAATGCCGAAGGCGAGACATCGGCAAATGAAGCAGAAGCACTTGTTGTTCCTAATCAGATGTATGAATACGACTGTGGCGGCGGAACGGCCTGTGTAGGTGTTCTTATTGCTGATCCTGCAGGAATTACAGATGTCACATTTTATGTATGGGGCGCTGCAAATGACCAGGATGATATCATTTCTGTTGCAGGGACGAAGGTGGCTGAAAATCAGTATGAGGCAAGAGTTGATGCTACAGCCCACATGACTGGAGGAATGATCTATCATGCATATGCAACAAGAAACGGAGTAAGCGAACTTCTGGGAATGGCATCTGCCACCATGGAAAATGCCAACATGACTCTGATCGCACAGTCCCTTACATCTCCTACAGGAACCGTGGTCCTGGTTGATAAGTCACAGAATATTTTCGGAATATACACATATGACGGTGCGCAGTATGTTTATGTCAGAGGAAATTACTGCACCACAGGTGCCGGCGGCTGCACGCCTACAGGAACATATTCGATAGGCAGGAAGGGATATGCTTTTGGTACAGCTGATTACACATGTTATTACTACAGCGGTTTTATCGGCGGTACGTACCTTTTCCATTCAGTGCTTTATTATCCCGGAACATTCAAGATAAAGAGCGGAAAGCTGGGGAGGTATCTGTCCCACGGCTGCATCAGGCTGGATATCAATGATGCAAAGTTTTTACAGGATTATGTGCTGTCAGGATCGACAGTATACATATATAAGTGATAGAACAGCGATTTTGATCCTCATATAAATATGGCCGTAGAAATAAACACAAAGACAAAGCTTGCATGCCTTATCGGTCATCCGGTGGGGCATTCGGTTTCTCCGTACCTGCAGAATACACTTGCTGACAAATATGACATAAATATGGCATATCTTGCTTTTGATGTTGCGTCAGACGGGGATATTTATAATGTTATCAATGGTGCAAAGGCGCTTGGCGCCATTGGTTTGAATGTTACAGTACCGTATAAAAAATCAGTCATGCCTTTTCTGGCTGGAATTGATGAAACCGCAAAAAAAATCGGTGCTGTAAATACCATGAAGCTTGAGTCTGACGGGTACCACGGCTATAACACTGACATGCCGGGCTTTTTCAGAGCACTTGACTATGCCGGAATTACTGTAAGCGGAAAAAATGTGGTCCTGATAGGAGCAGGCGGTGCTGCCAATGCTGTGCTATGTGGACTGCTTGAGAAAAAAACTGAGACTATACTGATACTGAACCGCACTGTGGAAAAGGCTGACGCTTTGGCTGAAAGATTTAGGGACAGTTATAAGGATACAAAGATTTGTACCGCAAAATTAGATGGTTCTTGTATTCCGGTAATGGATAAAATAAGCAGCGATAAATGGACCGCTATACAGTGCACCAGCGTAGGAATGAGTCCTGAAATTGACAAGGCACCTATCGAGGAAAATGCATTTTACGAAAGACTTGATGCTGCATTTGATATAATCTTTAATCCGAGAGAAACACTTTTCTTAAAGAAAGCCCGTGAACATGGGGCAGCTACAGCAAATGGCCTGGGAATGCTTCTATTCCAGGGGATAAGATCTTTCGAGATCTGGAATGATATAAACGTAGATGACGGAATTGCTGCTGAAATGCTTACGGGTATGGACCAGGCTATGGGCTGATACAGACCATAACCTAAGATAAAAACAGATAACTATTCGTGCCATATAGGTTCTAAATAGTTAATCAAATATTTAAATATACTGCAGACTATTGACAGACTGCATAATTAAATATTACAGAATATACAGAAAGAAGGACATCAAAATGAAGTACGATTTCAAGGAAGTCGAAGCAAAGTGGCAGAAGAAATGGGAAGAGGCAGGAGCTTTCAAGGCTGTTGACTTCAGCGATAAGCCTAAGTTTTACGGTCTGGTGGAATTCCCTTATCCTTCGGGAGCGGGCATGCATGTGGGACATATCAAGGCTTATTCCGGTCTTGAAATAGTTTCAAGGAAAAGACGCATGCAGGGATACAATGTACTTTTCCCCATAGGTTTCGACGCATTCGGACTTCCTGCTGAAAACTATGCCATAAAGACAGGCGTTCATCCCAGAAAGGTTACTGACGACAATATCAAGAAGTTCAGCAACCAGCTTAAGAGCGTTGGTTTTTCCTTTGACTGGGATCGTGTTATCGATACCACAGAGGAAGATTACTACAAGTGGACCCAGTGGATTTTCCTTAAATTAAATGAAAAAGGACTGGTATTCAGGGATATCACCAATGTTAACTACTGTCCTTCTTGTAAGGTAGTTCTTTCAAACGAGGATTCCCAGGGTGGCAAGTGCTATGTCTGCGGTTCTGATGTAGTCCAGAAGACCAAGCCTGTATGGTATCTGCGTATCACTGAATATGCTGAAAAGCTTTTACAGGGACTTGACGAGGTAGATTATCTGCCTAATATCCGTCAGCAGCAGGTTAACTGGATAGGTAAGTCAAAGGGAGCATTCGTAAACTTTTCCGTAGCAGGAGCTGATGATTTCATCAGAGTTTATACCACAAGACCCGACACTCTTTTCGGTGCAAGCTTTATGGTTATAGCACCTGAGCATCCCATAATTGATAAGTACGAAGCCCAGATAACAAATATGGACGCTGTAAAGGCTTACAGAACAGAGTGTGCAAAGAAGACAGAGTTCGAGCGTACACAGCTTGTTAAAGATAAGACAGGCGTATGCATAGAAGGACTTCGTGCGATCAATCCTGTTACAAAGAAAGAAATACCCGTCTATATTTCCGACTATGTAATGATGGGATACGGTACCGGTGCCATTATGGCAGTGCCTGCCCATGACCAGAGGGACTGGGATTTTGCAACCAAGTTCGGTATTGACATCACGCCTGTTATCGAGGGCGGAGATATTTCCAAAGAAGCCTATACCGGTGATGGAAAGATGATCAATTCGGATTTCTTAAACGGTATCGAGACCAAGGCTGAAGCAATAGACAAAATGCTTGAAAAGCTTGCTGAAATGGGCTGCGGTGAAGCCGGAATACAGTACAAGATGAAAGACTGGGCCTTCAACAGACAGCGTTACTGGGGCGAGCCTATTCCCCTGGTTCACTGCGAGAAGTGCGGCATAGTCCAGGTTCCGTACGAAGAGCTTCCTTTAAGACTCCCTAAGGTAGAAAAATATGAGCCCGGAACAGACGGTGAGTCACCTCTTGCTAAGATTGATTCTTTTGTAAACTGTAAGTGCCCTAAGTGCGGCGGGGATGCAAAGCGCGAAACAGATACCATGCCTCAGTGGGCAGGATCATCCTGGTATTTCTTAAGATATATCGATCCTAAGAATGACAGTGCGTTTGCAGATCCTGAGAAATTAAAATACTGGCTGCCTGTTGACTGGTACAACGGCGGTATGGAGCATGTCACCAGGCATATGATCTACTCAAGATTCTGGCACAGATTCCTTTATGACTGCGGCTATGTACCCGTTGACGAGCCATACGCAAAGCGTACTGCACAGGGCATGATCCTTGGTGCAGACGGCGAGAAGATGAGTAAATCAAGAGGAAATGTAGTAGATCCTCTGGATGTGGTGGAGCAGTACGGTGCGGATGTACTGAGGACTTACATACTTTTCATGGGTAACTATGGTGATGCAGCCCCCTGGAACGATTCTTCTGTACGAGGCTGCAAGCGCTTCATAGACAGAATCGCAGCACTTACTGATATGGTAAGCGGCGAAGGAATGAGCAGCGAGCTGGAGTCATCATTCCACAAGACCATAAAGAAAGTTTCCAATGATATCGAGGAAATGAAGTTCAACACCGCCATAGCAGCACTTATGGAGCTTGTAAACGAGATTTATGCAAAGGGCAGCATTACAAAGGATGAGCTTATTATACTTATAAAGCTTATGTGTCCTGTAGCTCCTCATATCTGCGAGGAAATCTGGGAGAATCTTGGTGGCGAGGGCTTACTGTCACTGTCCGCATGGCCTGAGTATGATGAGGCAAAGTGCGTAGACGCTGAGATAGAGATAGCTGTACAGATCTGTGGCAAGCTTAAAGGTACAATAAAGATTCATGTAGATTCCGATAAGGATCTTGCAATAGCAGAGGCTAAAAAACTTTCCAATGTGGCTGCTGCCATAGAGGGCAAGAATATAGTCAAGGAAATCTACGTGCCTAATAAGATCGTGAATATTGTTGCGAAATAAGTAAATACAGAGGGAAAACTATGAGGAACATTTTATACCACAGCACAAGGGATAATAAGAAGATGCTTACGGCTTCGCAGGCTGTTCTTAAAGGCCTGGCCGATGACGGAGGTCTCTTTGTACCGGAAGAACTTCCGAAGCTTGATGTAAGTTTTGAAGAGCTTCAGAAAATGGACTACAAGCAGACTGCCTATGAGGTAATGAAGCTATTCCTTACGGACTATACAGAGGAAGAACTTAAGTACTGCATAGAGCATGCCTATGATTCAAAATTCGATACAGAGGAGATTGCCCCTCTTGTTTCTGCAGGCGGCGCTTATTACCTTGAGCTTTTTCATGGCGCAACCATCGCATTCAAGGATATGGCTCTTTCCATACTTCCGTACCTGATGACTACGGCAGCAAAGAAAAACGACCTTAAGGAAGAGATAGTTATACTTACCGCTACCAGCGGAGATACGGGAAAAGCTGCTCTTGCCGGCTTTGCTGATGTGCCCGGTACAAGGATCGTTGTTTTTTACCCGAAGAACGGCGTTTCACCGGTGCAGGAAAAGCAGATGGTAACACAGCGCGGCGGAAACGTTCGCGTTATAGGTATAACAGGTAATTTCGATGATGCACAGACGGGCGTAAAGAAAATGTTCGGGGATGAGGCTCTTGCAAAGGAGCTTAAGGATAAGGGCTTTGTATTCTCATCAGCAAATTCCATAAATATCGGACGTCTCGTTCCGCAGGTGGTTTATTACGTATATGCCTATGTTCAGCTCCTTAAAAACGGCAAACTTTCCGAAGGTGACAGGATCAATTTCACTGTCCCTACAGGCAATTTTGGCAATATCCTGGCTGCGTATTATGCCAAGAATCTTGGGGTGCCGGTAAACAAGCTTATCTGCGCCTCAAATACAAATCGTGTGCTCTATGATTTCTTCAGCACCGGTACTTATGATAAGAACCATGAGATGGAAGAAACCAGCAAAGCTTTTACAAATGAAAGAAAGTTCATGCTTACCGGTTCGCCTTCCATGGATATACTTATATCCAGCAACCTTGAGAGGCTTATCTATTTCATCGCCGGGGCAGATACCAAGAAGAACGCAGCTCTTATGGCTGACCTTTCATCAAAGGGAGCATATACCATTGATGAAAGCATGAAAGCGGCTCTTGATGGTTTCGAAAGCGGCTATGCAGACGAGAAGAAGACTGCCGGCAAGATAAAGTCACTTTATGAGGAGACCGGCTATGTTATCGACACACATACCGCGGTAGCAGGAGCGGTTTACGATGATTATAAAGCTGCAAGCGGTGACGATACGGTAACTGTTATCGCATCCACTGCAAGCCCATATAAGTTTGCAAAGACTGTAATGACAGCTATAGATCCTGCAAATGCTAACGAAGACGATTTCAAGCTTATCGATAAGCTTAGCGAAATCTCCAACACGGAAATACCTCAGGCTATCGAGGATATCCGTAGTGCAGCGGTTCTTCATGATATAGTCTGCGACAAGGAAGACATGCCGGGTGAAGTGAAGAAATTCCTGGGAATATAAATTGCTTGCTTAAGGATACATACTTAATATATATTCTGATATACTTCACATAAGAGTTACAGGGGGTTACAAGTGAAACATATCTTAATGGTTGATGACGTCACCACAAATCTGAAAAGCGCTGCAGAGGTACTGCAGCCTTTTTATCATCTTTCCATGGCAAAATCCGGCAAGCAGGCTCTTAATTTCCTTAAGAAGAACCGTCCGGATCTGATACTTCTGGATATAATGATGCCCGACATGGACGGGTATGAAACCATGGAACAGATCAAGCTCAATCCTAAGGCTGCCAATATCCCCATTATTTTCCTTACAGCCGACGCAGAACGGGAGAGTGAGATACGAGGCATGAAAATGGGGGCTGTTGACTATATCACTAAGCCTTTTGAAGCAGATGCCATGCTGGGGCGCATAGAAAAAGTCCTTCAGATGGAGGACATGAGAAAGAACATCCTGAGTTCTGCCCAGAAAGATCTTCTGACAGATCTCTGGAAACCGGAATATCTGGAAAACGAAATAAATACCCAGCTTAAACATATAGCTGATAACGGTGCAACTTTTATGCTGGTTGATTTTGATGATTTCAGAACAGCCATGGCAACAGGACACAGCAGCAATGCTGATGGTGTCATTATCAGATTCTGTGACAGCTTAAAAAAGATCGTCCCCAACGGCTCGATTCTTGGCCGACTTGGAAAGGACCAGTTCATTATCTTTATTCCGTATAACCTTAATGAAATAGAGATGATGGGGCTTTGTACAGATATCAGAGAAGTGTCCATGCAGGAAGCCAATATAGCTTCGTCTTCAGACACAAGGCTTACCGCATCCATTGCCATAGCGTTGGCACCGCAGCACGGAACAGATTATGATACTCTAAGCCGCAAGCTTGATATGGCAATGTATTATATAAAGCAGACAGGCAAAAACCAGACACATATATACAGAGGAAATTAGTGCCGAAAAGCGCTTAAATGAGATTTTTTTATAAACCGACCTATAATACGGAGGATTAAAATGATCGGTATCGACAACAAACAGAATTCTGACGGAAAAGAAAAGGCTGCCGAGAATACAGCCATTCAGGAAAGACTTGCTGCATTGCGGAAAGTAATGGAAGAAAAGCAAGTTAACTGGTGCCTTTTTGTGACTTCCGACCCGCATGGTTCTGAGTATATTAATGCCTGTTATGAAAGCAGACGCTTTTTTTCAGGCTTTACAGGTTCTAACGGCGACCTGCTGGTAGGCCTGTCAGATGCTTTGCTCTGGACTGACGGCAGGTATTTTGTTCAGGCTGAAAAAGAGCTGGCCGGAACCGGTATTAAAATGATGAAGATGGGTGATGATGATACGCCTAAGCTTACTGAATATATAAAAAGCAGAGTATGTGCCGGCGAGCGCCTGATATCGGACGGCAGGATGCTTAGCGCTTCTAATGGCATCAAGATAGCGGAAATCTTAAAGAAAAAACGCGCCATATTCCTGACAGACGAAGATCCTGCGGCCTGGATCTGGACAGACAGGCCGGCTGACAGCACAGGGGAGATCACTATACTTCCGGATAAATTAACAGGCAAGAATGCGGCATTTAAGCTTAGCGCGCTTTCATCAAAAATACGGGAAACCGGCGCAAGCTCACATGTTATAACATCGCTGGATGACCAGATGTGGCTATTTAACATAAGGGGCTGTGACATTGAATGCAATCCGGTTGCATATGCGTACACGGTGATAAACGGCCGGAATGTGAGCGTATACCTTAAGGAACCTGTTTCTCCAACGGTAAAGGATTATTTCGGCAGTTTAAATGTAAATGTCAGGAATTATGATAATTTTTATGCCGACCTGGAAAAGGGCAATTTAACAACGCCTGTTACAGTTGATCCGGCAAAGATCAATTACCGTGCATACCAGCTGATCAGAAAGAAGGGGAAGATTGTCGAGCATAGCAATCCTACCGGGCTTATGAAAGCCATAAAGAACGAACGCGAGATTGCAAATATGAAGGATATATATGTCCTTGATAGTGCCGTACTAACTATCTTCCTGCATTATATAAAGAAAAATGCGAAATCAGGGGACTTAAATGAGTATGATGCTGCCATGATGCTTGACAATATGCGCTCGCAGATAGAAGGCTTTAATGACCTTTCTTTCCCGACAATCAGCGCTTTCGGACCAAATGCTGCCATGATGCATTATGAAGCAACAGAGACTGACCATGCCAAAATAGAAGCAAACGGCCTGTATCTTGTTGACTCGGGCGGACAGTATGACGGTGGCACTACGGATGTGACCAGGACGCTGGTGCTCGGCAAGGTTTCAGAGGAGATAAAGAGACAGTTTACCAGGGTGGTTGTAGGTATGCTCAGGCTTCAGAACGCCATCTTCTTGGAAGGATGTGCCGGCAGGAACCTGGATATTATGGCCAGGGAGCCGGTGTGGGAACTGTGCATGGATTACAAGTGCGGCACCGGTCATGGCGTAGGCTATATGCTGAATGTCCATGAGGGGCCTCATTCCATACGCTGGCGTCCGGGAGAAGGCAAGGAAGAGCCTCTTAAGCCAGGGATGATTGTTTCTGACGAGCCCGGGGTATATGTTGCCGGCAGCCACGGCATAAGGATAGAGAACATTCTTCTTTGCAAGGAAGTTGCGGAGAATGATGACGGCAGATTCCTTACTTTTGAACCGCTTACATATGTGCCCATAGATTTAGACGGCATACTTCCGGATGAGATGGAGCCTAGGGACAAGGCTTTGCTCAATGCTTACCATAAGGCTGTCAGGAAGAAGCTGATGCCGTTTATGGAGGGTGACGATATCTCCTGGCTTAAAGAAGCTACGAGGGAGATCTGATATATATTATCAATGTATTGGAATTATCTTTTTTGAATCGGCAGCTTTATCCATCAAGCCTGATGAAAGTAAGCCTGTATTCAAGGCCAGAATTATTAAATGTACTAATGCAATATGTTGCACAAGCGTACGTTATCAAAAAATTTGTACAAAAGATATTTTTTTCGGCTAAATATATATGGTAAAATTATATATGTTGGTTGCAAATTTACATCATCCTTACTTATGGTGGAAGGAATCAGATAATGGACACTGAGTATTACAAAGGCTTTGAACCAATTTTTGGATCGTGGAGCATACAAAGGCTTATTGGCGAGGGAAGTTTTGGTAAGGTTTTTGAAATAGAAAAAAATGAGCTTGGGATCAAGTTCCGTTCTGCGCTCAAGGCCATAACTATCCCTCAAAGCGAAAGCGATGTAAACAGTGCCCGTGCAGATGGCATGGACGATGAGAGTATTTCGCTTTATTACAAAAGTTTTGTTGAGGATTTCTCAAAAGAGTGTTCTATTATGTCCCAGCTCAAGGGTCATACCAATATTGTCAGTTTTGAAGATACCCAGATAATCGAACATAAGGATTCCATAGGCTGGGATATCTTTATCCGCATGGAACTTCTTACACCGCTCAATAATCATCTGCGGTCTATCAATTCATCAATGACCAGAAATGATGTGATAAAGCTTGGCATTGATCTTTGCAATGCCCTGGTTCTTTGTGAAAAAAAGAACATAATCCACAGAGACATTAAACCTGAGAATATATTCCTGTCAGACAACGGCGATTATAAGCTGGGGGATTTCGGTATATCGCGTATCGCAGAGAAAACTACCGGTGCCTCAACAAAAGTAGGCACAAAGGATTATATGGCACCAGAAGTTTACCGTGGAGATCAGTATGACCATACGGTTGATATTTATTCACTGGGGCTAGTGATGTACAAACTTCTTAACAAGAATCGTTTGCCATTTCTTCCACCTGCACCACAGGCAATAACTTTTTCACAGAGAGACAATGCGCTGATGAAAAGGCTTTCTGGTGAGAGTTTTCCTGCAGCATCAGATGCTGACAATTCATTAAACCGTATTCTTAATAAGGCATGTGCATACAGGCCTGAAGACAGGTATGCATCTGCTTCAGATTTTTTGAAAGATCTGAAGGGGCTTACAGGTGAATCAGTAGAAGCGGACATCTCTAAATTGGATCCTATAGCTGCTGTTAATTCAGCAACGGTTTCACAGACATCAGGTCACGATGAAGAATTTGAAGACGGTGAGACCATAGGCAGGCCTATGCCTCCTGTTATGGAAGAGGTGAGAATAGCAGCGGCAAGTAATCGTGGTAAAGATAATGTACAGGTTACAGAAAACAAGAATGAAACTGCAATACCAACTCAAAAAGAAGATATTGGGGATGTAACCGTAACGCCGTCAGAGCGTAAGAAAGATGATCCGGTACCGAGTGTTCGCCCCGAAATAAAAACTGATACAAGGAAAGATGATCCAGTTACAAAAGACACCGGTATTGCTAAATCTGAAAAGACCAGTTTTTCATGGCTGATCGGAATGCCGAAAATATCGTCTATAATAGTGTTTGTTTTATTATCTATCGTTCTTTCAATCTTAAATTACAATGAAGGCGATCACATGGTATCTGATGCTTTTATGATGGCGACGTTATGTGTTATAGCTGCCAATTTGTTTCCTGCTGCAATAAGTGCTGTGTTATCTTTTTTTGCTGTATATTTGACGGAAATTTCTGAAGATAGCATGTACAGTGGGGGGATCATAGCATTGTTTCCGCTGGCATTACTTTCTGCTGTTATTGCTTTTGCATTTAGCATGTTTATCAACAAAATTGGGAAAGGTAAAATCTGGGCTTATCCGGCTGTTTCGATAATGTTTTATCTTTTTTCAATATTAACCTGTTCCTGTAATAAGATAATTCTTTCATTTTCTGCTTTTCATGTATTTAGCTATAATTTTTATGAATTTTTTGAATCGCCACTAGGGTTCGTATTTTTGATGGTAACATCAATTGCGATTGGTTTCTTCTGTTTTGGCTTGGCAAAAATGACAGATAAGAATAATGGAAATAAAAAGTTTATATATGCCGTTGTATCCGCTGTCGGATTAGCAGTACCGATAATTTATATTGTTGGCGCTATGATAGTGGAAGGATACTTCTGGTAATGGATTATAGATAAATTAATAAAATAGCCTATCTGTTAATGTTAAGGGGAAACATAATGGACAAGCCAGTATTTGAAATAAACATAAACTCTGTAAACTCGATTCGTATAGGAAGAAAAAGCCATAATGACATTGTTCTGCGTGATAAAAGCGTGTCCGGTGAACATTGTACGCTTTCACGGATTTCATCTGAAGACGAGTACCGCTGGACGGTTGTGGATCATGGAAGCACGAACGGAACCTATGCAGATGGGGTAAGAATAGTCACATCAGCCGCGCTTAAGGCTACTTCTATTCTTATTATCACGGATTATCGTTTTGAGTTTAACGGAGAGAAACTTTCGATATACGGCCTGTCTGAAAATATTACAGTTAATATTCCGGTTCCAGAGGATGGAATGACCGGAAAAACTGAGTCCAAGCCTCTTGAAGATATTTCTGTTAACAAGACCGTCATTAGTTCAAATGACATCACATCTACGACATCTACGGAAGATAAGCCGGAACCGGCAAAAAACCTAAAGCCTGCACCTCCTGCGCCATATCCTTATTTTTCCAGATCACCAAGGCTCTATGAGCGAATCCCTGAGGGGGAGATAGAGATAGAAGCTGCCCCTGACACCATGGCAAAACCTAACATGAATTGGATATCCATTATTTTTACTTCTGTTGGAACGATGGTGGTTATGGCTCTTCTTGGTGTTATAGCTGGCGGCATAATCATGAATCCTCTCTATATGCTGCCGATGCTTTTTATGAGCGGACTTACTGCAATCATTAATTTTATCATACAGAAAAGCAAGTATAAGAAGGAGCAAAAACTCTTAAAAGTAAAATACACCCAGTATCTTGCTGAAAAAGAAAAAGAAATAGCTGATGCGGCAGATGTACAGAAAGCTATTTGTTTGCGTAAGGATCCGGTTCCTACAGTTTGTCTCAATATAGTTAAGAAACGATCCCCAGAACTCTGGAACAGAACTTTGTATGATGATGATGCAGTCTCTGTCAGGGTTGGTGTTAGCTGTGCGCCTTTTAGGATGAAGATAAATGTTCCAAAGAACAGTTTTACTTTGCACGAAAAACAGTATCAGAATAATCCACAGGAGATTTATGATAAGTATTCAGTTATTAATGGAATCCCTTTTACATTTAATTTCAGAACATGTCCTACCTTGGGACTGGTAGGAGACTATAGGGAAGTTTCTGAGTTGGTTAGAAGCATGGTCATGCAGATGGCTGCCCACTACAGCTATGATGAGCTGAAGATGGTTTTTGTATATAATGAAAAACTTGGAATAGACTGGGATTTTGTGAAATGGCTTCCACATGTTAATGATGAAACAGGCAGCCTACGATATATTCTCTGCTCAAAGAACAACCTAAAAGAAATACTGGATCCTTTAACAGCTGAATTAAAGAGCCGTGAACCCGATAATGACAGCCGCTTCAGCATGCAGGGACTATCCGTGCCAACTCCGTTTTATGTTTTCTTCGTAATTGATCCTTCCGTTGTGGACGGCCAGGACATAGTTGGTTATATGCTTGGAAACAAGCCTGAATACGGGACTGGAACCGTCATCATTTCACAGAGCGTACAGGCTCTTCCTCGTATGGTAGAAGCTGTTATGGAGATTAACGGCCAAAACAGCAAGTTTTATTATAAGAACTCTGCAAATAATATAACTGTATTTACACCGGATACGACCGATCTGTCAACTGCTGAGGATTTTGCCAGGACAATAGCTCCTGTAAGATATGCCGGTGGCGGAAGCGAGTCAGGATTGCCTACGTATATAACATTTATGGATGGCTACAACATAAGAAAACCTGAAGAGCTTGATCTTATTGACTACTGGGATAATGCGAGACCTGAAAAGACCATGTCTGTTCCTATCGGTATTAGGTCGAATGGTGAAAAGTTTTATTTCGACATTAATGAAAAGGCTCACGGTCCTCACGGACTGGTGGCAGGTACCACCGGAAGCGGAAAATCCGAGATGATACAGTCATGGATAATTTCTATGGCTTTACAGTTTTCACCCCAGGATGTCAGCTTTGTGCTGATTGATTTTAAAGGAACAGGACTTATATTACCATTCTTAAACCTTCCTCATCTTGCAGGAAAGATTTCTGATCTCGATACGAGCATTGACAGAAATCTTGTTGCATTAGAGGCGGAACTTCAGCGGCGTAAGGCACTATTTGATGCTGCAGGTGTCAGCAATATCAGTTCATACCTTGAACTCTATCATTCGGGAAAGGTGAGCGAGCCGTTAAGCTATCTTTTTGTTGTAATAGATGAGTATGCAGAATTCAAAGTTAATTTTCCTGACTTTACCGCTGCCATTGATGCATTATTTAGGACAGGCCGTACATTGGGTGTTCATATTATTCTGCTTACCCAGAATCCCGGCGGTGTAATAAGCGGCCAGTCGGAGAGCAATGTCCGTTTCAGATGGTGTCTTAAGGTTGCAAGCAAGATGGCAAGTAAAGAAATACTTGATCATCCTGATGCTGCTAAGATTACCAATCCCGGCCGTGCTTATGTTCGTGTTGGCACAGACGAAGTTTACGAAATGATCCAGTCATTCTACAGTGGCGGAAAATACGATCCGGATATTGCAAAAGAAAATCGTAAGAGAGAAGCTGAAGTAAGCCTGGTTGATATCTGTGGACACAGAAAGAAATTTGAAAAAAAGGAAAACGAAGGTGGATTCAAGCGTCGAAAAGTGTCAGAAATAGATGCGCTTGTGAATTATATAAACGACTATACAAAACGGAAAAATCTTCCTTCTGCACGTCCTATATGGACAGAAAAGATGCCGGATATACTTTTTGCTGATGACCTGATAAAAGCTTATGGCACCGATACTGGCAATGAAATTGCGCCTATAGTTGGAATGCTGGATGATCCTGCCGCACAAAAACAGTATCCTTTCAGGCTGCCGCTTTCGGAAAATGGACATGCGGTTCTTTACGGTGCGCCCGGAACCGGAAAATCAACCTTCCTATACACGATGATCTATTCCCTTTGCCATATGTATACACCTGAACAGGTAAATCTGTATCTGATGGATTTTGGCAGCTGGAATCTTGGAATGTTTAAGGATTATCCTCACGTTGGCGCCGTTGCTAACGACAATGAGGAAGAAAAAGTTATGAAGACCGTTCAGCTGATGGAAAACCTTCTTAACGAAAGAAAGATTCTTTTCTCTGGTTTGGGCGTAGGAAGCATACAGGCCTACAATTATTCTGCACGCGAAAAGCTTCCTTATGTTTTTCTTGTAATAGATAATTTTGCGCCTGTAACACAGTTATATCCACAGTTGGATGAGTTTTTTCCTAGGATGGTTAAAGAAGGCGGAAGCTATGGCGTGATCCTTATAAGTACATCAAATACTGCATCAGGACTTGGATTTAAGCTTCAGCAGAATATCCGAACTAATATTGCACTGCAGATGTCAGATCCGTCAGATTATTCATCCATAGTAGGAAGGACCGGTGGACTACAGCCTGACGGTTATCCCGGAAGAGGATTATACCGTGAAGACCGGATAATGGAATTTCAGACAGCACTTCCCGGAAATACCAGGGAGGACAATGCCAGAAGTGTGGCTATTCGTGATGACGGTAAGAAAATGTCAGCTTCTTGGCACGGAAAGCTGCCCACACCGTTACCGATAATACCCGAAAAAGTTGAATTCGGATTGGTTAAAGCCGCGTCCGGACTGACCATAGGTATACTTAAAACCAATATAAGTCCTTTGGGTATAGATTTCGAAAAGTGTCATACGCTGGTTGTTTCGGGAATGAAAGGTGCAGGAAAAACGAATCTGCTTACTTGCCTGGCAAGACAGGCAGTACAGGACAGTTCTGATGCGGAAGTAGTTTTCTATGGCTGTGAAAATAACAGTATAGTTTCAGACCGGATCGTTGCAATGAACGATGGTGCAGCTTTTGATGATTATATGGTTAAGATTTCTGATACTCTTAAATCAAGAAAAACATCTGGTGAACCTATTGAAAGTCAGAATAAGATATATATTATTGCAGATGATTTCTTTAAATTCTTCGAGGCAATTTCCGAAGATACAGCCAACAGGCTTAATGCGCTTGTACAGATGGGCAACGGTTTAAGGGTTTATTTCATCGCAGCAGGTAGTGCAGAAGATTTTAATAAATACAGGGGCATGATCCCTATGGTCAGCAAGATGTCAAGTACTCAGGTGATAATTATGGGTGGTAGCGATATCGACCATCTTATAACAGATATTACATTCCCTGACGAATTCAGGGGCGTGAAGCTTGGTAAATATGAGGGTTATCTTATAACGGAAAAGGATATTTTACCGTTTAAGGCTATGGATGCATCATAAAACTTATGGCAATGGAAAAAAAGAGGAGGTAGGTAAGTGGGAGAAAAAATATTAATTCGTACAGAGCAAATATTAGAGGCTCGGGAAGAAATCAAATCCCTAAAACAACGGAATGATGAGCTTAAAGCACGAATTGAAAAGCTAAAATCTTCTCTCGAATGGCAAGTGGGCGCAAAAGAGGGGATTAATGATAATCTTTCATCAATATGTGCCTATCTGGAAAAACAGAGTAACTTCCTGGAAAACGCTACAGCATTATGCGGCTCGGTTGTCAGTTCAACCGAAGAAACAAATAACACCCTGATAGCTGCTATTTCTGCGCTGATGCTCAGCATATTGGGAATATCTGTTGTTACTGCCGGAAAATACTTGATCGTTACAGATCCAAACGGCAACGTCACAGTTTCCATTATAAATACCGGCACAGAATCAACAGATGTAAATGTGATTCCAGATAATGAACAGGCTTCAGATACAAAGCAGTATGTTAACGGCGCTGTTAATTACAAGGGCCATGACTATTCAAATTATAAAGTTGCGTCATGTTATGATGAATCTAAGGTGTTGAGTCAGACGGATAAAAAATGGAAGTCAGATTTGTACATTAGGAATAAAGATGGTTCTCTTTATACAGACCCTGATTCGAAAAAATGTCCTGTTAACGGTGGGTGTTGCGTGACTTCGGAAGCAATGGCCTATAATATGAAGCATCCTGATGCCGCAGTGACCCCGTTACAGTGCAATAACGGAACTGGTGAAGAACCGCATAGGGGCAACAGTTTTGCTTATTTTACCGGCGAATATTATAGTAATGAAGTGCCCGGTTCAAAAGGAGTTTCAGCTGCTGAACAAAGGAAAATGATTTATACAAATATCAGCAATAATGAGCCTACATTAGTCAGAACTGACTGGGGACACACAGTTACCGCTATCGGAATCCGTGAAGGTGCAGATCCTAATAATCTTACAAATGCGGACATCTTAGTTATGGATCCATCAGGCGGTAAAGTAAAGACGTTACAGGAAGCTTGTTATCATAATAGCAAGCAATATGATATCAATACTAATTGGGCTCTTTATACGCCAAAATAAACTTGAATCACATATGTTAAATAATGCATCAGAAAAATATTTAAGCTAATGATGTGCAAAAAATAAAAGGAGGGTTATAAATGAAGGAATGTGTACTTTCTGCAAAAGCGATACTATATATCGCTAAAGAAGCAGGGGCGACAAGATTTTTCGGCCTGCCGAATGTGTACGGTGATCTTGACGGAGGCGGGATTAAAAGGATTGATTCCGAAGCACAGGATGAGCTGAGCAAAGCCGGAGTGATTGCCATGGATTTTGACGGAAAGAGCAACATTGATGAAGAACTGAAGGCTGCAATAAAAATCTGTTCAAATGTATCCCATATAACAGGTATTGATCTGAAAAATAAGGATAAGAGCATTAGTAAGCTTACAGTTTTTCTTGACAGGAATGATGAAAGATACCTTATGACAACTTTTGGACAGCCGGATGGGAAATACCTGTTCTCCAAGAAATCAAAAGATGAAATAGCTGAGTTCATAAAGGATTGCATTAAAGTACCTGAAGGCGGAAACGGTGACGATACCATTCTTGAAACAAAGCTGCTGTACGAGCCGGAGAGTTCAAAACTTGCTGAAGCCGGATGCGAAGAAAAAAAAGCAGAACTCATTGCAAAAGCAATCAATGGCGGTGTGTATGCAATGACATCACGAAGGCTGGTTAATACCGTTGAGGATTTGAGCCTTATATACATCTGGAATGACAGTGAAGTTTTGCGGATGAAAGTCTCATATGAGGATGAAAAAGAGAATATGCATTTTATTCCTGTTACAGCAGATGATGTTTATTCAGCTTTATCAGATCTTATGGAAAGACCCGTATATCCTGAAACAGAAGAGGACCTGAGCATAGCATCACCTGAGGAGGATGCCGAATGATCGATAAAGCAGTGGTCACACTTAAATGTTCAGACGGAAGTATTTTAGGGGATTTTGAGCTGCCGGCTAACTGTGTTACTACAGAACTTGAGACAGTGCTTGCATCAGCTTTGGCAGAAGAATTTCCGGAAAAATTTACGGGAGCTGAACGTGTTTATCTATCAGGAAACGGAAAGAATTTATCAGGAAATGAAACACTTGCATCCAGAGGCTTATGGGATGGAAGTATACTAGAAGTATGGAGGTGAATTATTATGAATGTAGTAAATACTGATGGAACTATGACTACTTATCGCCCCAACATTGGTGGCGGAGGACAACATATTTCTATTGATTATGATGAGGCTATTGCAAAATCAAAAGAATTAAAGAATATTGCAAACGATTGTCAGGCAGTAGCCCAGAGTGTGTCCCGCGTGGCAACTATATTTGAAGGCTGCTGGAAAGGCGAGAGCGGACAAGAGGTTCAGAACCTTATCAACGGCTGGAAATCAAAGGAAATGGAAATCTCCGAAAAGATGGAAATGGTATCGGACCAGATTAAGATGGTGGCTGATTCTATCAAGAAGGCTGATGAGGATGCGGCAGCGAGAAATAGGTCATAGGAGGTAATGGATGGGAGCTGAAATATTAATTAAAACAGAAAACATCCTGGAAGCAAGGGAAGCTATCGTTTCACTAAAACAGCAGAATGATGAACTTAGGGCCAGAGTGGGAAAACTTAAGTCATCCCTTGAGTGGCAGGTGGGCGCAAAAGAAGGAATAAATGACAACCTTGCTGCAATAGAAGGATATTTGGAAAAGCAGAGCAGTTTCCTTGAAAATGCATCAAACCTTTGCAATTCGGTTGTTAGTTCAACAGAAGAAACAAGCAACGCCCTGATTGCGGCCATTTCTGCATTGGTCCTTAGCATAATCGGTATTTCTTCAGTGGTGACAAGCATTATTATTAATGCAAATAATTGGGTTCATAACATTACGTCACCTGACGGAAATATAACCACTACCATCACTAATACTGGAACAGATTCGACAGATTCCTCTATTGTACCGATCGTGGGTCCTAATCCATCTGCAGGAACAAAAGGATATGTTAACAGTAGCGTAAATTACAAAGGTAAGGATTATTCTAATTATAATGTTGTTGGTGCGTATGATGCGTCCCAGGTGCTGAATCAGAAGGATCCACAGTGGGTTCAGCAGTTTAAATTTTTAGGCGATGATGGAAAGTATCATAATGGTGGCTGTGTTGTTTCATCAGAAGCCATGGTATATAACATGAAGCATCCTGATTCCCCTATTTCACCTACGCAATGCGGGAAAAATGGTGGACCGAGCTGTACTAATGATTACTCAAATGAGATGCCGGGATCTGCAAAGGCTTCTGTGGATGGCAAGCGCGATATGATATACGACAGCATTATGAACGGTGAACCCTGCATGGTAAGGACAACCGCGTATGGCGGCGGGCATACAGTTGTTGCAGTCGGCATAAAGGATGGAGCGGTAAAAGGAAGCTTAACTAACGATGATATTTTGATAATTGATCCCGCAGACGGAAAAGTTAAGACCATTAAAGATATGGGCGGCGATGTAAAATCCGGAACAAAACTTTGGACAGCAAAATAGGAGGTGATATAAATGGCTTTAATGGATATTAATCCCGATGTGCTTGAAGAAAAGGCAAATGAACTTGACAGAATGAGACAGCAGGATGAGGAAATAATGAGACAGATGCGCGTTCTGGTCATGAATCTAAATGAAGTATGGCAAGGTGAATCAGAGCAGGCTTTCGTTAATAAATTTATGTCTCAGCAAAAGAGCATGGATGCCATGCAGAGCACTCTTAAAGACTATGCAAACGAAGCTAGGCGAGCTGCAAGTGAGGCTCGAAGGCTCGATAATACACTTTTGGGATTGCTCAGAAAATTTCTACATGGTTTCTTCTGATGCTTATAAAGAATTACTAAACTGCATCGTATCATGAAATGCAGTATAAAATTAAAAATAAACTAACAACAATATAAGTTCAAAACAGAAAGGGGTAAAAAATTATGGCACTCATTCAGGTAACACCGGATATGTTAAGAAGCAAAGCAAAGGAACTCAGAAACCTCAGAGGTCAGCATGATGATTCAATGAATCAGATAAGAAGCCTGGTAAATGGTATTAATGATCAATGGAAGGGTGAGGCTCAGCAGGCTTATGTTGATAAGTTCAACAGTATGGAGGGGACTTTTAAGCAGTTCACTGAAATGCTTGAGAATTTTGCACTTCTTATGGAATCATCTGCAACTGAAATTGAGCAGGCTGATATTAATGCAAAGAACCGTATTAATCAGGCTTAATCGAAGGCTAGTTTTGAAATGTATAAATTCAGTATAAATGCGTATGTCCGTACAGATGTGGGTCGTGTACGGTCAAATAACGAAGATAATTACAATCTGTGCGGGCACATACGCAGTGATGTGAATGTCGGAGTCAGCAGCTATAAAGTAAAGACTTTTGACAAAAAAATACTGATGTCTGTGTGTGACGGAATGGGGGGCGAGTCCTTGGGGGAAGTCGCTTCCCTTATTGCCGTCAAAAGTTTTAATAAAGCATGCTGTGAAAATTTTATAATAACAGCTACTAACGATGTCCTTTCGATAAACAGAAGTGTTTGCGAGGCCGGGGAGAAGGCTGGGGCATCACGAATAGGCAGCACTCTGGCTAATTTGTACATAGATAAAGGAAAAGCTATTTCCTGTAATCTTGGGGATAGCCGGGTATATCTGTACAGAAAGAAAGAACTAAAAAGACTGAGTAAGGACCATGACGAAGCTACTAGGCTGGTGGATATGGGAATCATATCACCGGAGCAGGCCGTTACAGATAAGAGGAGGCATAGCCTGACTCAGTTCCTTGGAATGTTTGAAGATGAGATTATCCCTGAACCATTTTTTTGTGATGAGATCAGTATTGAAGATGGGGACAGGTTTTTTATATGTAGCGACGGTATCTGCGATATTCTTTCTGATGAGGATATATGCAGTATATTAAATGTTGAAAATATGCCGCAGACAGCGGCTGATAAGCTTATAGAACAGGCTTTGGAAAAAGGAAGCAAGGATAACTGTACAGCCCTTGTAGCCGATATAAAAAAGCTTCATCCGCTGTTCTACGAACTTTTTTGAAGATCAGTCATTATGATTGTACAAAGAATATGTTATGATTATTTGATGTCAAAAGCAGTAAAGCATTTTGTTATCTGAAAGGATGAATATGGATATTACGGAAATTGAAAAAAACGGACAGCTGTTTGACGGATGGCAAGTGGTGCGCTTTATCGGTGAAGGTGGCTACGGAAAAGTATACGAAATAAAACGGGAAGGTTATGGCGTAAGCGTAAATGCTGCGCTTAAACACATTAGTATTCCTAAAAACTCCAGCGAGGTAAATGAACTAATGAGCGAGGGCATGGATGAGCGGAGCGCATCTATGTATCTTCGAAGCTATGTGGAAGAATTCTCCCGTGAATGCGAGATCATGTCCAAGCTAAAAGGTAATTCACACATAGTCAGTTTTGAAGATTATAAAGTTATTGAAAATAAAGAAACCATTGGCTGGGATATTCTTATCCGGATGGAAATGCTTACGCCCCTTATTCAGTATATGAAAAATCATACGCTATCGAGGGACGAGATACTTGATATGGGTATATCCATCTGTGATGCCCTTGAACTTTGCAAAAAACAGAATATCATGCATAGGGATATTAAGCCAGCGAATATTTTTGTATCGGCTAACGGTGATTTTAAGTTGGGCGATTTCGGTATATCCAGGATAGTCGCAAAATCAAACGGCGCGTCAACAAAAGTCGGAACCCCTGATTACATGGCTCCCGAGGTATATAAAGGTGATAGCTATGATAACAGTGTTGATATATATTCCTTAGGAATCGTTCTCTATAGGTTTTTTAACAATAACAGGCTTCCTTTTCTGCCTACGGAGAATGATGCGGCTATAACCTACAGCCATAGGGAGGATGCTATTGCCAGGAGAATGCGTGGCGAGGCATTGCCTATGCCTGTATGCGGCGACAAGGAATTGTACCAGGTTTTAACTAAAGCTGCAGCGTATAATCCGTCTGAAAGATATCAGGAGCCTACGGAACTAAAAATGGATCTTTTAAATCTTAAGTCCGGAACTCCAGATTCTGTCATGGATGATTTTGATGACGGGAAAACAATTGCAAAGCCGACGCCGGATCTTTCATCTTTCAGGAATACAGCCACTAAAACGGCTGCAGCTGATTTTGAAGAAGATAAGACAATGCCCAAGCTTGTGCAGGATTCTGATTCACGAAATTCAATTACAGACGACGTTCGGACCGGCGAAAGACCTATTAGTGTACAGCCGGTTAATCAGGCCACCGGCAAAGAATTGTCTCCAGAACCCCAAAAATCATTGGATGAACCACCAAAAAAGAAAGGCAAGGCCGGGAAGATAGTGCTTATCATTGCCGGAGTCATAATCGGCGTTCCGATTGTAATAGTAGTTTTAATATTTATTCTTGTGGTAATACTCGGCGTTGCCTCAACCGGAAGAAAGAGCAGCTCAGGAAAGACAACATCCTCTACAAGCACATACGCTACATCTTCGGATGTAAATACGACAGCCACACAAAATTCATCGACAGGAACAGAAACGTCATCTGCGAGTGACACAAAGAACCTTCAGCAGGGAGACCTGCGCTTTCAGGCTAACAACATACTTGTGGGTGACAGCGTGAATGCATCTTTTATGGCAGGCGACATGCTGGTACAGTATTCACCGGATATAACTTTTGAAATGTCTGATGAATCGGTTGCAAGGGTAAAAAAATCGTCCGACGGTCAGCGATTTGTTATTGAGGCACTATCGCCTGGCAGCACAAAAATTACAGCTTCTGACGGAACCTATACAGACACTGAGACTTTTAGGGTTATAGAAAAAGATGAAGATACGGTAATTGGGCTTACAGGTGAAAGCGGTTACCGGGATTATTCCGTATATATTGACGGCGGGTACCTGACAGGTGATGATCTCAGCGAATCAGGAATTGAATTTTCTAATTATGGGTCAACTATGGTGACTATTGATATTTGGGGGTATTTTAATGATTATGGTGTTTCTATAGCCGATTACGGAAGTGATATTTACATTTATACTTCTGATTCTATTTCCCTTGGATATACCACTGATATATCAGACGGAAGGCTCAATATAAAACTTACGGATAGTTCACTGTATCCAACAAGCGGCGATTTAAAGGTGGTACTCATGGACGAGGCAGGTGCAAAAGCAATCTGGGCAGTAGAAATCCCGGTGGAGCTCGTTTCAAAATAATTCGATCTTGTAAAAACGTGTTGTGAAAAATGAAAAAGGAGCAAAACATGAAGAACAAAACTATGAAAAGAATTCTCTCACTGTTGCTGGCAACTGTCTGCTGCGTGGCAACTATTGCCGGATGCGGAAAAAATACAGGCAGTAACGTAACCGGTAATAACGGAAATGTGGCTGAAAACACAGAAAACAGCACTGTAGACAGCGCACCCGCATTAAGCCAGGATAGAACTGATGATTTTAAGGGATTTATAAAGAGAAATGTTGAGGGAAGCGGAATAGATAGTGCTCCCGGATACATAACTGGGATTAGTCTTGGATATATTGATTCTTCTGCAGGTTTGGATTATCTCAATATTGATGCAGATCTTACCGCAACAGTTGCTTCCAAAGCAATCACGGATGAAATAAGGATATATTCAGATAAAGGCGAATTCAAAGTCAGGGCACTGAATACCGGCGCGGATGACAGGCCTCTTTCTGAATGTATAGTATGTCAGGTGATACTTGATGAAAATTCAGGTGAGTATTCCCTGGCTGAAAATATGGTCATAGGAAAAACTAGCTATAACGAGCTTTATAATTTTTATTCTGAACATAATCTCTACAGGGAAGAAGCTGACTGCCTGATATATAAGGAGAATGATACAAATGTTAATACAGGATATCAGAGCATATTCCCGGAAACAAGCGAGGTGGACGGTATTTTTAAGTTTGAGGGCGATGTGCTTAAGTCCATAAGCCTTGAGGTCCCCGATTATCTATATTATGAGCTAAAAAATAATGTAGATGCGCACGAACTGGAACTGATGGATGCAACGAGCATTGATAATCTTACGGCGCAAAGAAATGAGATATTAGACGAACTTTCATCTGCTTTTTCAGATGCCGGAGTGGACGTGACAGTAAATAAAGATACCGGCTTCATTGCAATGAGCAATGATGTACTTTTTGATACGGATTCATCTGATCTGAAGGATTCTGCCAAGGAGTATATAGATAGCTTCTTTGAGGTGTACACAGCTGTATTATTTGATCCAAATATGGACGTTGAGATCCAGTCTGTTAAGTTTATAGGCCATACAGATACAGCCGGAGATTATGATTATAATCTTTCACTGTCACTTAAACGTGCGCAGAGCGTTCTTGATTATTGCGTAAATGACAGTAATATTGATGAAGATAGCAAGTCTAAGATTGCTGCAATAGCCATGTCAGACGGAAAATCCTATGACGAGCCTGTATATGACGATGCCGGCAATGTTGACATGGCAGCATCCCGCAGGGTAGAAGTCAATTTTGTGATCAAAACCGAATATAGCGGTGAGCTTGAAAATGACACAGCTGCCAACAATGATACTGCAGATGCTGAGGCATCTAAAACAGCTCGTGGAACGGAAGTGAATACAAACTATAAATATGTTGATGAGAGTTTATATACAGATGTTTCATCTGAATGCCTGACCACATTCACAGGGCCTATACTTTTCACGGGGGATTCAATTCAGGTACATCCCGGAAATCCGAATCTCCCTAAGAATTTTGACCAGACAACTGAAGTATATACTATAGAAGATACTGCTGTTGGAACAATGGAGTCAGAGCCTCTTGGAACTACCGGAACTATCAATCATTTCTTCAAAGGCTTGAAGGAAGGTAAAACCAAGGTGAGCGTTCTTTGCCCCGGTGCTAATGAAGACGGAAGTGACCTTGAGCAGTATGTATATTTCAGGGTTTATGATCCTTCAGAAAATACGGAATTGAAGCTTGTTCCTAATAGGGATAAGGTGGTAATAACAGAAAAATATCAGAAGGAAAACATAAAGTTTACTTTATGCGGTGATTACACCGGAGATGTATGGGCCTTTGTATATTGTGATGAGATTGATTTCGCACTTTACAGCGAAGATGCAGAATGGATCGATCCGACTACTTTATCTATTGATACAGGCTCAGGGATTATCGAGAATGACTGCTACATTAACATTATACTTACACCTGCGGGGGATCTGGATACAATGTTAGGCTGCTACAGGTTCCCGATAGAAGTGAGTGAATAAAATTGCCAAAGATGAAAAGGATAGAAAAAGCGGTTGACATATATCCTTGTTAATGATATTATTTTACGGTATGCCGCATGGCGAGGTAGAAGATTCTGCACTTTGGGGCAGGGCACCATAGTCAGCGAGACTGGAAGAAGGAGGTAGTCCTATGTACGCAATTATTGCAACAGGCGGAAAGCAGTACAAAGTTTCCGAAGGTGATGTAATAAAGGTTGAGAAGCTTGCCGGCGAGGCAGGTGAGACCGTTACTTTCGATAATGTACTTGCTGTATCCGATGGTACTTTAAAGGTTGGCAGTGATGTGTCAGGTGCTAAGGTAAGCGGTACAGTTGTTTCTCAGGGCAGAGACAAGAAGGTAGTTGTTTACAAGTACAAGCCCAAGACAGGTTATCACAAGAAGAACGGTCACAGACAGGCATTTACGCAGGTTAAGATCGATTCTATCAAAGCCTAAATCTGAGGCGTCGCTATGATCGATGTATGCGTTACAAGCTGCGGAGAGCATTCTTACAGAAGGATAGACTGCAGCGGACATGCAGGGTTTGCAGAAAGCGGGAATGACATAGTATGTGCATCAGTATCGATACTGGTGATCAATACTGTTAATTCCATAGAAACCTTTACAAAGTGTAGAGTCATAGAGGCAGAAGAAGATTCGGTAAACGGCCGTGCATCCATAATATTTCCGGATGGAACGGAGGAAGATGCCACATTGCTTATAGATTCCATGCTTTTGGGTATAAGATCTATAGAAAAGCAATACGGCAATGAGTATGTGAAGTTGACAGAAGTGAAAGAATAAGGAGGCGAAAGCCATGATGAAATTAGACCTTCAGTTCTTTGCTCATAAGAAGGGTGTGGGATCCACCAAGAACGGCAGAGATTCCGAATCCAAGAGGCTTGGAGCAAAGAGAGCGGACGGACAGTTCGTAAAAGCCGGTAATATCATCTACAGACAGCGTGGCAC
>JAILDD010000097.1 GCA_024689605.1 Lachnospiraceae bacterium
CGCAGATAGTCCTTATAAAGACGCCGTACAAGCACTCCGTCCCCATCATCAAGCTGCGGAAGCTTAAGGTATAACTTCCCAACCGTCTGAATGAACTCATCCCTTTTCCTGATACGGTATGCCGCTCCGGATAAAGCAGTAGCCACCTCGCCGGCACCCTCTATTTCTTCTTCAGGACAGATTGTCTGTCTGTCAAAACTTACGATCTTATAGGCATGCAGGAAACGTTCCTCTTCTGTCAGCATTTTGTCAAGATCTGCAATCAGATGGTCCGTTTCTTTATCTTCCTGTTTTACATCTGCATAATCATTTCTGCCGTTATCCAGCATATCCTGCAGCAGATAAAAAGTATTCTCATAATTCTCACCGCGTACATGTTCAAGTATATGTACTATCTCAGCCCGAAGTTTATCATCCTTCAGACATTCTGCTATGATCGGTGAGTAACGTGTTCCGGCTCCGTCCTGTATCTCACGGATGATTTCTGACGGATGTTTTCCCACAGCATAGCTCCTGCCGACTGAATCTGTTGCCGCATCCAGACAGTCTGCCACTGCCACAATATCAATTATTGTCTTATACGTGGACGAAGATGTATCAAAATCACCGGGATATCCATTGCTGTTGTCGTACCATTTATGGTGTCCTTTGGCAATATCAGCATAATCCTTAGTGGAGGCATGGCTTTCCAGCAGCATTGCTCCCACTCCCGGATGGTGTTTAAGAAGTTCAAATTCATGATCCAAAAGCTTCCTGCCATATACAAATATAGTATCTATCATTGGAATCTTGCCGAAATCATGGCAGATTGCAGCGTTATAACAAAACTTCTGAATCTGTGTTTCCTTCCATTCCACATCAGATTCTTTTTTACAACCGCATATTCCTATGAAAGCCTTGGGATTCAGCCTCAGCATATGTTTACACAGACATAAGGAAAGCTTGCCCACAAGCATGGAATGAACATAGGTCGGCGGATGGATCGCAGCCATACTGTAGAGCCCCATTTTAAGAAAATCAGTTTTGCCGGGTAGCTCCACAAAATTGTAAATAAGCTCTGAAAAATACTCCAGCATAAGGGAATAAGCGCCGGCATTTGAAGCCTTAAATACATAAGCGATCACCCACTGATAAACCGAATCCAGATTTTTTACATCATTTTCAGAAAGCTCATTCTGTCCCTTAAAACTGATAACATATTCCGCCGGTACCTGGATATTAGGGATGACCGAATCAAAATCGTAATCAAAACGACGCCATGTATAAAAAATGTACAGAAGTTCCTTACGGTATTCGGCCAGACTTACCAGTCCTGCATGGTAGCGGTTTCTGATTATCAGAAGTCTGACGCTTGCTTCAGGCAGGGTTTCGCTGTTCTTTTCAGGGTCCTGCCCCCAGATAGCGCGCAGTTCCTCAAGAAGATCAACAATCTCAAGACACTGTTCTTTTGTAATCACCCTGGGATTCCCGCATTCAGTGGACTGCCCTATATATTCAAGACTTCTCAGCTGATGATAATCCCAGTCATAATCAGGCGCCTGTTCCCTGTAAAAACTGTCTTTTGAAAGATAGAATGATTCCTTCAGCCTGGATATAAAAGTCTCATTTGCAACAGCAGAAAGATCTGTTTCATATAAGAAAACCGCATATCTGGAATTGATGAGCACCAGCTCCTTGCTATCCTTATCAAGAGAAGCAAATTTATCCTTATCAAGAAATTCCCATATTTCTTTTGCGGCATCAATGCCCTCTTCCCTGTATTTTTTCATCAGTCCATCGGCAGTTTTCATCCGCTTGGCCTGATGCATCATTTCATAACATGATGATATATGTATATCAAGCTGACTTATCAGATCTGCGCTGTCCTGTTTTTCCCTGGCATCCTTCAAAAGGCGCTTTGATATAAGATATACCAGGCTCTGGTCATAGTCGGAAAGGTCCTGTCCGTTTAATAGTTCATTACAAAACATCCTCAGGCTTTCAGCAGTTTCGGGATCATAGTTTCTTTCATCCTCAAGCATAGGATAAAGAGTAAGTTCCAGAATCTTCCTGTTTTCACCTGCTAACATTCCTATCTCTTTGAAATGCTGCCTGAGCAGATCACCATAGCCCGATGCTACACCGACCTCATCTATCTGAGGACTGGACAGCTGCCTTATGCGGGCAATCCTTAAGACCACATCCTTAAGACGAGTATCAAAATCCTGCATGACACTTTCCTGCATGGTACGAAGCAGCAGATAAGCATTTCTGTAATGATCTTCCCTGCCGCGCTGAAGAAGAAAGTCAATATCTTCCCTTACTTCCGCAAGTTCCAGGACCGATACTACTTCAGGCATATAATGAGTTCCACTGCCTTTCTTAAGGTCAGCTATAAGTCCGTCTGTAGTATGTGTGCGCTTATAGCTTCTTCCTATCCTGTCCGTAGATGCATCAAGGCAGTCTGCTACTGTCACAATCTTAACCAGAATATTTCCGTCATCCTCACCATCCGAAATGATCGGATACCCCTTTTTAACGTCATGCCATATATGATGCTTTAATGCAATATCCGCATAGTCCTTTGTTGAACTGTATTTTCCCAGCCACATGCTTCCCATTCCTGCATGTTCCCTGAGAAGAAGCTTTTCCTGTTCCACCAGGTCCCTGCCATAGGTCCCTATAGTGTCTATAACGCTGATCTTGCCAAAATCATGGCATATTGCAGCATGGTAGACAAGGGAAAGTATGTGTTCCTCATTTGCGGCCACATCCCCGGCATCCGCACATCCGCATATTCCTATAAACAGCTCCGGCGAACGTCTTATCATATGCTCGCAGATACAGCGTGACAGAACAGCCACCTGCATGCTGTGGACGTAAGTCGGCGGATGCAGTGCCGCGATACATCGTAATCCCATCTGTTCAAAATCGAATTCACCGGGTATCTGTATAAACGCATTAAGGAACATGCAAAGATAATCCAGCATACAGGAATATGCTTCATCACCGTCAGACTGCATTATATAATTGCATATCTGAAAATAGAATTCACGAAGCTGCTCAAGCAGCTCTTCGTCAGTATCTTCAGGCCGAACCGTTGAAAGATACTCTGCGGGAACCAGTATATTCGCCATAACAGAGTACATATCATACTTTGTATCGCCCCATTTTGTATACAGGTCAACAAGAGCTTTCCGGTAATTCTCAACCCATAGCCTGCCGCTGTAATAATAGTTTCTTAACTGCAGCAGTTCCATATGGAAACGTGGAAGATTTTTCTCATTTCCCAGTGGATCTTCACTCCACAGGTCCACCAGTTCATCCATATGCCCGGCAATCCGTATGCACTGTTCTTTAGTCATCTGCCATGCGTTGCCATTTTCAGTCAGCTGGCCGATATTTTCAAGACATCTTATTTTCTGTCTGTTCCAGTTGAATTCAGGAACCGCTTCCCTGTAAAACGGATCATCTGCTATAACAAGAAAACTCTCCATTGCCGAAAGCCGTTCTTCATTGACTTTTTCCCCTGTCATGAAAAAGCTGTCGTACATAGCCGTATAAAAATTGGCTATGATAAGGACCTTTGATCGGCTTTCCGGATTCTTAAGCGTAATGAAGCGGTCCTTATCAAGATAAGCAAGTATCCGTCTTGCTGACCGCAGCCCGTTTCTCTGATAAGTTTCCGTAATGGTCCTGTTGGTTACCACACGGTTTGCCCGGGTCATGTTGTTGTAGCAGGCGTATATATATACCCGCCCCCAACTGATTATGAGATCATCATCTTTTTTCTTGACAGCATCCTTATATAATTTTTCCGAAACAAGATACAGAAGGGAAATATCCAGTTCCTCCTGGGGCCAGGGTTTCAGAAGAAAATCACAGAATTCACCGAGAACATCCTGTAGATCTGCATTCAGAAGGGCGGTATTTTCCAGCAGCGGATATAAAACATTTTTAAGCATCCGCTTATTGTCATTTGCAAGAGCACCTATTTCTTTTGATTTAAGCTTAAGTTCCCTGCTGTATCCTTCTCCCGTGCCCACACCTGAAGGATGAGCGACAGAAAGCAGGCGTATCTTCCTGATACGCTGCACATAAGCATCCAGTTCAGTTTTCAGCACATCTGCCTTTATCATAGATTTTCACCGTAGAGAATGCTCTGTTCCGTAAAATCTCTTATCATCTGATATGCTCTTGAATAGCTGTCACGCCGACCCTGCTGCATCAGATACTCCACATCCCTGCGAACAGCTTCTTCTTCAAAGAGTTCTGCCAGGTATGGCGCATATCTTGTCCCAGCCCCGGCCTTAAGCTCACCGATAAATTCTTCCAGTGACTTTCCCTTGCTGTATGAACGGCCGACCCTGTCTGTAGCAGCATCAAGTCCGTCAGCACAAGCAACAATGTCGATCACGGCTTTTTCAGGCAGAGCCGATATATCAGCTTTAGGATATCCGCTGCTTCCGTCATACCATAGATGGTGGTAACGGGCCACATTGGCATATTTTGCCGTTGTTGCATGCTTTTCAAGCATGCAGGCCCCCATATCAGAATGAAGCTTTAAAAGTTCGTATTCCTCATCCATAAGATTTCTACCGTATACCATTATCGTATCTGCAAACATAATCTTACCAAAATCATGACAGAGCCCTGCATTATAAACAAAGGACAGTATTTCCTGGGGATTTCCGGATTTTTCAATGCCATCAAAAAGTCCTGCTCCTTTACGCAGAAGGTGTCCTGCGATACACCGGGCAATCTGTCCCACCATGATACTGTGTACATATGTAGGCGTATGGACCGCGGCAAGATATCCCAGACCCATGCTTTCAAAGCTCCTGCCCCCCGGTATTTCCATGAAATCATACATCTGCCTTGCAAGGCAGTCCAGCAGGTCACTGTTTAAAAAGCTTCCTGATGACTGATGCGCATAATCCAGGGTATTCAGATAAAAACGCTCAATATAATATTTATCCCTTTCGGAAAGACGCTCATTTTTTAAAGACAGTATATAGTCCGTGGGGCACCAAAGGAACAGTGCCAGATCATCCCAGTCTTTTTCAGCTCTCACATTACGCTGTTCGTACATTTTCAGAAGTTCACTACGATATTCCCTTCCGGTCAGTTCACCGCTTAAGTGTTCTGCACGAAGCAGCAGGAATTTCAGCATATTTTCATCCATCTGTGCCGAAAACCATTGCCTGTCAGCATGCCATAATTCATCCAGTTCCTTCATCCGTCTGCATATCAGCTTAAGCTGGTCAGAATCAAAACCTGCCTCATTATTATTATCAAGGCTCAGCGCATAATAGTAGTATATACGCTGAATATGAAGTTTCCAGTCATACTCAGGCATCTCCCTCTGATAATAAGGATCATCTGCAAGCTTAAGCGACTCTGCCAGCCTGTCAAGCATCCATGTCCGTTCCTCTCCCGTCAGAGACCTGCCTTCGTAAAGCACCGTCACATATCTGGAATTTACTATCACTATGCTCCTGCTGTCATTATTCAATGTATCAAAGTTTTCCGGTGGCAGGTATTCCAGCAGTTTTTTACCGGCCTTTAATCCTCTCTGCCTGTAATATTCAGAGATATCCGGCCTGTTATAGATTTTTTTTGTAATAAATACCATGAAATAACAGGAAGTAACTTCCCTGTCCAGCTGCAATATCAGCTCATCAGGAGAAACATTCCTCTTTTCGGCCAGATCCAGTATGACACCGGAAAGCTTGGCATGCATGAAGGGATCAAGGTGATCGATTTTTATGGAATCCTGAAGGGAATCTTCCAGCTGACCGAAGGACTCTATGATATCACTATCGAAAACAGCATCCGGAGACAGATACGGATAAAAATATTTTGAAAGAATTTCCTTGTTTTCTTCAGCCAGTCTGCTGATGATAAGATAGTTGTCCTGCAAAACCATGCCATAATCATCTGCCGCCGCTATATCTTTAAGCTTGGCAGAAGTAAGCATTCGGATCTTTTCAGTATTTTTGACATAGTTTTTCAGTTCTTCTCTCATAGCTTATAGTTTACAGAATATAGGATGATTTTTCAATAAAAAAGCACCCTCCGCATATCACGAAGGGTGCCGGAAAATCATTTGAACTGTGTCTTATTTAATGGATGTGTACATGAAATACTTATATCCGAGAGGGTTCGTGAAGAATCCGTCTACACTGTCGGAAAGCAGGTACATATCCGTATAGAAATACAGAGGGCAGATGCAGCCTGTGCTCATTATCATATCCTCTGCTTCATGCATCATCTTGTAGCGGGTATCGTTATCGGTGCAGGACTTGATGGAAGAAATAAGCACATCATAAGTCTCAGCCCATGTGCCGTTCTCAACCTTTGTATCAAAACCGTAAGGTGTAAGGTCTATGCTGTAAACTGCAGCATCAGCATGTGCACCCCGGCCGAACTGTACATCATTGTTACCGGAATCTGTGGTCCACATATCTAAGTAGCAGATGGGATCGTTGTAGTCAGCAACCCAGCCGTTACGTGCTATTGAATACGCGCCGTCCTTACGTGTGTTAAGGAAGGTAGCCCACTCCTGGTTCTCAAGATTCATTGTGATTCCGATGCCTGCCATAGCATTCTGCAGGTACTCACCGATAGCCTTGTGGCCTTCGCTTGTATTATAGATATATGTAAGTACAGGGAAATCTGTAAATTTACCTGCAGTCTCATCGTATGTATAGTACTTCTTTAAGGTCTCAACAGCCTCATTGAAATTATCAGTATAAGCATCTGCAGATACATTGTAATATCCGTCGAAATCGCTGCTTACGCCAACATTCTTATAGAACTGGCTGCCATCGGCATCCGTAAGTCCCATTGATACAAATGAAGATGCCGGGAGCTCGCCGCCCTGTGCAACATCATTTACGATATAGTTACGGTCAAAGAGAAGACCTACTGCCCTGCGGATCTCAGCCTTAGCGTTCTCATCATCTGCATAAGGACTTCCTGCAGGAAGGATATCCTCATTTACATTCCAGCATACATAGTATGTACCAAGCTGACCTGCAATAACGAACTGATCCTTGTACTCATCCTTAACACTTGCAATCTCATTTGTAGGAATATCATCAATAAACTGCCAGTCACCGTTCTTGAAGTTGGTCAGCATATTGTTCTGGTCATCGGAAAGGTAAAAATTGATGGTATTCATGGATATCTTGTCTGCATCAACGAAGGAATCATTCTTTTCAAGAGTGATCAGACTGTTGTGTTCCCATGCTGCCATTTTGTAAGGTCCGTTGCACACGTATGTGGAAGGATCTGTTGCCCATGCTTCGTTAGATACTACATCCTCACGTACGGGGAAATATGTAGGAAAAGCTAAAAGCTCATTCCAGTACGGTATGGGATTGGAAAGCGTAACAACAATAGTCTTGTCATCGGGAGCCTGTACATTAAGCGTTGCATCAGGATTTACAGGTGTTCCGTCTTCATTAACATCAGCTACCTCATCATAACCGTCAACAACCTCAAACATGTAACCATAATCAGCAGCAAGCTCTGCAGACGCTGCACGGTTCCATGCAAATACGAAATCAGAAGCCTTTAAATCCTGGCCGTCAGACCACTTAAGTCCGTCCCGAAGTGTGTAGGTGTAAGTTATAGTACCATCAGCATTCTCCACACCTTCCGGAAGCTCTACAGCAGCATCGGGAACCAGCTCCAGAACGCCGCTATCATTCATCTCCCATTTGGAAAGACCTGAGAACAGGTGTACCAGAAGTGTTGCACCATCTACAGCAGAATTAAGCGCAGGATCAATAGTATCAGGTTCGGAACCGATACATACATTGAGGGCACTATCTGAAGATGTGCTGCCGCCCGGTGTTGATTCGCAGGCTGTAAGAGCTGTTACAGCCATGACTCCGGTCAAAGCCATTGCCAAAAATCTCTTTTTCATAATTTTCCTCCTTCTGCCGCACTTAACGGCTTAAAATATATTATCAGATTTTCCCCTCTTCTACCAGATGACAGGCTACAAAATGCCCGCTTCCCATGTCCTTAAGCTCCGGCATGGATTCAGCACATTTATCGCATGCATGAGGACATCTCGTCCTGAAAGGACATCCGCTGGGTGCATTCAGCGGACTCGGTATATCGCCTGAAAGTACTATCCTCTTATTCTCCCTGGCAGTCTTCGGGTCAGGAACCGGAACGGCAGAAATAAGCGATCTTGAATATGGATGCAGCGGATGATCATAAATCTCTTCCGCATCTGCAAGCTCCACCATCCTGCCCAAATACATTACCGCTATCCTGTCACTTATGTGCCGGACAACCAGCAGGTCATGGGCTATGAAAAGATACGTAAGACCCAGCTTTTCCTGAAGCTCATCAAACATATTTATTACCTGGGCCTGTATGGAAACATCCAGGGCGGAAACAGGCTCGTCGCAGACTATAAATCCCGGCTTTAA
>JAILDD010000190.1 GCA_024689605.1 Lachnospiraceae bacterium
TGCCGTTTTCATAAAGATCAGAAAAGAAAATCCGGAGAGCCGTACATAATCCATCCCCTGTGTGTGGGAATAATACTTGCCGAAATGGAAATGGACAAAGAGACCATAGCGGCAGGTCTTCTTCATGATGTGGTGGAAGACACCGTCATGACCAAAGAAGAGCTTACGGAAAGCTTCGGTGAGGAAGTCGCTTTCCTTGTTGACGGTGTGACCAAGCTCTCGCAGATCCAGTACAGCTCCGATAAAGTGGAACTGCAGGCGAGGAATCTAAGAAAGATGTTTCTTGCAATGGCAAGGGACATACGCGTCATCATGATAAAGCTTGCGGACCGCCTGCACAATATGAGGACGCTTTCATACCATACTCCTGAAAAGCAGAAAGAAATCGCACGAGAAACCCTTGATATCTATGCTCCAATAGCACAGCGTCTAGGTATTTCCAAGATCAAAGTCGAGCTGGAAGATCTCTGCCTTAAGTATCTTGAGCCGGATTTTTACCACAGGCTGTCCGTGATGATAGCGGAGAGAAAGTCTGAACGCGAGAGAGTGGTTCAGGAAATAGTTAATGAGGTCACAAAGCATATCAGCGATGCGGGCATATCTGCCAAGATCGACGGCAGGGCCAAGCATTTCTTCAGTATTTACAAAAAAATGAAAAACCAGAATAAGACGCTGGATCAGATATATGATCTTTTTGCGGTTCGCATAATTGTTGCCAGCGTAAGGGACTGCTATGCTGCCCTGGGAGTCATACATGAGATGTATAAGCCTATTCCCGGCAGGTTTAAGGATTATATAGCTGTTCCCAAGGCGAACATGTACCAGTCTCTTCATACGACTCTTGCGGGCACAAACGGTGTACCATTTGAAATCCAGATCCGTACATACGAGATGCACCGCACTGCGGAATACGGTATTGCGGCCCACTGGAAATACAAGGAGTCTTCAGACGGGAAGAAACCGGAGCTACAGGAAGAGGAAAAGCTCAACTGGCTGCAGCAGATACTTGAGTGGCAGAAGGACATGGGCGACAGCAAGGAGTTCATGAGCCTGCTGAAGAATGACCTGAACCTTTTTTCAGACAGTGTATACTGCTTTACACCTACTGGGGACGTTAAGAATCTTCCGGCAGGTTCCACGCCTATTGATTTTGCTTACAGCATACATTCTGATATAGGCAACCATATGATGGGTGCCAGAGTAAACGGAAAGCTGGTGACCATAAACTACGAGATAAAAAACGGCGATGTGATAGAGATCATGCAGTCGGCCAATGCCAGGGGACCCAGCAGGGACTGGCTGAATATCGTTAAATCCACCCAGGCCAAGACCAAGATAACACAGTGGTTCAGGAATGAGTTCAAGGAAGAAAATATCGAAAAAGGAAGGGATATGCTCCAGGCTTATTTCAAGTCCAGGAACATAGAACCTTCAGATCTGCTTAAGCCTGAATATGAGGCTCATCTCCTGAAGAAATACGGTTTCAAAGACTGGGACAATATACTGGCTGCAATCGGTCACGGTGCGCTGAAGGAAGGACAGATAGTCAACAAGCTGATCGAAGTAAGCGGCTATGATAAAAAGGCCGTGCCGTCAGATGAGGATATACTGGAGGAGATCAGCGAAAAGGAGCAGAAATCAAGCGTAACACGCAAGTCCGGTTCGATTGCGGGCAACAGCATCATAGTGAAAGGTGCAGGAAATGTGGCCATAAGATTTCCTAAATGCTGCACGCCGCTGCCGGGGGATGATATCATCGGCTATGTGACAAGAGGCAGAGGCGTGACTATCCACAGGAAGGATTGCGTAAACATACTTACCATTCCTGATAATGAGGTGGAAAGACTGGTGGAGGCTGAGTGGGAGCTTGATGCAGCTACATCCCCGGGCAGCAGGTATATGGTAGAGCTTCTTGTATATGCGGAGAACCGGTCGGGGCTTTTAGCAGATATTTCAAGGGTTATGTCAGACAGCGACATAGATATACAGGCACTTACTACTAAGACGAATGCCAGAGGCATGGCCACTATGAACATTTCATTCGAGGTTTCCAGCCGTGACGAAGTGAGCATGATCGCAACAAGGCTCAGGAATACAAAGAGCGTAATAGATGTTAAGAGGCCTGAGTAGAAAAGGCAATTGAGGGGGGGACGAATGAACAGTGCAGATTACAAAGTAACGGGCATGACTCTCGGAATGGTAGGAACCAACTGTTACTGCATATATGACAGTAACGGTACGGGAGTATTTATCGACCCTGCGGACAGAGGCGGCTTCATAGCTGACAAGCTCGAAGAGATGGGAATAAAGCTGGCGGCAGTGCTTCTGACACACGGGCATTTCGACCATATGACCGGGGCAGCAGCCCTCTGTGAAAAGACCGGTGCAAAAGCTTACTGCCTTGATAAGGAAAAGGATCTGATCATGAATCCGTCTCAGAATGTATCCCTGGGCTTTTGCGGGGAACCGATCACATTCAGGCCGGATGGATATGTAAGCGACGGACAGTGGCTTACCTTCAGTAAAGATGGAATGGAAATAAGTGATGAGGAAAAGGACGGCTTTTCCTGTCAGGTAATAGCAACTCCGGGACATACCGTCGGAGGGTGCTGTTTTTATTTTAAGTCTGCCGGTGTTCTTTTTTCCGGCGATACTCTTTTCGAGGAATCCGTAGGGCGTTCTGATTTCCCTACCGGAAGCATGAGTACCCTTGTAAGAAGCATAAAGGAAAGGCTTTTTGTGCTGCCGGATGAGACAATAGTTTATCCGGGGCATAACGGTGATACCACCATAGGACATGAAAAGAAGTACAATCCGTTCTGCGGATAATATGATTCATCAGCCGAAAGTACTTTCTCACACGAAAGCTTGCCTGCGGTGGGAGAAAAGTACTGGAGGCGAGCTATACATGATATGAACACATTTTTAGAAACGGGGGGAGAAAAATGAAAATCATAATTACAAGAATAGCAAAAGAAAACGTCGAGTATTTTGAGCCTCTTATGCCGGGCCAATCCCTTGACGACTATCAGTTATGTGTGGGTGCAATTGCAGACGGTACCGCTTGTGGCGTCTGCCTTTTTGATTTTCTGGGCGGAGCACTGATACTTGATTATATCTATGTAGCTGAAAAATTCAGGCGCAACGGGATCGCTTCCAAAATGATAATCAGCGTAAAACAGCTTGCTGAGAATCCGGGGGAGCTGCCTATGCATGTTAGTTATTCTGAGGCGGCAGGCGATCTTCATGCTTTCTTTTCAAATATGGGTTTTTTAATATTCAGGGAAGGGGAGTCCTATAGGGTGCCCGCCGAAACTTTTCTGTCATCTGAGGCATTCTCGAAGATGATGAAGATCAAGGCTGGACATAAGGTTAAAACTCTCTCAAAGCTTACTAAAACAGAAAAGCTTTTATTTAAGGGAGCTCTGTATGATGAGGACTGTGATACGGATATTCTTGACAATGCCAATGTATCAAAGGAATTATC
>JAILDD010000170.1 GCA_024689605.1 Lachnospiraceae bacterium
GGAAGCTCCAAGCTCAACTGCCTTCTGAACTATCAAATCCATCTTATCGGACTTTGGCAGTCCCTGAAACAGGACGATTTCCGCCGGCAGCTCCACACCTGCTTCCTTTATGAACATAAGCCTGCAGATAACTTCATCTTCCCGGATACTGACTATTTCCGCCCTGTACTCATTATCATCAACGCCGTTACTTACGCTAATCTCTTCCCCGGCCTTCATGCGAAGCACATTCTTTATATGGTTAACATCCTCACCCCGGATCATTATCTCATGACCGTTGATGTTTTCCAGGGCCGTAAAAAAATGCTGCATTTTTCTGATCTATCCTTTGTAAATTCCCGTCACACTGTGCCATTCTCCCTGAGCTGAAATATCAACCACATCAAAGCCGTTAGCCTTCATGGTTTCAGCCACCAGGTCTTCTTTCCCATCAATAATTCCTGATGTGATAAATACACCGTTCTTTTTTATAAAACGAACCACGACGGGTGCCAGCGGCACCAGTACATCAGCCAGTATATTTGCGCTTACTATATCAAAGCGGCTGCCGTTGTTGCTATCCAGCACACTTTCACATACATTTTCATCACCGATAACATTTCCGATGATAAGATCAAAATCATTCTTATCAACATTGTTCTGTTCCAGATTATCCGCAACCGCAGCTATAGCACATTCATCCAGATCGGTTCCCGTCACCTTTTTTGCACCGAACATAAGGGAAAGGATTCCAAGAATACCGCTTCCGGTTCCCACGTCCAGCAGTGTCGTACTGCTGTTCACATATTTCCTTAACTGTCTGATACAAAGCTGGGTAGTCTCGTGCATTCCGGTTCCGAAAGCAGTACCCGGATCGATATGCAGTATCATCCTGTCTTTATCTTCCTCTGATGCAGTTTCCCAGGACGGGATCACAAGAATATCATCAACATAAAACTGATGGAAATACTGCTTCCAGTTATTGATCCAGTCTATGTCTTCCGTCTCCGATATCTCCACTTTTCCTGCGCCTATATCAAAGAATGCCGCATTATCATCAAGCACTTCCTTTATCTTGGCAAGAGTCTCATCAGTAAGATTCTTCTTCTCCTCATCGCCTGCAGGCGCCTCCACAAAGAAACTCAGATAAGCCTTCCCGTCATCCGGAAGCACATCCGGAAGGATATCCACAAACATCCTCTCCTTGTCAAGAGCACTAAGCGGCTGCTTGTCCTCTATCTGTGCACCTTCCAGTCCGCAGTCATACAGATCCGATATAAGGATGTCCTCTGCTTCTTCTGTCGTCTCTATCCTGAATTTAAGCCACTTCATATCCCCGCTCCTTTATCTTTTTACTGCCTCGAAAATGATCACGCTTCGTTCCATTATGCGGTATTCATCTGAGTGCTTCCTGCCGGTTTCCATTTCTTCCATCTCATCATCCATCCATCCAGCCATGGGATCCCGTTCATATGTGTCCACTACCCGTCTCCAGCTGTAGCCGGACTCCGCAGGCAGCGCCGGAAGCCTTACAGTAAGAGGTTCCCAGTATGAATTGATCGCAAGATATACCACCTGGGATTCCTGCGTTTTTTTGTTTTCACCGGCAAACATAACACCGATATAATGGGAGTCATCCGCATAATTTCCATCCCAGGGTTTTGTCCCGTGGTTGGACATCTCAGGATAACCAAAAGCTCCGTTCCTGCACTTTTTTCTGATGCAGTCATGGGTCTTACGGAACTTTATCATATACTTGAAGAAATCAAACAGCTCACTGTTTCTGCTTAAATCTTCCCAGTTAAGCCAGGAAATAAAATTGTCCTGACAGTAAGCGTTATTATTTCCTCCCTGGGAATTGCCGAACTCATCCCCCATATAGAACATAGGCGTTCCTCTGCTGCAGAAAAGCACAGCCGCCGCATTCATCACCATTCGTTTGCGCAGCTTGTTTATCTCAGGATCCGCAGTTTCTCCTTCTACGCCGCAGTTCCAGCTCCTGTTGTCATCCGCTCCGTCAGTATTGTCCCAGTTGTTCTCTTCATTATGCTTCCTGTCATAGGCATACAGATCGTGAAGGGTAAAACCGTCATGGCAGGTCAGAAAGTTAACCGACGCCGCCGCTCCCCTGTTTTCAGGAAGGTACATGTCAGGAGATCCCATTATCCTGCAGGCCGCTGCTGCCGCATAACCGTTATCACCCTTTAAGAAGGACCTCATGTCATCACGGTATCTTCCGTTCCATTCCGCCCATCTGTTCCATGAAGGGAAAGATCCTACCTGGTAGAGACCTCCCGCATCCCAGGCCTCAGCTATAAGCTTTACGCCTCCGAGTATGGGATCAAAAGCAAGTCCCTGCAGCAGAGGCGGCTTGCTCATAGGCGTACCGTCCTCGTTTCTTCCAAGTATGGTTGCAAGATCGAATCTGAAACCGTCCACATGGTAAACAGTCACCCAGTATCTTAAGCAGTCCATGATAAGACGCTGTACGATAGGATGGTTGCAGTTTAAGGTATTTCCGCAGCCGCTGAAGTTGTAATACTTTCCATCCGGCGTAAGCATGTAATATATATTATTATCAATGCCTTTAAAGCTGAATGACGGTCCTCTCTCATCCCCTTCAGCAGTATGGTTGAAAACCACATCCAGGAGCACATCTATTCCGTGTTCATGGCAGGCTTTTACAAGTTTCTTAAGCTCTGTGCCTTCCCTATTATACTCGGTATCCGCCGCATAGCTGGTATTAGGCGCAAAGAAGCAGACCGTATTATATCCCCAGTAGTCTATAAGCTCCCTGCCGTAAAAATCCCTGTGAGGAAGTGTCTCATCAAATTCAAATACAGGCATAAGCTCAAGAGCAGTAACACCTAAACGCTCAAGGTACGGAAGCTTTTCCATTATGCCTTCAAAGGTTCCGTGATGCTCGACACCTGAAGATCCTGCCTGGGTAAATCCCCTTACGTGCATTTCATATATTATCAGGTCCTCCATCTGGTTAGCAGAGTTGCCCTGTACTCCCCAGTCAAAATCATTCCTGACAACACGTCCCTTATATAATCCCACATTATGGGACCCCCACTTGCTCTGGCCAGTCACCGCCCTGGCATAGGGATCCAGCACCACATTGTTTTTATCAAAAAGCAGCCCCTTCTTCGGATCATAGGGTCCGTCAAAACGGTATGCGTATTCGAATTCCTCAATATCAAGATCAAAAACTATCATTGACCAGACATTGCCTATACGGTATTTTTCCGGAAAGGGAAGAACAGCATAGGGCTCATCTGCTTCCCGCTTATACAGAAGCAGCTCACAGTATGTTGCCTGATTAGAAAAAATAGTGAAATTAACACCGCTGGGAATAGCTGTCGCACCGTTTATCTCATAAAAACCGGGCCTTACATCAAAGCCCGAAATCTTATCATAGGGCCTCATATGTACGTGCCCGTAGATGGATGCAGATGCAGGAACTGATATCATATTTTTTGCCGCATCAAGTATCGAGGCAGCGCTTTTGTCCCTGTCTTTAACTACCTTTTCTGCCGCCGGCTTTTTTTCGGTTTTACTTTTTTTCTGTGCCATAAAATCCCCCAGGTAACAGTTCAGAACTTATGGGTTCTGAACCATTACACCCTCAGCATACTTCTGTATTTCATCTCGGCAATGACCCAGTCATCCTCATTATCTATATCCTGAACCTCAGTTTCCGGAACAATAAGGGGCGCGTAGGTCTCAACATTAAATTCTGTTCCTCTGACTTTGTAAAAATAAAACTGCCCGCAGTCATGATAAACCGGCTCCAGATCCTGAGACCGGGCAGTACGGAATTCCGGATACTGGTATACGAGTTTTCCATCCCTTATGACATTTGCTCTCTGGGGAGGGAATGAAAACCTCACAACAGGCATGACACCATCCGCATCCGAGGACACCAGCAGTTCATATGCCGCCTTCAGTTTTCCTGCTGTAACAAAAGGTGCCGTGGGATAAATGCAGCAAAGCTCGCTGAAGCTCCTGCCCTGTTCTTCGTAATTAATAAGGACTTCCTTCAACACATCAGCCGTAGTTGCATGATCCCCTGAAGTTGTTTCACTGCGCATAAAAGGAATCTGAGCACCGGCATTTTCTGCAATTTCCGCTATCTCCTTACTGTCGGTACTGACCATCACTTCATCAAATAATCTGCTCTCCAATGCAGCCTCTATTGAATAGCAGATTATTGGTTTTCCGCAGAAATCACGTATATTCTTTCCTTTTATTCTCTTTGAGCCGCCTCTTGCGGTTATCACTGCAATGCATCCCATAACGCAATCCTCATTCTGCATTGAAATTATCCACGCCCACGTAAATCGAGTAGGGCGAAATACCGCCCTACTCGTAACATATCACTAATTCATTATTATGATGATCAGGTTCATATTCTGACATCTTAATTACCGGCAGCCACCTGAATCTGTACTTCTACGGAACCTTCACGGGCATTCTGCTCTGCCTGTTCCACATTCATCATGCCCTCTACCCATTCCTTCTGAAGCTTTGAATCCTTTGAATCGGGACCAAAGGCACTATTTATCATTGCCTCGGTTTCTTCATTTTCCCTGGCAGCTTTTACGCCATTCATCATATCTTTCGAAAAGGCTTCATTCTCATCCTGCTTCGCCCCTATCTCGCTTTCCCTGGACTCGACTGCCTTATCATAATCCTGTTTGGATACTATGCCGTCCCTGTAAAGCTGCTCCAGCCTGCTGTCACTTAAGCCGGTCATTGATACCTCAGCAGCCTCTCTGTCTTCCTCATTCTCTTTGATCTCTTCACGGATCTCAGAACGTCTCTCGGCACGTTCCTCGTTAGCCCTGCGAAGCATTTCGGCTTTTGAGTCATCAGAAGCAGCATTTTCATAGGCAGCCTTTATTTCAGCAGTCTTACCTGTTTCATCAGCCTTTTCTTTATCGTCGGTTTCAGTCACTGCATCATTCTTAGCGCCTTTGTCAATTACAATGCCCCCCGCAGAAAGCTCAGCCGCAGCCTTATCAACCTCTACGGTATCACCGTCTTCGGAAACAGACACCACATCCTTGTTCAGTGCCGCAGCCCTTTCCGCTGACTTATCGGTCTTTAACTCCCTGCCAGATTCGGGATTCCTTTCCGGCTTTTCAGCCTGTGTAACCGGCTTATTAAGCTCAGCCGCATTACCGCCTTTTATAAAAGTCGGGGTAACAGCCGGCGAACTGGCATTAATAGGTGATATATTCATAAGCGGCTCCTCCTTCCATGGATACATTTGCGCCCAGCACAGCTGAAAACTTCCGCTTCAGCCTTCATGCTATAAAAAACAGATACCTATTTTCACTTTACCACATTTTTTAATATTTTTCCACAAAAAAAATGTATTTTATTTGCATTTTTTCATTATTTTCAACAACTGTTCCGTTGTCATATGCAGGATTGGATGGACCATATCCGGCGCCAGCTCCTTTAACGGCTCCAGCACAAACTCCCTGTTCTGCATATCCGGATGGGGAACCAACAGCCTGTCCGTATCGATCACATCATGGTCATAATATATGATATCCAGGTCCAGGGTTCTGTCACCCCAATGAATATCACGGGTTCTTCCAAAACTCTTCTCAACGGAATGCAGACAGTCAAGGAGTTCCTCCGGCTCATAAAATGTCTCAGCCAAAAGCACTCCGTTGTAGAATTTATTCTTTGCCACACCGCCGTAGGGTTCCGTAACGATGTCTGCAGACTTTTTTATTATCTCTATCTCAGGATCAGCGGAAAGCTGCTTTACAGCGCCTTCTATTATTTCCGGACTTTCAAGAATCCGGCCATCTTTTTCATATTCCATGCTTGAACCATAAGCTATGAAAACCTTATGCCTTCCACGGCTCATTTTCACAGACACCGATCCAAAGCTTGCATTGATCGGAGCATCAGGCTTTCTCATCTCTATGGTAATGCGTTTTATCATCCTGTAGTCATTCAGAAGCCGGACTATCAGATGCATTGTTGCCGCTTCTATAAGATCATAGCTCTGTGCCTGCATTTCCTTTACCAGGACTTCACAAATTTCCGCATAACTCACTGTATCATTCAGATCATCTGTTCTTCCGGCCCGCCCCAAAGGGATCTCAATTACAGCATTGATATAAAAATACTGACCCTCCTTTTTTTCGCTCTGAAGAACGCCATGGTTTGCAAATACTTTTAAATTTTCTATTCTTATCTCGTCCAAGCTTTTAAATCCTTCTTGATACTATTCCGGCATATGTTCAGCCATTACAGCTTCCAGCATCTTTATGACCCTGTAATTTTCCTTTACGTCATGAACCCTGACGTAATCTATATTCTGCATAAATGCATATGCAGTAAGAGCAAGAGTACCTTCCAGCCGTTCGTCCACGGGAAGTCCCAGCGTATTTCCTATAACCGATTTTCTGGAAACGCCAAGCAGAACAGGAAACCCTTCTTTTTTCAGCTCAGCAGTATGCTTTATCAAAGACAGGCATTCATTTGTATCCATGCCGAATCCAATCCCCGGATCAAGTATGATATTTTCGTGCCAAACCCCTGCCTCCAGCAATTCACCTGCCTTAGCAGCCAGTTCCTCAGACACAGTCTGTATATTCACATCTTTTTTGCGTTCATTAAGATTCTTAATAAGACCTGTAGTGCCGTCAAACACAGCAGAAGGATTATGAGAAAGGCAATACCTGCATTTTCTCTCAGCAACTAACGGTATCATCTCCGGATCTGCAGCTGCAGAAATATCGTTTACTATATCCGCACCGGCATCAAGAGCAGCCTTTGCGGTTTTTGCTTTATACGTATCAATGGAAATAACGGCAGACGGGATTTTCTTTCTTATGGTCTCTATTACCGGCACAACTCTTTTTATCTCTTCTTCTGCAGAGACAATTCCCGCCCCCGGCCTTGTGGATTCACCGCCGATATCTATTATATCCGCACCCTCTTCAAGCATTTTTTCAGCATGGTCTGCAGCCATATCCGTCAGTGCAAACTTCCCGCCGTCCGAAAAGGAATCGGGTGTTACATTCAGCACGCCCCATATCTTCATCGTACTATACCTCAGACTTTTAACAGTTCCATTACCTCTGTGCAGATTTTTTCATCATCCTTAAAAAGCCCGCGCTTTTCGATAGTAACAGTTCGTGTTCCGGGCTTTTTTACGCCGCGCATGGTCATGCACATATGCTCTGCGCTTATAATGACCATAACGCCTTTCGGCGCAAGTTCACCGTCTCCCATTATCGCATCTGCAATCTGAGCCGTCATATGTTCCTGTATCTGCAGGCGCTTTGCATAAACCTCCACGGTACGCGCAAGTTTGCTGATACCTGTCACCCTTCCATCCGGAATATAGGCTATATGCACAGTTCCGAAGAAAGGCAGCATATGGTGTTCGCAGAGGGAATAAAAGGGAATATCCCGCTCAAGTACCACGCCTTTTGAATCCAATTCGAAGACACGGCTCAGATGAGCGTGGGGATCATCATCCATCCCGGATACCAGTTCTGTATACATCCTCGCCACACGGCATGGGGTTTCTTTTAATCCGTCTCTTTCAGGATCCTCCCCTATCGCTTCCAGCAAAAGCTTCACTGCCTCAGCAGCTTTCTTTTCATCTACCATTTTATTCCTCCAAAGTGACAGCTATTTTTCGTAAGCCGTCTTAAATCTCCAAAGCCAGGACAGTGACCCGGTTGCAGCTATGGGACAACCGCCGTTCATTTCCGACAAAAGGCAGGCTGTTTCGAGTGCTTCCTCAATACTGTCTGCCGCAGTCACATTACCGATATAGCTGCACGCCTCCTTAGCCAGCTCATATGCCGGAAGTGCCCTCTCATTTTCAGGCGGTGTCACGGTTATGATACCTGCCGCACACTCCGACAAAATCCTTAATATTTTATCATATTCCTTGTCTTTAAGAACCCCCAGTATGAATACGGCTTTCCCGCCGGGAAAATACGTCTCCAGCGATTCCTTAAATCTTTGGGCTGCGTCCGGATTATGCGCACCGTCCACTATCACATAGGGTTTCCTGCCCAGTATGGTAAAACGGCCAAACCACTCAGTTGATTCAAGTCCTGACCTCAGCGCTTTATCCGATATTTTAAAGCCTTTATCGGAAAGGACATCAAGAACCCGCACTGCAACCGCTGCATTTTCAGGCTGATTGATTCCCGCAAGACTTATGGCCAATCCTTTATGATCAGCAACATCAAATCTCTGCTTTTTTATGGAATACCGGATCTTTTCAGGCGCAGCAAAATAAATATCCGCTCCTTTTTCCCTGCATCTTTCGGAAAGCACATATTTTACGGCATCATACTGGATGCCGCTCACTACCGAAGTTCCTTCTTTTATTATTGCACTCTTGCAGCCGGCTATCGCCTCCAGGGAATCTCCCAGTATCCTTTTGTGGTCCAGGTCTATATGAGAAAAAGCAGCAACCAGGGGCGCCGGAATAACATTTGTAGCATCATCCCTGCCGCCGAGTCCGCACTCAGCCACAACAATGTCACAGCCTTTTTCTCTGAAATAAAGCATTGCCACTGCGTTTTCCGTTTCAAAAAGCGTTGGTCTTCCCAGGCCATCCGAAACCATTTCATCAGAGGCCTTCTTAACAGATGTCAGTATCCGGCAGAAGTCCTTTTTTGATATAGGCCGTCCGTTTATCTGTATCTTTTCTCTTGGGAATGCGATATGCGGTGAAAAAAACCTGCCGGTTTTATAGCCGGCGGTCTTCAGAACTGTTGAAGTATATGCAAGTACGGAGCCCTTTCCGTTGGTTCCTGCTATATGCACAAACTTAAGCGACTTTTCCGGATCATCCAGCCGCCTTAAAAGTTCTTTTATGCTGTCCAGCCCCAGCACCATTCCGGATGCGGATATCTCATCCATATAAAGGGCAGCTTCCTTTTCCGTCAGAATCTTCTCTTCACTCATCTCATGAGTCCATCATACCATCAGCATCTATATCTATGCCGTTGCCGATATCCAGCATGTTGACAGTACGTCTCTTTATCCTTGCCTTTTCGGAAGCCTCAAGGATAAAATCCTTTATCTGCTGAGCATTTTTTACATGGCTGATATACAGCTCCTTGTCCGTGGTATCTCCCGTAAAACATTTCACGGTACCGAGCCCCATCATTCTCTCCCCCAGGGATCTTATGAGTTCCACATCCTGCACCTTGTACATATAGCAGTCATTCTGTGTTTTCTTCAAAACCCCTGCATCTATCCTGATAAGGTCATCCTTTATCGTATAAGTAGTAAATGTCCAGGGCAGTCCCAGAAACATAAGCCTTTTTTTCTCACGATATTCTGCCATGCTCAGCCTCCATACTTTGCTGTATATTATGATTAACTTGCCCAAATATCTTTTTTGATTCACACGGATTGTTCCGTGCTGGGCACTCCCACAATCCTTTTCTCCCACTGCAAGCAAGCTTGCGTGCGAGAAAGAACTTTCGGCTGGTTAATCATATTATTTAGGCATATACTGTTCATTATCATTTTCGTCCCTCTTAAGTGAAAGGCGTGTCAGGTATTCCATAATCTCCTGGTTCTGTTCCGGCGAACGACAGCCATAAAGTACATACTGGTCAGTCCGCTCCTTGCGGATTATCTTACCCTTCATGCGGATCTGCTGCCCGCCCCTGTCGTTAAACGTACATGTCACCCCGGTTCCCATGGTGATCTGCACACGCTTTTTGGGATCCATTACAAAAGCAAAACCGCTGGGACTCACATCCTTAAGTGTAGTGAACACCTGATCCACAACACCCTCAATGTTGAATACTGCAGGCTGCCATACATAGGTACGCTTCTCACCACGCCTGTTCTCTATACCGGTAGTCATAGAGCTTACGATCCTGTGATATACCAGGCCGTCTTTTCTGACTGTGGCAATGTGACAGTTTTTAAAAGTCCAGTTATTCCCTTCAGCATCTGTTGCCTGCAAATGGATACGTATGTTTTCCCCCGCAAAATTCACCCTGACGCCTTTATGCATAAAAGGGATCACAAGCAGCCCCTTATTACCGGACTGCATGACACGTGAAACAAACTTGGCCTGCATATCGCCGCCATTATTCACAGTAATCTGTACTTTTGTTCCCATCGAGATATCAGCAAAATTCATAGTGCTATTTTATCACAATCCATGTAAATCAGAACGATACTTTTAGCAAATTAATCATAATCTGATTATTTTGCAGTCACCTTATATATCCTTGCTTCGAAGGCGTCAATATCCGTTTTTATGATACCTTCTTTTGAATTAAGCTTCTGCACTTTCTTTGCTTTTGTACCACCGTAGGCTTTCCAGTTGGTATCTGCCACAAGCTCCCACTTTTCGTCTTTTATCTTCGGAGCCTTTTTAGCTTTCTTTGTTTTTTCATCAGGAGCATCAGATTTTTCCTCATCCTTCTCTTCCGGAAGCTTTACCGCAGTAAACTCAAAATCTTCAACAGCCTTATCCGAGAAATTAAGCACTGCCGCATATCCACCCTTTTTGTCATTCCTCTTCATTACGAACAGTACCCTGCCATCCTGTTCGCAGTGCAGCCATTCGAACTGACCCGGCTCATATTCATCCTCATAAAAGGCGGGATTTTCCGTATATAATTTATTCAGTTCACAGAGCAGCGCATACAGTCCTTTATTCCTGGCATTTTTTAAAAGATCAAATTCTACTTCCCGGCTTTCTTTCCACTCGGTCTCTTCTCCGACTTCATTTCCCATGAACTGCAGCTTCTTACCGGGATGCATCATCATATAAACATAGTACGCCCTTAACTGTGCAAACTTTTCTTCCTCGGTTCCCGGGATCTTATTCAATATGGTGCCGCGTCCTCCCACCACTTCATCATGTGAAAGTGAAAGGATAAAACGCTCATTATAGAAATACCACATTGAGAAAGTCATCTTATGATACTCCCTTGTCCTTGCTTCAGGATCGAGCCCCATAAAATACAAGCTGTCATACATCCATCCCATATCCCATTTGTAGTCAAAACCAAGACCTCCGTCCTCTATAGGCTTTGTTACGCCTCCCTGCCATGATGAGGAGTCTTCTGCAAAAAGGATCACATCAGGATACATTTCCTTAAGCTTCTTATTCAAAGTCCTGATAAAATGACGTCCTGATCCATTCTCACCGCGATTCTCCTCGCCACCGTTATATATAAGACAGCTCACAGCATCTGTCCGCAATCCGTCAAAGTGGAATTCCTTTATCCAGTAATTTGCTGCAGACATAAGGAAGCTGGAAACTTCGCCCCTGGCATGATTGAATATGCAGGTTCCCCACTGGCTGCCCATCTGTTCATTTTCGTAAAGGGGCGTGGAATCATATCTCTTCAGCGCGAAATCATCCACCGCAAAATGTACAGGCACATAGTCCATTATCACACCTATGCCGGCTTTATGGCATTCATTTATAAAATACTTAAGGTCATCGGAATTGCCATACCTGCATGTAGGTGCAAAGAAGCCGGTAACCTGATAGCCCCAGGATCCGTCAAAGGGATACTCGCAAAGCGGCATAAGCTCAATATGCGTAAAACCGCTTTTTTTCACATGTTCCGTAACAGGCTTTGCAAGTTCCCGGTAGTTAAACCATCCGTTTTCCTTATCCTTGGGATTCCTCTTAAAAGCTCCCATATGCATCTCATATACAGCCATAGGACCATCGATGCAGAGGCTCCTTTTTTTCATCCACTCATCATCATCAAAAACAAATCCCTTTGATGAACTGATCTTTGATGCGCTTCCGGGACGAAGCTCTGCCTCAAAGGCATAGGGATCAGCATGTTCCATACGATAACCGTTTGCACCGTAGATAACATACTTATACATCATCCCCGGCTTTGCCTTTTTCGACTCAAAGCTCCATATACCTCTGCCATCCCTTGTCATAGGCTCTTCCTGCCAGGAATTGAACTCGCCGAATATATTCACTCCGGAAGCAGCCGGTGCATAGGTCCTGAATACAGTCCCTGACTTACCCGCATGCGCTCCCAGATACTCATATGCATCAGTACATGTTCCCTCGTAAAATCCCTTAAGTTCCTCTTTTTTCATAGTGCCTCCGTTTAGTCATTATTTATAGTTACAAAGCCCACCCGGACATTATTCCACAATTCATCATTAACCGTTATGGAATAATTACCCAGCAGGTCTGTATAATAGCTTCCGCCTATATCATAATATTTAGTTACCGCCTCAAGCACGTTTGCTGCATCACCGTTCTCCACATCATTCTCAGCTAAGGACCTCATATAAGCGTGAGCCGTATACTCCCTTTCAACCATTTCCTTCATCAGGTTCTCATCTAGTCCTGTATTTTTTTTTGCCTTTTCTGTTAATTCCGAATACATTTTTTCAGCATCATACTCTGCGTCCGCAAGTTCGTCACGTCCAAGAGTAAAGCCGTTTTTTTCTGCCTCAATACCATAAAGTGTATCCCTTATACAGTAGTCAAGAGCTGCATCACGAGCCAGGTCGGAAACATATCCCGAATTGCTGCCATCCCGGTTCATATACAGATTCCAGTAGGCCTTCGGATCATCCGCATCATAATTCAGTGCCGTTATATTGCCCTCTGTTTCAGCTTTGCAGATATAGTAACCAAGCTCCTTTAATGTTACCTCCGCCTTGCCTAAAGCATTATCCGCTTCTGCATCACCGTCAGGACTTTGTGATGTTCCAGCTTGTTCTATACTTACTATAACACTGTCAGTATGTGCTGATGTATCAAGCTTTATCGCCCTTCTGTACAGCAGGGTGGCTATCATAACGATAGCAACACTGAATATAATAGGTCTGTAAAGCTTTATCATGCGTCCGGGTCTAGCGGCACCGGTCATTCCGCTCTTTGCGACCTCCGGCTTTATATCACCGTATAAGCTGTCCCTTATATTGCGGCCGGTCCTTGGCGACTTCCCGTCCCTGATATAACGGAACGTATATTCCGTATCGTTTACCGGCTCACTCTGTTCCCTGCTTTTTCCTTTTTCGATCACATCTATCATACTAACAATTCTTTCAGTTACCTTTAATGTGCAAACTGACTGGTATACAATGTCTTATAAAAGCCGCCTGCCGACAGCAGCTCCTTGTGTTTTCCCTGCTCTATTATATTGCCATCCCGCATGACCAGTATGCAGTCAGCATTTTTAATGGTAGACAGTCTGTGTGCCACAATAAAGCTGGTACGCCCCTTCATCATCTCCGCAAAAGCATCCTGTATCTTTAGTTCTGTCCTGGTATCTATTGAGCTGGTAGCTTCATCAAGTATGAGCATAGGAGGAAGGGTAAGCATCACCCTGGATATACATATAAGCTGCTTCTGTCCCTGGGACAGTGCCCCGCCATCCTCACCAATCACCGTATCATATCCGTGCTCAAGCTGCTTTATAAATGAATGGGCGTGGGAATTCCTGCAGGCCCGTACCATCTCCTCATCATCTGCTTCAGGCTTCCCCATGATTATATTCTCCCTGATGGTTCCGGGCTTAAGCCAGGTATCCTGAAGGACCATGCCGTACTCTTTTCTAAGAGCGCTTTTTTCCACATCCATTATATCAGTACCGTCTATAATAATCTTTCCGGAATCCACATCATAGAAACGCATCAGCAGATTTATCAGTGTGGTCTTGCCGCAGCCCGTGGGGCCAACTATCGCATATCTCTCCCCGGGATGCACATGGATATTTACATTTTTCAGCAGCTCCTTATTTTTATCGTATGAAAAAGATACATCCTTTAGTTCTATGTCACCTTTTGTGGAAAGCTCCGCGAGCAGCTCCCGACTGTCTTCATCCGTTTTTTCATCTATAAGTTCAAATAAACGTCCGGCACAGGCAAGGGCATTCTGAAGTTCCGTAACCACCCCTGATATTTCATTAAAAGGCTTGGTGTACTGATTTGCATATCCTAAAAAAGCGGTCAGTGCACCAACGCTCATTTCGCCGCCAATGACAAGTAATGCGCCAAATATAGCCACACAGGCATATATCATGTTGTTGATAAACCTTGTGGACGGATTAGTGAGGGATGAGACAAATGTTGCCCTTAAAGAAGCCTTTGCCAGCCCTTCATTATTTGCTTCAAACGCTTCCGCTGCTTCCCCCTCTGCCAAGAAAGCTATCATTAGCTTTTCCTGCTCTATCATTTCAGTAATGATCGATGTCTGCTCACCGCGCTTCTCCGACTGCTCCTTAAAAAACCTGAAGGATGATGAAGCAATGAAAGAAGCCACAAGAATGGAAAGCGGTGTCATCACCACTACTAAAACAGTGATCCTTAAGTCTATGGTAAGCATCATCACAAGGGTTCCTATTATAGTGATGAGACCAGTGAAGAACTGCGTAAATCCCAGCAGCAGTCCGTCAGAAAACTGATCCGCATCTGAAATCACCCTGTTCACGGTCTCTCCCGTACGGTGTGAGTCATGGTATGCAATAGAAAGCGAATTTATCTTTTTTATGGAATCGTTTCTTATATCCCGTACCGTGCTGTACGCCACATGGTTGTTGCAGGCATTGGTTATCCACTGTGATATGGCACACAGGGCGATTATGGCCGCCATCTCCAGCAGTATAAGTTTTAACCCCTCAAAATCAACCTGCCCCTTTGTCACAATAAGATCTACAGCGCTTCCCGTTAGCACCGGAAGGTAAAGTGACAGTACTGAGGATATCCCCGCAAAAACAAATGCTGTGATCAGGAAAAATATGTACCTGCGCAGATAATGCAGGATTCGTCTTATGATTCTGAGATTTTCCCCTGTCGTATTTTTTTTCTGCAGTTTTTTTAAATCTTTCATACTCTTACTTTAATTCTGTGACTCATATATTTCCCTGTAGACAGCGCAGCTTTCCAGTAGTTCTTCATGGGTGCCCTGCCCTACTGTCCTGCCTTCATCCAGAACTATTATCTTGTCTGCGTGCATTATTGATGCTGTCCGCTGTGAGACAATAAACACCGTAGGCGACGTTTTCATTTCTTTCAGATTTTTCCTGAGGGCCGCATCCGTAGCATAATCAAGGGCAGATGTGCTGTCATCAAGTATCAATATCCCCGGCTTCTTAAGAAGTGCCCTTGCAATGCACAGCCGCTGTCTCTGACCGCCCGAAAAATCTGTTCCATCATGGGACACCTCATAATCCAGTGCGCCGTCCTTGCCCTTAACTATCTCATAGGCCTCTGCTGTTTTCAATGCATCATAAATATCATCATCTGAAATACCTGCAGAGCCAAGCGTCATATTTTTCCTTATGCTTCCCGAAATCAATACTGATTTCTGCGGTACAACTGCAATCCTTTTTCTCAGGGCACTGTACCTGTAGTCCCTTACATCTGTACCGTCCACCTTTACACTTCCGTCACACACATCATAAAACCTTGATATAAGATTAATAAGTGTTGTCTTTCCGGAACCCGTACCTCCTATCACCCCTACAGTCTCTCCCGGCATCACTGAAAATGATATTCCCTCCAGGGCCTTTTCATTTGAATTTCCATACCTTAATGAACAGTCTTCAAAGTCAACCCTGCAGGCATTACCGGACCATTCTTTATCAAATGTACCTTCCGTCATTGACGACTTTGTATTCAGTAATGTTGCTATCCTGTCCGCGCAGGCCAGTGATTTTGACATCAGCACAATCATATTTGCAAGCTTAATAAGCTCCACAAGTATCTGAGACATGTAATTTATAAGGGCAACAACAGAACCCTGGGTGAGTGTACCTGCATCCACGCTCACTGCCCCACTCCATATGAGCCATACAGCCGCCCCGTTTATCATTACAAATGTCACTGGATTCATCAGCGCTGATATTTTCCCTGTTTTCAGCTGAAGCTGCACAAGGCTGCCATTTGCATCCGTAAACTCTTTTTCCATGCTTTTTTCCAGGCCAAAAGCGCGGATGACCCGGACACCGTTTAATGAACTCCTGAGGGATAATGTGACATTATCCAGCTTTCCCTGAACACTTTTATGCATCGGTGCGGTAATAAACATCACTCCATATACCACTACGGCCAGAAGAAGTACTGTAAGCACAAATATCCCTGCAGCCTTCAGGTCAATAAAGAAAGACATGATGACTGCGCCGAATACAACAAAGGGGGATCTAAGCAGCAGACGCAGGCTCATATTTATCCCGTTCTGCAGAGTATTTATATCCCCGGTCATTCTTGTGATCATTGTGGATGTACCGATGTTATCAATCTCAGAATAAGATAGAGACATTATGTTTCTGAACACATCACGTTTGATAGCCGCAGACGCAAAAACTGCTGCCTTTGCAGAAAAATACTGGGCAGCCAGCGAGCACACAAGTCCGATCAGACCAAGAGCCACCATCATGACACCGTTCTTTATGATGCAGCCCGCATCCTTATCCGTCACGCCTATATCTATCATCCGGCGTACCAGTAAAGGAATAAAAAGCTCAAATGAGGCTTCAAGCAGTTTGAACAACGGCCCAAGCACACATTCGAGCTTATAGTTTTTCAGATATTTTAATAAGTATTTCAAAATCCGGGCACCATTACGGAAGCAGCTATTCTGTCAGCATTAGTCTTATCCGTAAGCACTTCAAGAAGCTTTAATCCAAATTCAACACTTGTGCCCATTCCCCTGGAAGTTATTATATTTCCGGATACAACAACACTGTCTGTAAGCTTGTTTGCGCCCTCGAGCGCAGCTTCCATTCCGCCGTAACAGGTTGCATCATGTCCTTTAAGTATTCCCATTCTTCCGAGTATGGTAGGTGCAGCGCATATGGCTGCGATAAATTTACCGGATCCGTTAAACTCAGCAATCTTATCAGTCAGTGCTTTACACGCTTCAAGATTCTGATGACCCAGCTTTCCTCCGGGAAGAACTATCATATCCACGCTGTCGAAATCAAGCTCTGAGATCTTTATATCCGCTTTGATGTCGATATTGTGGGAACCGTGTATCGTAAGGTCATCACCTACAGAAACGGTAACCGTATCAATACCGCCCCTGCGAAGTATATCGACAGGTGTCAGTGCTTCTATCTCTTCAAACCCGTCTGCAAAGAAAATTGCCACTCTGCTCATATGATGCTCCTTTCGAATAATATACTTAAAAATTACATTCTTTTAATCCTGTCAATAGCTTCAACCGTATTCTCATAGCTGCCGAATGCAGTAAGTCTGAAATAATGCTCACCGCTGGGACCAAATCCGGAACCGGGTGTACCTACTACATTAGCCTGTTCAAGAAGCTTGTCGAAGAATTCCCAGCTTGTCATGTTATCAGGTGTCCTGAGCCAGATGTAAGGAGCATTCACGCCGCCGTATACTTCATAGCCCGCTTCCTTAAGACCGTTTGATATGTAAGCTGCATTCCTCATATAATATGCAACCTGTTCTGCAAGCTGCTTCTTTCCTTCTGCAGAATAAACAGCCTCGCCTGCTTTCTGGATGATGTAAGGCGCTCCGTTATATTTTGTTCCATGACGTCTCGCCCAGAGCGAATGAAGCTGTACATCTCCGCACTTAAGATCCTTAGGTATAACGGTATAGCCAAGACGCACTCCTGTGAAACCTGCATTCTTTGAGAAGGAATGAATCTCTATTGCACAGGTCCTTGCTCCTTCACACTCGTATATACTGTGAGGGATATTACCTTCGCTGATATATGCTTCATAAGCAGCGTCATATATGATCACCGCTCCTACTTTGTTTGCATAATCAACCCACTCCTGAAGGGCAGTCTTTGTTATGACACCTCCGGTAGGATTGTTGGGGAAACAGAGATAGATTATATCAGGTGTCTCTGAAGGTATCTCAGGCATAAAGTTGTTCTCAGCCGTACAGGGCATATAGATCACGTCAGACCATGTCTCGCTTGCCTCGTCAAAAACTCCGGTCCTGCCTGCCATTACATTTGTGTCAACATACACGGGATAAACCGGGTCACAAACCGCAACCTTGCACTCCTTTGCAAAGATCTCCTGAATGTTTCCGCAGTCACCCTTTGCTCCGTCAGAGATGAAAATCTCGTCGTCAGCTATATCACAGCCTCTTGCCCTGTAATCATTCTCTGCTGCTGCCTTTCTTAAAAAATCATATCCAAGATCAGGTGCATAGCCGTGGAAAGTCTCCGCATCAGCCATCTCATCAACTGCCTTATGAAGAGCCTCAATAAGAACCGGTGCCAAAGGCTGGGTAACATCACCGATGGACAATCTTATTATCTTCTTGTCGGGATTTGCGGCCTGAAATGCTTTTTGCTTGTTTGCTACTGTTGAGAACAGATAGCTGCCGCGAAGTTTTAAGTAGTCTGAATTAGCCTTGAACATTTTTTTCTCCTTTTCTCATGTATGCCTATTGTATTTATACCTCTACATCGCCTTCGAATACGAACTTAGCGGGGCCTGTCATGTAAACATTGTTATCCGACTTGCGCCATTCAACATTTATCACACCGCCCTTAAGCTTAACATCCACTTTTCTGCCCGTCTTACCGTTCAGGATGCAGGCCGTCACGGATGCGCAGGCACCTGTACCGCAGGCCAGGGTCTCCCCTGTGCCTCTCTCCCATACGCGCATGTCGATATGGCTGTCATCAACTACTTTGACAAATTCGACATTTATGTTATTAGGGAAGCGCTCATGACACTCGATCAAAGGGCCATCCGTTTCCAGTGGAACAGTCGCTGTATCATCTGTAAAAATGACTGCATGGGGATTTCCCATGGAAACACAGGTTATCCTGTATTTTTTTCCGGCCACCTCCAAAGGACAATCAATAAGCACCGAAGCACCAGGGGTTTCCGGTACCGCAGGGATCTTTACAGGTTCAAGGATCGGTGCCCCCATATTTACAGTAACAGTTTCCACCTTATCATCCTTAAGGTGAAGGTCCACAGTACGGGTAACACCGAAGCTTTCTATGGTAAGTGGATTGCTCTTTGACAGCCCCTTGTCATGGATATACTTTGCAACACACCGGATGCCGTTTCCGCACATCTCGGACCTTGATCCGTCAGCATTATACATCTCCATCTCGAACTCAGCATCTTTGCCAGGATTTATAAAAATAATCCCGTCACCGCCTACACCAAAGTTTCTGTCACTGAGTTTCCTTGCAAGTCCGGGTTTGTCCTCGATCTTTTCTTTGCTGCCGTCAATGTAAATATAATCATTTCCGCAGCCTTCCATTTTCGTAAAATGCATAGTCCCCCTCCTTCCGTAATGTTAATACTTGTACAGATACCTGTCAGTCTCCCACTGGGTAACCTGCTCGCTGTACTCAGCCCATTCCCTCTTCTTTCCGCTGATATAGAGGGGCGCAACATGAGGGCCGAGAGCATCTTTTATCAGTTCGTCCTTCTCCAGTTCCTCCACTGCATCCAGCAGGTTTGAAGGAAGTGTTTCTATCTTGTACTTTTTGCGTTCCTTTTCGCTAAGCTCGAAAATATTCTTATTCACTGCTTCGGGCGGTTCGATCTTATTCCTTATTCCATCCAGTCCGGCCTGCAGACATATAGCTATGGCAAGATAAGGATTTGCGGCAGAATCAGGACTCCTTAATTCCACCCTTGTCCCTTCTCCCCTTGCTGAAGGTATACGGATAAGCGGACTGCGGTTCTTGCTGCTCCATGCAATATGCACGGGTGCCTCATATCCCGGCACAAGACGCTTGTATGAATTCACAAGAGGATTCAGTACAGCAGTCATTGCCTTCATGTGCTTCATAAGTCCGCCTATAAAATAATAAGCTTCTTTGCTGAGACCGTATTCATCCTTAGGATCCTGGAAGATATTCTTCCCGCCCTTTGAAAGTGAAAGATTAAGATGCATGCCGGATCCTGCAGTTCCGTATTTTGGCTTCGGCATGAAGGTCGCATGCTGACCGTGACGTCTTGCGATGGTCTTAACAGCCAGCTTGAAGGTCATAATGTTGTCGGCAGTCTTCAGTGCCTCATCATACCTGAAATCTATCTCATGCTGTGCCGGTGCACACTCATGGTGTGAAGCCTCGATATCAAATCCCATTTCCTCAAGGGTAAGCACCATGTCACGTCTTGCATTTTCACCAAAATCCACAGGACCAAGATCAAAATACCCTGCCCTCTCATATGCCACCGTAGTAGGCTGTGCATTCTCATCAGTCTGGAAAAGGAAAAACTCGCACTCAGGTCCCACATTGAGAGTATATCCCATATCGGCTGCTTCCTTTATAGCCCGTCTCAGGATATAACGGGGATCTCCAATAAAAGGCTGTCCATCTGTTCCGTACACATCACAGATAAGCCTTGCTACTTTTCCGTGCTGCGGACGCCAGGGAAATATCTCCAGTGTATCCGGATCCGGATGAAGGTACATGTCCGATTCCTCTATACGGGCAAAACCGTCTATGGAAGAACCGTCAAACATGCATTTGTTTTCAAGTGCGTTTTTCAGATGTCCGGAAGTGATCGCTATATTCTTAAGATTACCGAAAACATCAGTAAACTGTAATCTTATGAACTCAACATTTTCTTCTTCCGCAATACGGAGGACATCCTCCTTTGTGTATCTGGCCATCTCTCTCTCCTTTTTTATGTTTTTAGCTCAACATAGCCCTTAACCCTGACAACAGATCAGCCTTTCCATTCGATGAACCGTTCTTTTTCATTGGCAGATAGGTCACGCCGCTGTTTTCTTTAAAACCATCAGTAGCATAAAACCCGAGTTTTTTGTAAAAGCCCACCGCATTAGGTGCCGAATTAACAGTAACAGAACCGTCACTTAACCTGTTATAACGGTAATCCTCGCTCTTATCCCTGTCAATTTCTGCATCTTCACCATCCGGCCGTGCATATTCTATTGCCCTGTCTACCAGCCTGGTGCCGATTCCAGAATACTGCAGCCCGGTCTTAACAAAGAGCAGCGAGATGAAATTATTCTCCCGCAAGGATATCATCCCGACTATCCTGTCTTCACCGTCTTCACTGTCCCGGCATAGCGCAACAAACACCGGATACTTACCACGCAGAAAATACTGTCTTAAGGTCTCATCAGTTATAAATTCCAAGAAGCTGTCTGTTCCTTCCTTGCCATAATCAGCCGCATGAAATTCTTTGAAAACCGACCATACAAGATGCATTACCTCTTCCCATTCCTCAGGCTTTGCTGCCCTTATGGTAATGTCTGACTCTTTCTTTTTACTTTCCGTTTCCACACCTACTCACCAAGATTCTGATCAACAACACCGTACTCGGCATTTTTCTCATCCTGCATCTGCTGCAGGGTATCGCCGATTTCTTTAGCCTGAGCCTCACCGGCCGAGACCTGCTGCATGGACTTATTATACTCATCAACAGTCTGCTTCGATGACCACACCATTATCAGAACTGTGACCAGAACAGAGATTATCAGTATTACCAGAAAAACGCCGGTACCTTTTTTATCCATATTACAATTCCTCGTACCTTACCACTGGATGATCAGCCTATCTCGCTTCCGCTCTCAACATCTGTTTCAGGGGTCATAAGCACCACATTACCCTCAGAATCCTCAGCGCAGAGAAGCATCCCCTCGGAATCAAGTCCTGCCATCTTTGCAGGCTTTAAGTTCAGCAGCACCATTACCTTTTTACCCACCATCTGCTCCGGTGAATACCATGCTTTTATTCCGGAAAGGATCTGCTTTGTGGTATCACCGATCTTAACCTGTGAGCAGAGGAGCTTCTTGGACTTAGGCACTTCCTCGCACTTAACGATCTCGCCTACCACAAACTGGCACTTTGCAAAATCATCATAAGATATCTGATCCTTAAGCTCTACATGAATGTCTTTAACATCATCACCTACTGCAGTTCCGCCTGCTGCGGCATTCAGGCTCTCTGTATTACCTTCAGCCTGCTTTCTGCTCTCATAAAGAGCATCCGCCTTTTCGGTTATCTCCTTAATGTCAAGCCTTGCAAAGAGAATCTCAGGCTCTGCTGTAACTTTAGTTCCGTTAGCAATGCCGCCGAAATCACCAAGCTCGTCAAAATCACGAAGCTTGCAGTTAAGCTCTGCTGCAATCTTCTCTGCAGTCTCAGGCATAAAAGGCTGTAAAAGAGATGCCCCTGTAAGAATACCTGTCGCAAGATTGTACATAACAGTAGCCAGCCTGTCCTTATTGGCATCATCCTTTGCAAGCACCCAGGGTTCCGTCTCATCAATGTATTTGTTGCAGCGTTTGAATACGTTGAATATCTCCGTAAGGGAATCAGCCACACGGAGAGTCTCCATCTTCTCCTCAACCTTTGCATAAGCACCTGTGACAACAGCCTTCAGGTCATCATCTATTGCCTCGCCTGCCCCCTTATCTTCAAGCACGCCGTCAAAGTACTTGTTGCTCATGGAAACGGTACGCTTTACAAGGTTACCCAAAGTGTTGGCCAGGTCTGAATTAATACGCTCCACCAGAAGATCCCACGAGATCTGTCCGTCATTGTCAAAAGGCATCTCATGAAGTACGAAATAACGCACCGCATCCACGCCGAAGAAATCCACAAGGTCATCTGCATAGAGAACATTTCCCTTGGATTTGCTCATCTTGCCCTCGCCCTGAAGAAGCCAGGGGTGACCGAATACCTGCTTAGGCAGGGGCTCACCCAGTGCCATCAGGAATATAGGCCAGTAAATCGTATGGAAGCGGATGATGTCCTTTCCTATAAGGTGCAGGTCAGCCGGCCAGTTCTTTTTGTACTGTTCCGTAGAATTTCCGTCTGTATCATAGCCTATGCCTGTTATATAGTTCGAAAGGGCATCAAGCCATACATAAACCACATGGTCCGGATCGAAATCAACAGGAATGCCCCACTTAAATGAAGTTCTGGAAACACACAGATCCTGAAGTCCCGGAAGCAGGAAATTGTTCATCATCTCATTCTTCCTTGCAACAGGCTGGATAAATTCCGGATGTGTGTTAATATGCTCGATAAGACGGTCGGCATATTTGCTCATCTTGAAGAAATATGCTTCTTCCTTTGCCGGCTTTACCTCACGGCCACAGTCGGGACACTTTCCGTCCACCAGCTGTCCCTGAGTCCAGAAAGACTCACAGGGCGTACAGTATAAGCCTTCATATGAACTCTTATAGATATCCCCCTGGTCATAGAAGCGTTTGAACATCTTCTGTACCTGCTTCTCATGATAGTCATCCGTGGTGCGGATGAAATAATCATATGAAGTGTTCATCAGGTCCCATATACGCTTGATCTCAGCCGCTGTACCATCCACGAACTCCTTGGGTGATTTACCGGCATCCTTGGCCTTTTCCTCTATCTTCTGGCCATGCTCATCCGTACCGGTCTGAAACCATACATCATACCCGTCTTTTCTTTTATAGCGTGCTATCGCATCAGCAAGTACTATCTCATATGTATTTCCGATATGAGGTTTTCCCGAAGCATAAGCTATAGCTGTAGTAATATAATATCTTCCTTTATCCTGCATTGCAGTTCCTCCCAGAATTATCTTTTTACTTTGCCATCCTTCCCGAACATATTTTTATTCAGATAAGGATAGTCATTTCTAACCAACCTATTTTAGCATAATTTCATTTACAAATCTATCTCAAGCTCCACCGGACAGTGATCCGAACCCATTATCTCGCTGTGGATCTTTGCATCCTTTATTGCGGCTTTAAGCTTCTCTGATACCACAAAGTAATCAATCCGCCATCCCGCATTTCTTTCCCTTGCCTTCATTCTGTATGACCACCAGGAATAGGCACCGGCAGTATCGGGGTACAGGTACCTGAAAGAATCCACAAAACCTGCCGCCAGTACATCCGAAAACTTTCCTCTCTCTTCGTCAGAAAATCCGGCATTCATATGATTGGTGGACGGATTCTTAAGGTCGATCTCCTCATGGGCCACATTCAGGTCACCGCAGTAAATAACAGGCTTCTTTTCATCCAGTTTCCTGATATAGTCTAAAAAATCGTCCTCCCAGCACATTCGGTAGTCCAGCCTTTTCAGTCCGTCCTGTGAATTAGGAACGTAGACTGTTATAAAATAAAAACTGTCAAACTCCAGGGTGATCACACGACCTTCATGGTCATGCTCCTCCACCCCTATGCCATAGCTTACGCTTATCGGCTCTTTTTTGCTGAACACCGCAGTTCCGGAATATCCTTTTTTTTCAGCATAATTCCAGTACTGATGATAGCCTTCCGTTTCAAGTGCAAGCTGACCTTCCTGCATCTTGGTCTCCTGGACGCAGAAGATATCCGCATCCGCCTCATTAAAATACTCCATGAAGTTCTTGCCTACACAGGCTCTTAAACCGTTTACATTCCAGGATATAAATCTCACGTCATTCCTCCGATCTCTTTACAGTTCTGCGTCCCGGCTTAACTATGAGTGCCGGAGCTTCATCCTTTATATCACGGCCCCCCGCAGGCTTGCCATTCCCCTTTGCCTGCTGTCCTTTCTTTACCGTTATTGTTGCATTCCCGCCTTTTTTAAGCTTCCCGAAAAGTATCTCAGATACAAAAAGCGGCTTTATCTGCGAATCGATCACACGCTCTATCTCTCTTGCACCATACTCCCTGGTGATGCCTTTTTTTCTGATATAGCTGAGGGCATTCTTATCCACAGATACATCAATATTCTTCGCATTAAGCTTCTTCGTAAGTTCGTTAAGCTTCTTGTCCGTGATCTGCTCTGCCATCCTGTCACTCATATGGTTGAAGGAAACGATGGCGCTCAGACGGTTTCGGAATTCAGGTGAAAATACCCGTTTGACCTCTTCCATCATAATGCTGTCATTGAATGCCGCCGCACCGAAGCCTATGGACTGTTTGCCTATGAGCCTTGCTCCCGCATTTGAGGTCATGATTATTATCACATTCTTGAAATCAGCCTTAAGGCCTTTGTTATCCGTAAGGGATGCATAGTCCATAACCTGCAGCAGCACGTTGTAAATATCAGTGTGAGCCTTTTCTATCTCATCCAAAAGCAGCACGCAGTGAGGTGTCTTTCTGATGGCATCCGTAAGCAGGCCGCCTTCCTCATATCCCACATACCCGGCAGGACTGCCGATAAGTTTGGACACCGTATGCTTTTCCATATATTCACTCATATCGAAACGCACAAAGCCGATACCCAGCTCTGAAGCAAGAACCTTTGCAACTTCTGTCTTGCCCACACCGGTAGGTCCTACAAAAAGGAAAGATGCTATGGGCTTGTTATCAGCCAGAAGCCCGGCCCGGCTCATAAGGATAGCATCGACAATCTTATGTATAGCCTCATCCTGTCCGAATATCTGGCCTGATATCCTTTCGTACAGATCCTTTAATCTGACTACTTCAGACTGCTCCGCAGTAGCCTTAGGTATATTGCCGATCTCAGAGAGCACAGTCTCAATCACATCCTTACCGACAGTCTGACGCTTCTTATCTGCAATAGGATGCATCTGCCTGTATGCACCTGCTTCATCTATCAGATCAATGGCCTTGTCCGGAAGATACCTGCTGCCGATGAATTCCCTGCTCAGATGCACTGCATGAGGGATAACATCCTTTGCGTATTTCACACCATGGTACTTCTCGAAGCCAGGCTTTAAACCTTCAAGTATCCGTACCGTCTCTTCCTCGTCAGGCTCCTTAACATCTATATTCTGGAACCTTCTCACCAGAGTAGTATTTTTTCTGAAATACTTCTTGTATTCATCATAAGTTGTGACACCTATAAACCTTATAGTGCCTTCTTCGAGGTAAGGCTTAAGCATATTTGATGCGTCCATGGAACCGCTCCCCATGGCACCTGCACCTACGATATTATGTATCTCATCAATGAATACAATTGCATCCTCTATCTCGCTGAAAGCATCCATAACCTCCTTGAAACGCATCTCGAATTCGCCCCTGTACTGGGTTCCTGCCAGCAGGTTTGACAGATCAAGCCGGTATATTGTCACATCTTTAAGAGCCTCCGGCACGTTTCCTTCATTGATCCGGGCAGCAAGGCCATTTACTATGGCAGTTTTTCCCACACCGGACTCACCTACTAACAAAGGGTTGTTCTTATCCCTGCGGAGCAGGATGCGTATCATACGGTCAATTTCCTTGTCCCTGCCTATAAGAGGACGGGATTCGGAAACCATTTCGTTAAGAACATCCGCATATTCTTTTACAAATTCTTCCGGTCCTTCCTCCGGGTTTTCTTTTGTTTCACCATCTTCACCCTCGTATAATAAATGAATGGCTGAATTGAAATCTCCTGCATCCCCCACTTCATTTTCCAGATAAAAGAGTGCAAAGCTGTCACGCTGGTTCATAATGCCCCATATGATATGGTACAGAAAAATGCTCTCGCTTCCGTTCTTAAGGGCCGTCTCCGCTGCTATCTCAATGGTGGATGCCATTGCGTCCGATATACGGTTTTCCATATCAGTATCTTCAAGATCTTTACGCTTAGGCAGGATATCCGTAATGAATTCCATCAGGTTATCACGGAAGGAATTTATATTTCCTCCGCACATCTTCATTGCCCTTGCAAATATGGGATCCTCCGTTGCTGCTGCCAGAACATGTTCTGGAGTGACATACTCGCTTCCGCAGGTTATTGCAAGCTTTATAGCTTTTTTTACAGTTATATCCGTATGTTTATCAAATAACATATATCTTTCCTCCCTCAGGCTTCATCCAGTCTCATCTGGAAAGGAAAGCCTGCTGACCTGGCCTTCTCTATAGCCAGCCGCCTCTTGGTTGCTGCTATATCGTAGGTATACTTTCCCACCACTGCTTCTCCCTCATGGTGCACCTTGAGCATCAGTGCAACTGCGGTTTCCGAATCCTTGTTGAAAATTTCCTTAAGCACTTCCACTACAAAATCCATGGTCGTAATATCGTCATTGAGCATGACCACATTGTACATGGAGGGTTCTTTTAATTTAACCTTAACCTCTGCCTGTCTGCTTTTTTGTCTTTTAGACTCTGCCATCTGTACTGTATCCTTTATTTAACCGCACTGTCCTGTGAAAAAAAGGGGACTGCACTGCAGCCCCCTTCACGATACTTTATTTCACCGCTTACTCTGCTGAATCATCATCATCCACCACAGAGGCTATGGAGCTTACAAATGTCGAAACCACCGACAATACGACTGCCAGTATAACTATGAGCACACCACCCATTATAAGAAGAAGCATTATTGTCTGTTCCTCGCCCTGGGCTGATGCATCTTCTGCCGCTGCCATCACCGGCATCGCTGTTATAAATCCTGACATTACAGCTGCCATCATCATCATTATGGTATTCTTAATCTTTTTCTTTATTTCGAACATTGTCATTACTCCCGTATGATCTGTCGCTTTTTGGTGACCACTCACCTCATGACCCTGTTATTCTACCACAGTTTTGTTTTTTTTTATAGCCAAATTTCCGTCCTGCAGATTCAGTCACAGGTTAAGTCCCTTTGCCGGATCTGCCCCCATGGAAATATTCATGCACTCTATAGCTGCACCTGATGCACCCTTCCCCAGGTTGTCGAACCGGGATCCGATCATCAGCCTGTCTGAATTACCGCAGACAAATATCTCCATGCCGTCCCAGCCTGCGCAGGCATCGGAAAAAAGTGCTCCGCCCGCATCCACATCTGCACCAAAAGGCATAACCTTTATGAATTTCTTTCCGTCATAAAACTCTGCAAAATAGTCCCTGAGGGCCGACGGTGTCATACGTTTTTCCATCAGATCCCCGAATATGGGAAACTGCACTATCATTCCGCTGTGATAGTTTGTGGTAAAAGGCGAAAAAACCGGTTCCTTATTCAGGCCGGTGATTGCCTTCATCTCCCTGAGATGCTTGTGCGACTGCCCCCAGGCGTACATCCGTGCAGAATCATACTTCGCCTCACGGCCTTCCTCCTCATATGCGGCGATCAGCTTCTTTCCGCCTCCGCTGTAGCCTGATGCGGCAAATATCGCAGCCGGATAGTCAGCAGATATAAGGCCGCCCTTTACAAGGGGATATGCCAGTGCAATAAATCCCGATGCATAACATCCGGGCACAGCTATCCTTTTGCTTGTTTTTATCTTTTCTTCAAATTCATCGGAAAGCTCCGGAAAACCGTATGCCCAGTCGGGGTCTGTGCGGTGTGCCGTAGAAGTATCTATTATTACCGTATTTTCATTTTCAACAAAACTTACGGCCTCTCTTGCCGCATCATCAGGAAGGCAGAGGAAGGTTATATCAGACTCGTTTATGTACTTCTTTATTTCCTCCGGGTCCTTTCGCTTTGCTTCATCAATATGCATCAGCTCGATATCATCCCTTGATTCGAACCTTTCATTTATGCGGAGTCCCGTAGTACCTGCACTGCCGTCAATAAATACTTTTTTCATAATTCCGTTCTCCTTTTTCAATATGTCCCTAAGGCGTGAAGCGCCTGCCGCTTCACGCTCCTGCAGCCTCACTCTTTGCACCTGTATAAAGTGTGTAATACCTGCCTTTTTCCTTTATCAGCTCGTCATGGGTTCCTCTTTCTATGATACGCCCTCCGTCAAGCACCATTATACAGTCAGAATTTCTTACAGTGGAAAGCCTGTGGGCAATGACGAATGTTGTCCTGCCCTTCATCAGTCCGTCCATACCGGCCTGTACCAGCTTTTCGGTACGGGTATCAATGGAACTGGTAGCTTCATCCAGTATCAGCACAGGCGGATCAGCAATGGCAGTACGTGCTATGGCTATCAGCTGCCTCTGACCCTGGCTTAAGCTGCCGCCGTCGCTCTTTATAACTGTGTCATACCCGTCAGGCAATCTTCTTATGAATCCATCCGCATTGGCCAGCCTTGCCGCTGCCTCCACCTCCGCATCCGTTGCATCCAGCTTGCCGTAACGGATATTTTCCCTTATGGTACCACTGAAAAGATGAACATCCTGAAGAACGATCCCTAACGAACGTCTCAGATCATCCTTCTTTATCTTGTTGATATTTATCCCGTCGTACCTGATCTTTCCGTCCTGAATATCATAGAACCGGTTCAAAAGGTTTGTTATGGTAGTCTTGCCTGCTCCGGTAGTACCTACAAGTGCGATCTTCTGACCGGGCTTTGCATAAAGCTTTATGTCATGAAGCACGGTCTTTTCCGGAACGTATCCGAAATCCACTCCGTCAAATACCACATCCCCCGTAAGTTTTACATATGAAGTGGTACCTTCCGCCTTATGGAAATGCTTCCAGGCCCATATGCCTGTTTTTTCTTCTGTCTCAAGCCACTCGCCCTCCGATGCGATCAGAGGTGCTGCATGTTCATCGTTTCGTTTCGTGCAGGTTGCCTCACCCTTAAATTCCGGATTTCTCATTACATTTACCAGAGTAACATAACCCTCGTCAGGCTCAGGGACTTCATCCAGAACCTTAAATATCCTTTCAGCACCTGCCAGTCCCATCACTATTGCATTGAACTGCTGGCTGATCTGATTGATAGGCATATTTATGCTCTTGTTGAAAGTGAGAAAGCTTGCAAGATCTCCCACTGTCAGAGCAAGTATGCCGGTTCCGCCATTAAATACAAGTATGCCGCCCACTATGGCGCAGAGCACATAGCTTAGGTTTCCCAGCTGGGCATTTATCGGTCCCAGGACGTTCACATACTGGTTGGCTTTTTTGGCACTTCCGTAAAGTGAATCATTAAGTTCATTGAACTTATCAATATTTATCTGCTCGCGGTTAAATACCTTTACTACCTTCTGGCCTTCCACCATTTCTTCAATAAAGCCGTTAAGGCTTCCCAGCTGTTTCTGCTGCTCTATGAAATAACGGCTGCTGCCGCCGGCAACCTTACCGGTGATAAAAATCTGCAGTCCCACCATCAGAAGTGACACTCCCGTAAGTATAGGGCTTAGTATTATCATGCTTATCAGGGTGCTTACAATGGTAATTCCCGAGTTCAGAAGCTGGGGCATGCTCTGGCTTATCATCTGCCTCAGCGTATCAATATCATTTGTATACACAGACATAATGTCCCCGTGGGAATGGGTATCAAAGTACGATATTGGAAGCTTTTCCATTTTTTCGAAAAGCTCTATCCTCAGGTTTTTGAGAGTTCCCTGGGATACATAAACCATTATCTTGCTCTGTATGTATACCGCTGTTATCCCGACAGCATACACTATGGCAATTGACAGTATCTCGCGCCTGAGCACGGAAAAATCCGGATTCTCAGCACCGATAAGCGGCGTGATAAAATCATCAATAAGAGACTGCAGAAAGAAAATACCCCTTATGGAACACATTATGGAGATGATTATGCAGACCACCGCCACAATAACATGAAACGCATAACCGGAAAAAACCCTTGCCATTACCCGCAAAAAAATCTTACCGGGATTTTTAAGCTTCGGCTTAGGGCCCATATTACGCTGCCTGCCGCCCATTTTTATTTCTTTAACTTTTTCTTCAGCCATCTTCAGTCACCCTTCTCGTCAAAGTCGCCATTGCCGCCGGTCTGGGATTCATATACTTCCCTGTATATCATATTGCTCTCCAAGAGTTCTTCATGGGTTCCGAATCCGCTTATCCGTCCCTCGTCCATAACGATTATCCTGTCGGCATCCATGACACTGGATATCCTCTGGGCGATGATGATCTTGGTAGTTCCAGGGATTTCTTCCCTGAAGGCCTTTCTTATCTTCGCATCAGTAGCCGTGTCCACAGCGGATGTGGAATCATCCAGTATCAGTATCTTAGGTTTCTTAAGAAGAGCCCTGGCTATACAGAGCCTCTGCTTCTGTCCCCCTGAGACATTCGTCCCGCCCTGTTCTATCCTGGTCTCATATTTATCCGGAAAACGCTCTATAAATTCATCCGCACAGGCCAGCCTGCATGCTCGCCTGCAGTCTTCCTCTGAAGCATCAGGATCCCCCCATCTGAGATTATCCAGTATGGTTCCGGAAAAGATCACATTCTTCTGAAGCACTACAGATACCTGATCCCTGAGTGCTGCAACGGAATACTCTCTTACATCCCTTCCACCTACTTCGACGCTTCCTCCGATAACATCATAAAGCCTGCTTATAAGCGATACCAGCGAGGACTTTGCCGAACCGGTGGCACCTATGACGCCTACCACTTCACCGCTCTTTATTGACAGCGTTATGTCTTTAAGCACGGGTATTCCGCTTCCGCCCCTGTCATATGAAAAATCCACACCATTGAATTCTATGCTGCCGTCAGAAACTTCCATTACAGGTTCTGCCGGATCCTTGATATCAGACTCTTCATCAAGGACTTCCACGATACGTTCCACGCTGGCTGTTGACATGGATACCATTACAAAAATAATGGACATCAGCATAAGGCTCATAAGTATATTCATACAGTATGCAAGAAGGCTCATAAGCTCACCTGTCTGGAGCTGTTCCGTCACGATCAGGTGCGCACCCATCCAGCTGATGGCCAGGATGCAGGAATACACAGTAAACTGCATTAGCGGAGCATTTATTACCACCTTACTCTCAGCCTTTACAAAAAGCCTGTAAATATTCTCCGCCGCTTTTCTCAGCCGGTCAGTTTCATATTCCTCCCTTACATTTGCCTTTACCACACGTATAGCACTGACATTTTCCTGAACTGCCGCATTCAGATCATCATATTTCCTAAACACTTCCTTGAAACATTTCATGGCAGCCCGGACAAGGAATATAAGCACAACGCTGAGCAGGCACACTGCGATAAGATATACGCAGGCAATCTCCGGCTTTATAAGAAAAGCCGCAATCATGGCAAATATAAGTGAAAAAGGTGCCCTGAAGCACATCCTGAGCACCATCTGGTATGCATTCTGGACATTGGTAACATCCGTTGTAAGCCTGGTCACCAGGCCGGCTGTTGAAAACTTATCAATGTTCATAAATGAATATGTCTGTATCTTCTCAAACATGGCCTTTCTGAGATTCCTGGCCAGTCCGGTGGATGCTTTTGCACCATATATGCCGCCCATGACCCCTGACAGCCATCCCAGAAGCGCAAGGCATACCATTACCGCGCCCATGACATAAATGTGCTGCATATCATTCTTTTTTACGCCATTATCAACTATGGAGCCCATGCACATAGGGATCAGGACCTCGAATATGACTTCAAAGATCATCCAGACCGGTGTCGCGATGGATGCCGCCTTGTATTCTTTTACATTGCTGAGAAGTTTTTTATACATTCAGTAAACCTCCGCCCGATCAGTTACTAAAATCCGTACCATTCTATCATAGTCTGACAGCATCCGCTACTTTTACGTCGCTAAACAGCAGCCATCCAGCTACAGTATTTTTTTAATAACAGGTATCATACGCAGCAGAAGCGCTGCAATAAAAGACAGTATCACAAGCAGTACCAGCATGACAGGGAGGCCGGTCCATACGCTGCCCACAGCTGACATAAAGCCGGTTTTTGCTATTATGTCCAGAATGAACGGGTGTATAAGATATACACCAAGAGTAGCGGAAGATAAGGCTTTCGGCAGTGATACTGCAAATCCGGATGTTTTTTTTCCGGCTCCTGCAAATCTCTTCAACGTAAGAAACACCGCCACAGACAGCAGCAGGTTGTGAATGGAGAAAGGTGTTGAAAAGAGCTCGCATACCACTCCGTCCGCAGCACTCCTGCGTCCCCCTTCCACACAAGCTATGATAAACGTCGCAATGGCCAAAAACCATCCTATGGATATAAACACATTGCTTTTTTCTTTTTCATCATGGGCCGTAAAATAATATCCCAGAATAAAATATCCAAGATATCCGGCAAAATAAGATAGATCAAATATCCTGTAAAAATCTTCCAGAAGATACCTGAATGGGAACTCAAAAAGAAAAAGTGTAGGAAGGACTATCGATACCGATACAAAAACCAGCAGGTATAAAAGACAGTTTTCCCGTTTTTCGCATCCTTTTTTTATAATGGGAACAAGGAGATATATTATTGCAAGCATGGGCAGGAACCACAGGTGATAATGCCCCGGCTTCCTGAAAAGTTCCAGAAAAAAATCTTCTTTCCAGTTTACTGCCACACCCGCTGACTTAAAAGTCCACATATCGAACAGACGGTACATAACCTTCCACAGCACCCACAGCCCCATCAGACGAAAACTCTTATACAAACAACGCTTTACATCTGTTTTGTATTCCGGAGAGAGGACAAGAGCCCCGGATATCATCACATAAAGCGACACACCGACAAACGCAAGTATGTTCCCTGAAAGTGCGAAAAATGAACCGGCACTTCCGATACTTTCCCGTTCAAGCCACGTGGCAGAAACATGCACCAGAAGAACCAGAACACAGGCGATCACCCGTGCATGATCAAGAAAAAGAATTCTCTTGTTATTAGGAACTGTTTTTTTTAAAGAATTTTCCGGCATAGTTCACTTTATCATAAGAAATCCGCAAAGCCCCCCACGCTGCCCTTTTGTATATCTGTGGGAATGCAGCAGCTCAGGATTGCAGCAGGTGCATATATCACTTAAAAATACATTTTCTTCAGGAACCCCCGCATTAATAAGATTTTCCCTGCAGGCAAGAGAAAGATCAAGGTAATACTTTTCTTCAGTCGCAGCTTCTCGCAATATCATTTTTTTATCCGCATCGGGATATTTCTTTTTGAACTCATCTGCCACGTCATTCCCGACTTCGTAATGCTCGCCACAGATTCCAGGGCCCACAAAAGCAATGATATCCTTCGCTTTAGTCCCGAACTCTTCAGACATCATATGTACCGTCGCACCTGCAATATCATTAACAGTACCGCGCCACCCCGAGTGTGCCAGGCCTATCGCTTTTTTTTCAAGATTAATAAAAAAAACAGGAATGCAGTCAGCAAACCCCGCCACCAGACAGACCCCTGGGGTATCAGTAACAAGGGCATCTATATCTGTGTAATCACGATCCCTGGTAACTCCCATTCCTTTATGGTATTCATTCACATGCAGAACATTTGCTGTATGAGTCTGTTTGGCATATACCATGGATTCAGGTGCGATTCCCAGTGCATCACCCATGATTCTGAAATTCTCAAGTATATTTTCCGGTGCATCTCCTCTTCCGCATGCAAAGTTCATGCTTGAAAAGATTCCCTCTGAAACGCCCCCAAGTCTTGTGGAAAAACCATGAACCACAAAATCACAGGTCCCACCCCTACCGGTGAGACCTGCGCCATCAGCTGCATAATTTATATCATCCGAAAAAGGAATAAACCTAATGAAGGGTGCCTTACCGGGAACACAAACCAGTTCAGTAGAACGTTCCCGTCCAGCAAGATATTTTATTTTTGGAATCTCTGATTTCAATAAATATCACCCAAAGATCAAAACTCACGCTTCCCTATGCCCGAAGCCGCAAAACTTCCGGGAAAACCAGATAATCACTCAAGAGCCTCATTATATATTGCCCTTGCTCCGCCCACATATTTAGGACGTCTTCTTGCTGCAATGACAACAGCCGAGCCAATATTCCTCTTTGTGATCTTAAGGGGCACCACCACCGGTTTTATGTGCATGCCCACCATAACACCGCCGATATCCATGCCTGCATCGGCTTTCTGCATAAGGCTTTCCACCACTACAGGAGACTTGCAGTTTTTATAAACTGTTGTACCGAAAGATCCGCCGGCCTTGGGCTGGGGCACAACATTTACTTCTTCAAGTCCAAGTCTGTCTGCCACATCTTTTTCCATTACAATAGCACGGTTAAGATGCTCACAGCACTGGGCCGCTATTGTAACTCCGTACTTATCAGCTACAGGCTTTATACCCTTATACAAGGCGCCCGCCACATCCATACTGGAGTGTGTTCCGACACGTTCACCCACGACCTCACTTGATGAACACCCAATCACAATGACGCTTCCCGGCCTGATCCCGGACATTTCACAGACCTGGTTCATTACCTCTGCTGCATCCTTTTCTATTGCAGCCAGGTCAACATTCTCATCATTTTCATATGTCATAATTCCGCTCATTATCAATAGAACCTCGTTTTCTGTATCTGCCCAACAAGCTCCCTGTTACTGGTAGTCTTGGAGAACATATCAATTACTTTATCAACTATCTCATCAGGATGCGAACCGTTAACAGCACGCCTTACGGTAGTAATAGCTGCCAGTTCCTCTTCACTAAGAAGCAGGTCCTCACGTCTTGTGCTGGACTTAGGAATATCAATGGCAGGGAAGATCCTTCTCTCGGAAAGCTTTCTGTTGAGAACGATTTCCATATTACCGGTTCCCTTGAATTCCTCGTAAACCACGTCATCCATCTTGCTTCCGGTCTCTACCAGTGCAGTTGCAAGTATGGTAAGACTTCCGCCTTCACGCATGTTTCTTGCCGCACCAAAGAACCGCTTGGGCGGATGAAGAGCAGCAGGATCAAGACCGCCTGATAAAGTACGTCCGCTGGGAGGAACCACCTGGTTGTAGGCCCGTGTAAGCCTTGTAATGGAATCCAGCAGGATTACAACATCCTTTTTATACTCAACAAGACGCCTTGCTCTTTCAATGACCATTTCGGCCACCCTCTTATGATGCTCAGCTGTCTCATCGAAAGTAGAATAGATAACCTCCACATCCGGTCCGCCTACGGTTTCCTTCATATCCGTAACTTCCTCGGGACGCTCATCTATGAGCAGGATTATCATATGTATCTCCGGATTATTTATCTTTATTGATTTTGCCACATCCTTAAGCAATGTGGTTTTTCCTGCCTTAGGCTGGGACACGATGAGACCTCTCTGGCCCTTACCTATTGGGCTGATCAGGTCCATTATCCTCATGGACACAGGCGCACCGGGATATTCAAGCTTAATTTTCTCATTCGGAAATATTGGGGTCATGTTCTCGAAATTGTAACGGGCCGCTGTCGTGTCCGGCATCAGATCATTTACACGGCTGACATAGAGAAGCGCCTGGAATTTTTCATTCTGAGTTTTAACCCTGGTATTACCGGATACGATATCACCGGTCTTTAAAGAAAACCGTCTGATCTGACTGGGTGCCACATAGATATCCGCATCCCCAGGCAGATAATTGTCACTTCTTATAAATCCGAATCCATCCGGCATTACTTCCAGGATTCCCCGGACCATCACGCCGCTGTCCAGTTCCTTCAAAGCCTCTTCGGAAAGTTCTTCCTTTTCATTTACCTGGCGCGGAACAGGCTTTGCATCAGGCTTTCCACCCTCACTTTTTGCCTTGGGAGAAGCATCCTGCTTGCTGCCTTCAGCCCTTGCAGCCTTTGCCTCCTCTGCCTTTTCCCGCTCATCCTCACGATCCTTTATGAGCATAGCCTCCACAAGATCAGACTTTTTCATAGAAGCTGCACCTTTGATCTTACGGTTTTTTGCCATTTCACGAAGAACAGTAAGACCGATAGATTCATATCTTTCTCTCATATTTACCATGTTTTACCTCCGACATGATATTTTCTTCCTGCAGCCCCCGCTGCGACATAGCAGCGTCATCTGCAATTACACATTTATAAAGCTTGCCTATTTTTATGTATGCAAAAGTATTCTTTGGAAAAAAATTGATATGCTTTTGAAACACCACAAATGTTTTACAAACCAATTACTCTTAACTTAAAATGAATAATATCATTTTTTTTTTGATCGTGCAAGAGTATGGCGTATAGCCGGCGGTTATGTTATAATCCTTTACCGAGCGGAGCGGATGATCGCACGCAGATGCGTGAGGAAAGTCCGGGCTTCACAGGGCAGGATGCCGGATAACGTCCGGCGGAGGCGACTCCCGGGAAAGTGCAACAGAAAACAAACAGCCGGATAGCGCATGCTTTCCGGTAAAGGTGAAAAGGCAGTGTAAGAGACTACCGGTCGTGTGGTAACACAGGACGCATTGTAAACCCCATCCGAAGCAAGACCAAACAGGGGACCATGGATCTGCCCGGTCCGTCTCCAGGTAGGTCGCTTGAGCTGTGTGGCAACATACAGTCGAGATAGATGATCATCCCGGCACTTACGTGCTATGACAGAACCCGGCTTACAGCTCCACTCTTTTTTTATTTCTGACATTCCTGTCAGTGTGACAGTTCAAGATAAGAAATCTCCCCCCTCAGGACATTGCCGTCTGTATATTTCTCCGGTCCCTGCATTCCATCTAATACCAGACGGTCACTGTACTGCCAGACAGTCCAGTTCTGTACCGGCGGCAGATATACATTCCTTATCCAAAGCGGATAATCTTCATATCCCTTCTTCAGGTATTCATTAAAAAAAGACTGCGTGGAATAGATCACGGGCTTCCTGCCGTAATACTCTTCCAAATATTCCAGCATATCCTTAAGTTCTTTGCTGACCACGGCTTTATCCGGATGCTGCTGACTGCCATAATACTCGACATCTACTGCCGGCAGCAGATGTCCTTCAAGTCTCCCTACGGTATTAACATAGTTTTCGGCCTGTGAGATTCCCGGACTTTCAAAACTGAAGAAATGATAAAAACCCGTACGGATTCCTGCTTCTTCAGCTCTATTCTTGTTCACCTCATAACAATCATCTACATAGGAACTTCCTTCAGTAGCCTTAATGTAAGCAAACTCAACTCCCTGCTTTTCAATGTTCTCCCAGTCAATATCCCCCTGATAATGCGAGACGTCTATTCCGCGGTGGCCGTATCCCCGTGCCATAACCATGTTGGGTACCTGATAATAAAACAGCGCAGCAAGTATGCAAGTCAATATGAATAGCATTAAGACTGTCACTGCAGCTATCTTCTTTTTGTCACTCATCCCCTATCCTCAAGATCAATTTTATTTAGCCTTTACATTATAACACCTGCGTCCCTTGCCGAAGCATTTCATATGGATTCCAGACTAAACTGCAGATGGCTAATTAAATGTGAATATGCTATAATTTTATGCAATTGAAACCGATAAATATATGCGGACACAACGCATCAGTAAAGCACAGCTGTAAACAGCAGTACATAAAAAATACAGTCGAGATATGTCTAAGAGTTCCAACGAAACCATTGATCTTTTTTCATATATGAGTTCCATTTCGGATGAAAATGAGTCACCTCTGGCAGCAAGAATGCGCCCCGAGACCCTTGATGAAGTGGTAGGACAGTCACATATCATAGGTCCGGACAAGCTGCTTTACCGTGCAATAAAAGCTGATAAATTAAGTTCCATCATATTCTACGGTCCCCCGGGAACAGGAAAGACAACACTAGCCAAAGTCATTGCCGCCACCACTTCGGCTGATTTCAGGCAGATCAATGCAACTTCAGCCGGCAAGAAAGATATGGAAGAAGTGGTTGACATCGCTAAAAACAACAAGGTGATGAATGACACAAGGACCATACTATTTATCGACGAGATCCACCGTTTCAATAAGGCACAGCAGGATTATCTCCTGCCCTACGTAGAGGACGGCACCATCATCCTTATAGGTGCCACCACGGAGAATCCTTACTTTGAAGTAAACGGGGCTTTGATCTCCAGGTCAATGATATTCGAGCTCTATCCACTGACAGATGATGATATAAAAACGCTCGTAAGGAGAGCACTTACGGATGACAAAAAAGGCCTTGGTTCCTACAAGGCTGATATAACAGATGAAGCACTTGATTTCCTTGCGGATCAGGCAGGCGGTGATGCCAGACATGCGATCAATGCACTGGAGCTGGGCGTGCTTACAACAGAACGTTCAGATGACGGAATGATACATCTTACTGCGGAGGTAGTAAGTGAATGCATACAGAAAAGACGCATCCGTTTTGACAAAGACGGGGACAATCATTACGATACCATTTCTGCTTTCATAAAAAGTATGCGCGGTTCCGATCCGGACGCCGCAGTTTACTATCTCGCCAAGATGCTCTACTCCGGCGAGGATATCAAATTTATCGCACGAAGGATTATGATATGCGCCGCTGAGGATGTGGGATTGGCAGATCCCAATGCTCTCAATGTCGCAACCTCCGCCGCCCTTGCGGTTGAACGTATCGGAATGCCTGAAAGCCAGATAATACTTGCGGAAGCTGTAAACTATGTTGCTTCCGCCCCCAAGAGCAACAGCTCGAATAATTCCATCGAAAAGGCCATGGCCACAGTACAGGAAACCGGGAACCTCCCCGTTCCCGATCATTTAAGGGATGCACATTATAAAGGTGCCACAAAACTGGGACGCGGAAAAGGATATCTCTATGCACATGATTTTCCCAATCACTATGTTGACCAGCAGTATCTTCCTTATGAGCTTTCCGGCACAGTATTCTATGAACCCTCCGGGCAAGGTTATGAGAGCAAGATCCGTGAACACCTTGCACGGATAAAGAAAGAAGCTTCGATCCCGAAAGGAGGTGAAAACAACTAAACCTGTCCATCGTCAGGCACGACCGGAGGGGGACGGCCAGGGTGAACGGTCGCAGGAACAGACATTCCTGCACTAACTCATAATGATATGGGGGTACTTATGAATATTGATTTTTATGGTGATGAATTCATCGAAAGCAATCTTTTAAAAGCACAGGTCATTAATTATCTTACACAACTGACAGCCGCAGAGCGTGATGAACTTCTGAATACTATCGTTTCTTCTAAGACAAAAGTCGGTTCATATCCGGCTGTTAAGGAAATCATTTTTGAGAATCACTCGGAAAGAACCGGAAACCTGAAATGCATACGGTTTAAGTGCAGGCTGTACATGGTAGAAATTGAACAGATAACCCGAATTCAGCATCTTGGCAGAAATGCCTTTTTTTATTTTAGAAATTCTGACGAGTTCAAAATCAGATGCAGGTTAAAAGATCTTGCAGAAGTCCTTAAAGCCTACCCTGATATGTTCATTCGCATAAACAACACCGAATATGTGAGTCTTTCCCGGATTCGTGAGATCCACAAAAATATGGTTCGTCTTGACACCGGTGAATCGTGCTACATTTCCAGGTCATATCTGATACGCGTTCGCAGCATGCTGAAGGATTATGACTTTCTTTATGACAAAACCCAATCCTGAAGTAACAAGACCTGCAGGTTCTGTTACTTCGGACATCAGATGCAGGATATGAACAACATCCTGCAGAAGTTTACATAAAACATAATTTTGTAAATCAGTGATCTATAATGCAGTCATGGGCGTGTTAATCGGATCTCCCCAGACACATCTCGATCCGGGGCACACATCTTTCGCGGGAGCGAAGGCCATAGCTGACGATATGGGGGAAGGGCGGCGGCATGCTGATAAAACAGTAAGGGGAAGCTTATGTTTCACCCCTTTACTGGCAGATCAAAAACAGCCGGTGCAAATGCACCGGCTGTTTGTTTATTTTATCAACTACTATGGTATAGCCTTCCCTGATAACTCCCCCGCTTCTTCATTTCAGAGTGTATTCCGTTCATCACATTTTTCTTGTCTCCGCTCCACCCGGGTGCTATCAGTATACTTTTAGGCCCGTCTCCTGTAAGCCGGTGTATCACTATTTCGGGCGAAAGCAGCTCCATGCAGGATATCACTATATCGGTATACTCAGATCTTGTAAGCACATCAAACTTCCTGGCTTCGAAATCATCAGCCATATCAGTCCCGCTCAGCACATGAAGAAGCTGAAGCTTTATTCCGAATATCGGGAAGGTATTCAGATACTCTATCGTGGAATGCATCATTTCTACACTCTCACCGGGCAAGCCGAGTATAACATGCACGACCACGGGTATCCCCATATCATTCAGTCGATGGACTGCCAGCTCAAAAACCGATGTTTCATAACCCCTTCTGATATATTTCACGGTTTCCCTATGGATAGTCTGCAGTCCAAGCTCTATCCAGATCACTTTTTCAGGATACTCCCGTTTAAGTTCATCCAGAAGTTTCAGAACCTCGTCCGGCAGACAGTCAGGCCTCGTTGCAATGGATATTCCGATCACATCCCGTTCGTCAAGAGCCGCCTTATACAATACCCTCAGTTCATCCGCAGGTGCATATGTATTTGTATACGCCTGAAAATATGCCAGATACTTTACGGGATTCTTTGAATTTACCAACTTCCTGCCGTCTTCCAGCTGCGCCTTTATGTCAGGCTTTCCGCCAATGATTGCCGCTGATGCAAAGTCACCTGAGCCACCTTTTGAACAAAAAATACAGCCTCTGCTGCCGAGAGTCCCATCCCTTACAGGACAGGTCATCCCGGCATTGAGGGCTATCTTATACACTTTAGTACCAAATGTTTTTTTGAAATAATGGTCCAGGGAATAATAGGGCTTATCCCCCCACAATCTGACTTGTTCTTCCTGCATCACTATTATACATTATTTACGATTAGTTTCCGTTATGTGGCTCTTTACCGCTTCCGCAACCACATCAGCTACTGAAGGATGGAAGGCCTCGGGAATTATATTAGTCTCTGAAAGTTCATCCTCCGGTATAAGTGATGCGATTGCCTTTGCAGCTGCCATCTTCATATCCTCTGTGATCTGCTTTGCCCTGCCTTCCAGTGCGCCCCTAAAGATTCCAGGGAAGGCAATAACGTTATTTACCTGGTTAGGGAAATCCGACCTCCCGGTTCCGACTATACGGGCGCCGGCTTCTTTTGCAAGGTCAGGCATTATTTCAGGTACCGGATTGGCCATAGCAAGGATTATTGCATCCTTGTTCATGCTCCTTACCATATCCTGGGTCACAACACCCGGTGCAGAAACACCGATAAAGATGTCTGCTCCCTTCATAGCATCGGCTGTTGTTCCGCTGATATTTTCAGGATTTGTTATATCAACCATCTTCTTCTGCATCCAGTTGAGCTTCGGCGCATCCTTTGAGATCACGCCCTTGCTGTTGCAGAGAATGATATTCCTGAAACCGTAGTTCATAAGAAGCTTGCAGATTGCAATACCTGCTGAACCCGCACCGCTTATTACCACCTTGCATGCTGCAGGCTCCTTGCCCACTATTCTGGTTGCATTGATCAGAGCTGCCAGTACAACTATGGCTGTTCCATGCTGGTCATCATGGAATACGGGAATATCGAGGGTCTCCTTAAGTTTTTCTTCTATCTCAAAACATCTGGGTGCGCTTATATCCTCAAGGTTAATTCCGCCGTAGCCCGGTGCAAGCCAGGTAACAGCCTTTACGATTTCCTCCGTATCCTGTGTATCCAGACAGATGGGCACAGCATTCACGCCGCCAAATTCCTTGAAGAGTATGGCCTTTCCTTCCATAACAGGCATGGCTGCCTTCGGTCCGATATTTCCCAGTCCCAGTACCGCGCTTCCATCAGATACCACCAGAATGGTGTTCCCCTTTATGGTATATTTATATGCCGCATCCGGATCCTCTGCAATTACCTTGCAGGGTTCAGCTACTCCCGGTGTATATGCAAGCGCAAGCGCTTCCCTTGAATCCACCGGTGTTTTTGATACGGTCTCCACCTTTCCTTTCCACTCCTCGTGGAGCTTTAAAGCTTTTTCAGCATTACTCATGATGTTCCTCCTTGGTTAGTTAAGTAATATATAATCCCGAAGACGGGATATATGATCATACTTTGAAGCAGCTTCCTCCTACAAACTCCCTTACTATCGAATTAAACGGAAGCTTTTCACTGCTTATGCTTAAGAAATAATCCAGGAACTTAAGCAGGCGCTTAGCCTCCTGGTACTCAGGCATATCCGGTGTCACAGAATAAAGCAGCGGTTCTGCAAAAGGCTTAAGCGCTGCCATCTCATATATTGATGCAGAATTAAAAGTCGCATCAACATTTTCCTGGAAGGGGAAAATGTTTTCTTCCTCCCCCCTCCTTACAGACGGCCACATTCCGATGGTCCTCTGTGCAGAAGCGCCTCTTGTCCTGGCATCACGCACCATCCTTCTGAGAAGCCTGTTATCTGTCGTAGGTATCCTGTTGTGCTCATCTATATTAAGGCTTGTAAGTGCGCTTATATAAATCTTGTATTTGCTGGATACCGGCAGTGCATAGCTCATCTTATCATTCAGGCCGTGTATTCCTTCTATGACCAGTATGTCATCCGGTCCAAGCTGTTTTACATTCCCCTTATACTCACGCTCACCTGTGACAAAATTGAATGTAGGCAGCTCCACAGCTTCACCATCCAAAAGCTTTAGCATATCATGGTTGAAAAGCTCTACATCAATCGCTTCAAGGCATTCAAAGTTATAATTGCCGTCTGCATCCTTAGGAGTATCCTTACGGTTCTTAAAATAATCATCCACGCCTATAGGATGAGGGCTCAGGCCGAAGCTGGAAAGCTGAACTGAAAGTCTATGGGAAAAAGTAGTCTTTCCGGATGAGGACGGTCCGGCTATCATTACAAACTTCACACCGCCGCGCTTTACTATATCCGATGCTATTTCAGCAATACGTCTTTCCTGAAGGGCTTCCTGCACAAGTATAACACTGTCCATGGCCCCGTTGCAGATTTTTTCATTAAGGTCTCCCACAGTACTTATGTGCAGTTTCTGTCCCCATTCAGTCGCAGTATCCAAAGCCCCGAAAAGATTCTTCCTTGGTTCGAAGGCATCCACGGTAGCAGGAGTCCCGGCATCCGGAAGGATCAGCATAAAACCGTTTTCATATTTCTCAATATCGAAATACTTTATATAGCTCGTGTTCGGAAGCATGTATCCGTAGAAATAATCCTTGTATCCGTCAAGATCATAAATATTAACGCTGGAACCGCGTCTGAACTTAAAGAGCCTGCTCTTATCAGTCATGCCGTTCTGTTCAAATAACGCCCTTGCCTCTGATGTGGGATATGCGGACTTTGTTATAGGCAGTGCATCAGCCACCAGCTCTTCCATATGAGCCTTAAGCTTTACGATAAAGCCATCATCTATGTCCATGTCAAAGAGTGGACGGATAAAGAGCCCGTTTCCTATCGCAAACTCCACTTTGAACTGCTTGGACTTATCCTGCCCCAGCACATCATCAATAGCCTTCATTGTAAGAAGTATCGCGCTTCTCTCATAGGTCTTATGGCCTCCCGACTGGGAAAAAGTCACAAACTTAACTTCCGCACCATCCTTTGCTTTTCTGTAAAGCTCTCTTAATTTTCCATTCTCCGATACAAGGGCGATCTGGTTCTCATACTTCCCCTGGTATTCCTGTATGATCTGCTCATACGTAGTTCCTGATTCGTATTTCTTCTTTTCACCATCGATTTCAATAATGATCTCACCCATAAGTAACCTCCTTATTTTTTGTATAACCCAAACCTTATTTTTGCTGTAAAATTATTTCTGTCACTGTACACCTATTACTCATACCACAATAAACGGTGGTGTCTGAGATGCAATATTAACCGTCAGCTCAGGGATTTCCTTTCTCATAAAATCCTTCATGTATGAACAGAAGATCTTTTCTATCCCCCAGTGCCCTGCATCAATTACTGCAAGCCCCTGTGCCACCGCATCTATACCGTCATGATGTCCTATATCACCGGTTATCAGTACATCCGCTCCGGCACTTATCGCATACCTGCTCATACCCTTTCCGGATCCCGGTGAGATTGCAGCCTTTCTTATCCTTTTGGAAGGATCACCGAATATTCTGACACTGTCTATGAGAAATACATCCTTTACCATTTCCGCACAGTCCTCAAGACTCATTTCCTGCGGCAGCTTTCCTACCCGTCCTATACCTTCCTTGGATATGGAATCCTCACTGGTAACCATCAATACTTTCCTGTCTGACAATTCCATCCTGTCCGCGGCATCATCCGCCATACCTATCACATCAAAGTTTGTATGCATGGCGTAGCATGCTATATCAGATGAAATAAGTTTTAACAGCCGCCGTCCCGTCATATCATCATCAGTCACATGGGAAACGGATCCGAATATCAAGGGATGATGCGTGAGCAGAAGATCAACTCCCAGAAGTACCGCTTCATCAACCACTTCATCAGTAGCATCAACAGAGATCAGGACGGAATTGACTTCCTTCCTCCCCCGGCCGCACATAAGTCCCGGGTTGTCCCACTCTTCGGCAAAAGATACCGGCGAATGTTCCTCAAGTCTTTTTATCAGTTCCTCAAGATACATAACCCCCTCCTTACAAGATCCAGTTCATGGTTCAGTTCACCACACCGCTCTTCCTTCCTGTCCGCATCCATTTCCGCCTGTTCTATATTTGCTATAACATTTGTCAGGACGCCTTCTCTGTATTCAAGATAATCCTTAAGAACAGGATTCTTTTTTTTTATCAACGGATTTCCGAATTCATATGACACGTCATCATACAATTCATTTTTTTTCCCCGCACCTTCCGACCGGTAAATCACCAGCATCATTGGGTAATACTTGCCATCCTCAAATACCATATCTTCATCGGCAATCTCAAAACCTTCATCTTTAAGGAATCGTCTGACCGCTCCCACATCCGACTGTGGCTGAAGTACAAAACGATCAAGCATCCTGAACTTCCCAATATTTTTCTTTACGATATTGATGATCAGATGTCCGCCCATTCCGGCCACTATTGCGGCATCACATTCATTTTCTTTTAATTCGTCAGCTCCATCGGAAAGCCTGCAGTCTATCCTGTCTTCAAGCCTCGCTTCCAAAATATTCTTCTTTGCAGCCTCCAGGGGACCTTCCCTTAGATCCATCGCCAGTGCTCTGTTATATAAACCACGTTCCACAGACGCAATGCTTACCAGGGCGTGATCGCAGCCTATATCCGCTATGCACATTCCCTTTCCTGCAAGTCCTATGACTGCTTCCATTCTTGCAGACAGCTTTATCTCCATATTCCTATCCATTAATATTGATATCTACTATACATTATATTTTCTTTGAGAGAGCTCTTCCACAAGACGCTTTCCCGCTATCAGCCGTTCCAGTTCCGCCCCCGGATCCGAAGACATATTTGATGATGCCCCCAGGCCATTCTGTTTAACTTTAATCACGAGATTCTTAAATCTGTCTGCTCCTGATTCCACATTTTGGTTTTGTTCCTGTTCTTCCGGTGATGAAAAGAAAACCTCTGTCACCAGCCGCTTTTCTTCCTCATCCTCAAACTGCTCTATAACTGATGTGGGAACAACTTTACCGTCAGCGATCTGTCCGAAAATGATCTCAGCTGCCTTTCGATATACATTATCCGTAAAATCCGATGCCGTGATATCAGCCTTTATCTGCTCATACAGCTCCGGCCTCTGAGCAATCCATGCAAGCAGTGTCATCTCGCAGCGCTTCGCACTGCCTTTTATATTATCCTTCCTTTTTGCACTTTCTTCATTACCGAGATTTCTTACTCTAAGTACCGCTTTTGTCCTCTCGCTTGCCCCCCGGCTCGCAGCACTCATGACAGCTTTGTGCAGTGTATCCCTGTCAATACTATAAACAGATGCTACATCCGTCAGATAATTTTCCCTTTCAATCTCATCTTCAAATCTGCAGAGCATATCCACAAGGATCCTGGTAAATTCTGTCCGCTCCCTTGCTCCTGCTCCTTCTGTTTCAAAGGGAACATGGGCCTGTCTTACCTCAAACATAAATCCGTCTTCAGCATGATCCAGCCTTTTCTGAAATTCTTCAACGCCAAGTCCCTTTATAAATTCGTCCGGATCCTTGTAGGGTTTCATGTTTATGACACTTCCGTGCATATCCATTTCATTCAGTATCGCCAGAGCCTTAAGCGCTGCAGACACTCCCGGGCCGTCACTGTCATATGCCAAAAGAACATCCTTGGTAAAACGTTTTAAAAGCATTGCCTGTTCAGGTGTAAAAGCAGTCCCAAGAGAAGCCACTGCCTCTGTGAATCCTGCCTGATGCATGGCAATGACATCCATATATCCTTCGCAGAGTATCATGTATCTCTTCTTGGTCCTTCGTGCATTGTTCAGTCCAAAAAGGTTTTTGCGTTTTTCAAAAATAAGGTTTTCCGGTGAATTCAGGTATTTGGGCTTTGCATCCCCCATTACCCTGCCGCCGAAACCAATGACCTTTCCGTTACTGTTCTGTATAGGGAACATTACGCGGTTAATGAATTTATCCACCAGGCCCTCTTTTTCATAAAAAACACCCAGCCCTGCTTCCCTTATCAGTTCATCATCATATCCCTTCTTCCTGAGATACCTTACAATGTCATTGCTGTACTGAAGTGAATATCCCAGTCCGAAATGCTGTATGGTTTCCCGGGTCAGCTGCCTTTCCTCAAAATATTTCATTCCCAGCGCCCCCGCATCGGTTTTTAGCTGATAAAAGAAATATTTTTCCGCCTCATTCATTATCTCGAAAAGCTTTTCCCGCTTCCCCATATTACGCTGCATTTCAGGCGTATATTTCACCTCGGGAAGCGACACGCCCGCACGATCCGCAAGCATTTTTACTGCCTCGGGAAAAGTGTAATTCTCATATTTCATAACGAATGAAATGACATCACCACCCTCCAGGCAGCTGAAGCAGTGGCACATCTGCTTGCTCGGTGAAACAGAAAAGGAAGGATTTCTGTCATTATGAAAAGGACAGAGCCCCACGTAACTTCCACCCTGTCTTTTTAAGTGCACTCTTTCACCGACCACACTCACTATATCAGATTTTGAGATCACCTCATCTATGATCTCCTGTGAGTAATAAGGCATATGTTCTCCTAAAAGATAAGCACATATTCCCTCTGCAGCAAGTACTTTGGGCTGTGCTGTTATATACAATATAGATCAGTACTTCCAGGACTTCGGTATGAAGAGCTCCTCATATTTTGATATAGCATATCTGTCTGTCATCGTAGCTATATAGTCACAAGTAACACGCCATATCGGGTCACCCTTTTCCATAAGTGCCTGATATTCCTTCGGCATCTCATCATGGTGCTCGTAATAATACTCATAGAGAGTCTCCACAAGTGCTACCGCTTTATACTCCTCGCCCTTTACAGTCTGATTGGAATATACCCTTTCAAACATAAACTTCCGCATATCCAAAAGCGCCTGCATAACCTCATCGTCCATGAGTATGTCATCCTTGCCGATACTTGATCTGATAGTATTATGGATAAGCTTATCCAGCCGCTCTTTGGTGGTTTTCCCAAGCACTTTTCCTATTTCAGCCGGAACATCCTCATCTGTAAGTATCTTTGCCCTGAGTGCGTCATCCATATCGTGATGTATATAGGCAAACTTATCCGAAAGTCTTACTATCTTCCCCTCCAGGGTAGAGGGCATCATACTGGTCTGATGGTTTCTCATGCCATCCAGCACTTCCCATGTAAGGTTAAGTCCCTCGCCGTCACGTTCAAGTACTTCCGCCACACGGACACTCTGCTCATTATGCCTGAATCTCATCAGGCTGTCATTAACGCTGAAAACATCCCAGATGTCACCGGAATCAGAAGGTGCGACAGCCAGCATATCACCGCCCTCGCCAACACATTTCCTTATGGCAGTATTCAGAGCACGCTCACCTGCATGTCCGAAGGGCGTATGTCCCAGATCATGGCCTAATGCTATTGCTTCCACCAGATCCTCGTTAAGCCTGAGTGCTTTTGCTATGGTCCTGGCTATCTGGCTTACCTCCAGAGTATGGGTAAGCCGTGTCCTGTAATGATCACCCTCGGGATTAAGAAAAACCTGGGTCTTATCCTTGAGCCTGCGGAAAGCTTTTGAATGGACTATACGGTCTCTGTCACGTTGAAAAACGGTTCTTATATCACACTGGGATTCAGCCTTTCTTCTGCCCTTTGTGTCAACACTTTTTGTCGCGAAAGAACTTAAGGAACTCTCCTCAACTTTCTCAAGTTCTTCCCTTATTGTGATATCTTCCGGATTGTTCATCAATACTCCCCCAGCCTGCAGATACATACCTCTGCTTTTTGATGGATAAAACTGCGAAAAAAATCAAAATCCAGCGCCTCAAACGCCAAAACAAAAGGAGTTTTGGCGTTTGCAATATTACTTGAAATAATTTACACCCGACTCAAATATCTTAAGATCCTGGTCACCGTAGATATTCTCTGCAATATGGTCACCCTTTCTTTCCGGATGCGCCATCTTGCCATATACTCTTCCGTCAGGTGATATAATACCTTCTATGGACTCATATGAGCCGTTTACATTCCACTCGCCATCCATGGTCACATTGCCGTCAGGATCTGAATATACTGTAGCGATCTGTCCGTTAGCTTTAAGCTTATTGATCCACTCCTTAGGTGCTACGAACCTTCCCTCACCGTGGGATGCCGGTGAACAGTATACCTTTCCATTCTCAGCACATGAAAGCCAGGGGCTTAAGTTGGATACCACCTTTGTATATACGATCCTTGATATATGCCTGTTGATGGTATTGTATGTAAGGGTAGGTGAATCAGCCTTCTGTCCTACGATCTCACCGCCGGGTACAAGTCCCAGCTTAATGATAGCCTGGAAACCGTTACATACTCCCAGCACCAGTCCGTCCCGCTCATTTAAGAGACGCATAACCGCATCTTTAAGTCTGTCATTCTGAAAAGCCGTTGCGAAGAATTTAGCCGATCCGTCCGGCTCATCACCTGCTGAAAATCCGCCGGGGAACATTATTATCTGTGCATTAGCTATATCCTTCACGTATTCTTCTACCGAATCCCTGATGTCCGAAGCATTCTGGTTTTTGAATACCTTCGTGATGACATTTGCTCCCGCAAGCTCAAATACCCTTGTAGAATCATATTCACAGTTTGTGCCGGGCATTACCGGTATGAATACAGTGGGCTTTGCCACCCTGTTCCTGCATACATGTATCTCAGGTGCGGTAAATACAGGCATATCAACTTTCTCTGTAGAATTACCTGCCTTTGAAGGATATATCTTCTCAAGCTTTTTCTTCCATGCGGAAAGCGCTTCATCCTGAGAGATCTTCACATCCCCGTAAACAAAGTCACCCTCCGTAACTTCACCTATGATCGTCACATCCGATTCAAACTCATCCTCGGTGGCATCATCAATCTCCACCAGGATATCGCCTATCCTGTTGGCAAAAAGTTCGTCTGCTTCTATATCAGTATCAATCTCAGCACCATACCCGTTACCAAAGCCCATCTTTGAAACAGCTGCCGGAATGCCGAAAGCATCCAGTACGTATGCCGCCTTTACACGTCCCTGGGATATGAGCTGGCTGACCTCATCATACATTGCCATTACATCCTTATATACAGGGATGTCAAATTCATCCTTAGGTACGCTGAATACAGCAAGCTTATCTCCGGGTTCCTTAAATTCCGGCGTGATCAGGTCATTCTGTCCTGCCACATCAACGGCGAAAGAAACAAGTGTAGGTGGAACATTTATGTTATTAAATGTCCCTGACATGGAATCCTTGCCGCCTATGGAAGCAAGTCCGAAACCAAGCTGAGCATCATATGCACCAAGCAAAGCCGTAAAAGGCTCACTCCAGCATTCAGGATTCTCTGTCATTCTCCTGAAATACTCCTGGAATGTAAAATGTATTTTCTTATAATCACCGCCTGCTGCCACGATTTTTGCAACAGAAGACATTACTGAATATATTGCTCCGTGATAAGGGCTCCAGGATGAAAGGTAAGGGTCAAAACCGTAGCTCATGAGAGTCACAGTATCTGTATTTTCCTTATCCAGCATAGGAAGCTTTGCAGCCATTACCTGAGTTTCAGTCAGCTGGTATTTTCCGCCGTAAGGCATGAACACGCTTGAAGCTCCTATGGAGGAATCGAACATCTCAACCAGTCCCTTCTGTGAACATACATTAAGGTCACTTAAGGTATCAAGCCATGCTGCAGCAACATCACCTTTTGCAAGGTCATCCTTTACTGTCTGGGATGCTGTCTTCTCAAGGTAATTATCATTCTTCTCCGGAATATTTATCTTAACCTTTGTTTCCTGGTGGGCACCATTCGTATCAAGGAATGCTCTTGAAAGATTAACGATATCCTTTCCGCGCCACTTAAGCACCAGACGGGGTTCTTTGGTAACAACAGCTACGGACGTCGCCTCAAGATTTTCTTCAGCAGCATATCCCATAAATTTATCGACATCAGCAGGATCTACAACTACTGCCATTCTTTCCTGGGACTCTGATATAGCCAGTTCTGTTCCGTCAAGTCCCGCATACTTTTTGGGCACCTTATCAAGGTCAACCTCAAGTCCTGCTGCAAGCTCACCTATGGCAACAGAAACACCGCCGGCGCCAAAGTCGTTGCACTTCTTTATTATGCTGCTTACTTCAGGCCTTCTGAAGAGCCTCTGAAGCTTTCTCTCTGTGGGCGGGTTACCCTTCTGAACCTCTGCACCGCAGACCTCTATGGATTTTTCCGTGTGAGCCTTTGACGAACCTGTGGCACCGCCGCATCCGTCACGTCCTGTACGTCCGCCAAGCAGGATTATGATATCCCCGGGATCTGAATTAAGACGTTTAACATTCTTTCTGGGTGCTGCACCCATTACCGCACCTATCTCCATACGCTTAGCCACGTAATTGGGATGGAACACCTCTTTTACATAGCCTGTGGCAAGACCTATCTGGTTACCGTATGACGAATAGCCGGCTGCCGCTCCTTTTACCAGCTTCATCTGGGGAAGCTTACCGCTTAAAGTCTCTGCAATGGGAATTGTAGGATCTGCCGCACCCGTGATACGCATAGCCTGATATACATAGGATCTTCCCGAAAGTGGATCGCGGATAGCACCGCCCAGGCATGTTGCCGCACCACCGAAGGGTTCTATCTCAGTAGGATGGTTGTGTGTCTCATTCTTGAAACTAACCAGCCACTCTTCAGTATACTTATCGGAACCGTCACCCGGATCTATCTCTACCGGCACCACAATAGAGCAGGCATTGATCTCATCCGATACTTCCATATCATTAAGAAGCCCGTCTTTTTTAAGCTTCTTCATTGCGATCAGCGCAAGATCCATGAGACATATGAACTTATCCTTCCTGTCCCCGTACAGTTCCTTGCGTGTATCAAGATAGCTCATATATGTGGTCTCAAGGGGAGTCCTGTAATACCCCTCATCAAACTCAACATCCTTAAGCTCTGTTGCAAAGGTAGTGTGCCTGCAATGGTCTGACCAGTATGTATCCAGAACCCTTATCTCCGTCATTGACGGATCCCTTTTTTCCTCATCCTCAAAATACTTCCTGATATGAAGGAAATCATTGAAGGTCATTGCAAGACCTAATGAATCATATTTGCTGCGAAGCTCTTCCGCGGACATTCCGCAGAATCCGTCAAGTATAGCCACATCTGCCGGATCATCATACTTTGTGATAAGCGTCTCAGGCTTCTCTAAACCTGTTTCTCTGGAATCAACCGGATTTATGCAGTGAGACTTGATCCTTGCAAACTCGTCATCCGAAATATCACCTGTCAGCACATAGGTCATGGCTGTTTTTACTATCGGTTCCTCATCTTCTTTCAGAAATCTTATACACTGCTCTGCCGAATCTGCACGCTGATCATACTGCCCGGGAAGATATTCCACCCCAAAGACTCTCGCCCCTTCAGGGATTTCTATCTTTTCCTCAAACAGTTCATCAACAGGCGGTTCACTGAATACCTTTCTGCAGGCTCTCTCGAATACCACATCCGATACATTCTCCACATCGTAACGGATAAATATCCTGACCGATTTTAAACCGTCTATCCCGAGATAGCTCTTTATCTCATCAGTTAACTCTGCTGACTTTACAGCATACTCAGGTTTCTTTGCTACATAGATTCGTCGTACTTTTTCCACTTTGTTTCCCTTCCGCCATACAAGGCATCAAATTATTTTTATTATTTTTATTCACAAGGATTGTTCCGCGCTACGCGCTTTCACAATCATATTTTGCTCTTTAAAAAGGTTTTGTCCAGAATTCTATCAGCTCTTTCATCTTGCTGATTGCTGCGTAATATACACCGTTGCTTACACCTTCGCCCCACATCGAGCCCTTGGTCCTTCCCTTTATTATATACTTTGAAAGGATATCCCCCATGACTTTCATATCTTTTATTTCGGCTTTCTCTATGAATGAAAGCTCATCTGCCACAGTTCTTATGCGATATTTACTGAAGCTGTACTGATAGTTCCTGTTTATAAATTTAGTCCTGTCAGCCGTCCTTACAAAGTTCATCAGGGTTCCGTCATAGACAGGAAATTTGATGGTGCCGCCTTCTCCCTTACTTGGATCGTAAACATCCACAAGATTCTCGCCTTTTTTGCTTTCAAGCCAGCCAAGATAACGTCCGAGTTCTGCAACATCAGGACCGTATTCGTCTATAATTGCCATTATACCCGCTTTGTTTTTTAAATCCATAGCATTTCCTTTCTGTAACTGCTCCGCAGTTATGGCTGAATCAACTCTTTAGTACGCCCTTAAACAGCAAGTACTTCGGGCTGTCCTAAAATACTACTCTCTTACATCATCATCTGCACCATTTCCATTGCCTCGTCATAATCAAAATTCCCTACTGCCTTTTTAATCTCCATAAGCTGAGCCCTTATTCCATCATCCATAGGATAGGACAGCAGCTTTTCCACCTTGCGGAGTGCCTCGGCCTGTTCCAGCATTTCCAGGCTCCCCTGAAGAGAATTCATCTGGCCTAAAAACTCATCCCAGGTAAGGGATTCATTTCTCAGCTCTATGTCTGCTTCCTCAAAAAGTCCAGCCTCATCAAGAGCAGACCTTATTGTAAAAAGAAGCTCCTCATATGTATCAGCTAACAGATAGCCTTCCCTGTCAATCTCTTCGGTATTCCCGTTCCGTCCGGCATATTCCTGAAGCTTCGCAAAATCCGAAAGCTGCTTAGCCCCAATACCTGCCATCAATCCTTTCAGCGCATGCACCTCAAAAACATACTGCCTGATATCCTGCATTTCTATGCAGTGACGGATACGATCCACATGAGCCTCACCATCGTCACAGATATATTTTAACATCTGTACATATCTGCCGGTATCATTACCGTAATTTTTCATTCCCTCCGCTATATCCACACCTGGAAGGGAAAGGTCCAGATCACCGAAATCCATGTCCGACATGGGCCTGTCCACATAATGCAGTATTTCCGGTGGAAGGAATTTCTTCAGGACCTCTTCCATTGTCCCTATATCTATGGGCTTGGAAATATACTCCTGGAAACCATTCTGCAAAAACATCTCCCTTGTACCGCTTATGGCATTGGCGGTTAGCGCAATGACAGGCATGGAGTTGATCCTTGGATCCGGATCCTCCCGCAGGAGCTTCGTGGTCTCGATACCGTCAAGCTCCGGCATCATCTGGTCCATAAGTATCATATGGTAGTTATTGCGAGACACTTTATCCAGGCATTCCTTTCCCGAAAGAGCCGTGTCCACCCTCACCTGGTACATGGCAAGTATTCCCTGTGCCACTTTGATATTTGTAATATTATCATCCACAACAAGGATACGGGCAAGGGGCGCTATGAAAGTCTTTCTGTCACGCTCTGTCTCCACCGGAAGTTCTATATAATCATAGCTTCCAAGAGGGGTTGGATCTGCGATCTTCTGGTTATAATAAAATGTGAAAACGCTTCCCACACCATAAGTACTCTTTACATCTATCATGCCCCCCATTGATTCCACCAGCCTCTTGCATATGGCCAGCCCCAAACCGGTTCCTTCTATGGTTCTGTTCTGAATCATATCCGCACGCTGGAAGCTCTCAAAAAGCGTTGGCAGACTTTCCTGCCTGATGCCGCAGCCGGTATCTTCTATGGAAGCACTCACACATGCTCCTCCCGGTATTTCTTCCCAGTCCACGCTTAAGCGTATATATCCCCGCTTCGTATATTTTACGGCATTTGTGAGAATATTTGTATATATCTGCCGCACGTGAGTCTCATCTCCGAGAAAAATTCTTGGCATGTTTTCATTTACATGTACTATAAGCTCAACGTTTTTATCCACCAGCTTAAGGCCTATCATATTGCAAATATCCTTCAGGACAAGTCCCAGATTGTACTCACTCTCATTATTCTCAGTCTTGCCGGTCTCTATCTTGGAAAAGTCAAGAATGCCGTTTATCAGCGAAAGCAGGGTATTGCTGGCGCTGCGGATATTATTCGCATTTTCTTCTACCTTGCTGTTGATATTGTCATTAAGTATCAGTTCCGTCATGCCTATAATGGCATTCATAGGGGTACGGATCTCATGGCTCATGTTTGCCAGGAAAACGGACTTGGCCTGGTTCGCTTTTTCTGCTTCATTCTTAAGCTCGATCAGCCGCTGGGTAAACTCATGTTCCTCTGTCTTATCATTTATCCAGATAGTAGTTCCCTTATACTTCCCCATATCATAAAACGGGACAAGAGAGATCAGGTAAATCCTCCCGTTGACCTCCATCTCTTTCTTGTCATTCATACAGAGCTTTTTGACCACATCAAGCCTGGTAGCCTCATAATTAAGCATCGGGAAGATCTCTCCGGCCTTTTCGTTAGTGAAAAGTATCCTTTCCGCAGCATCTACTACCACAAATCCTTCCTCAATGGTTTCAATAATGTCATCCCTGGCCATCTGCATCGAATCAAACATCCTGAATTTAAAAACCACGCATATTGCTATGGTCCAGGCCAGTACTAGGGATATTCTTAAGGGCATATAGTTCATAACATACGGAACGGCACTCAGTATCAGTCCTATGACAGGAATAAGCCCCGTAAATGCAAGACATCCCGTTCCATGGTTTGTCTCAAGGAAGGCATTCCTGTAATTCTGGAACGTAATAAAGAAACCGAATATACCTATCAGTACCATTGGTGCCAGATCGATATAATAAAGAATGCTGTAACTGATATTCTGAGGAAAAATCCCCCTGCCGGCGGCGGTTATCATAGGCATCCCGAGTACTGAAAGGAGCGCCACCATCCCGCAATGGAAAAAGAAATATACAAGAATGGGAACCGAAAACTGTTTCGGTATCTTTACCCCGCAGGTACTTATGGATAAAAATGCAAAAGATGTCACAAATCCACAGACGCCCATATGCTCCATTGCAATGGAACCGCGGGCAGCCGCCGAATCCCCGGACAGAAGCCCTGCCATGGCTGCAATCAGAACAACAACAAGGGATGCACCTGTAAAGTTAAGGTTGCGAACAATCTCAGAAGGCTCCGACCTGTTTATCAGAACCATAGAAAGTGCCAAAAGGATCAAGCCGGCAAGAACTGCCGATATCATAATATAGTAAACCATAACACAGATATTTTATCAGATTCGAATGAAAAAAACCACTTGCCAAGATAATTCGGATTTGCTATCATTACATTTGTTGTTTAGGGGCATAGTTAAACGGTTTAACATCGGTCTCCAAAACCGTCGAAGAGGGTTCGACTCCTTCTGCCCCTGCGAAAAACCAAAAGGACTGCTGACGCAGTCCTTTTTACATTTCCCCCAGCTTCTCATTCAGCTGCTCCCACTCTGCCATATACTCGTCGTCCTGTGCGGTCAGGGTGTCTATCCGGGACTGCAGCTCCTCAAGTTTTTTGTAGTCACTGGCGTTTGCGGGATCATTCAGTTCTTCTTCGATAGCCGCTTTCTTTGCATCATTTTCCTCAAGAAGGATCTCCAGCCTTGCTATGCGCCTTTCCATGCGGGAGCGTTCTTTACCGAGATTGACAGATTTCTTTTTGGGTTCAGCAGGCTGTGCAGTGCTTTCTGTTTCCGGCTTTTCCGCATGTCCTATATTCCAGACATTTTCCGGCTTGTCAGCCTTCTCGCGGCCCCGTTCACGCTCGTACTCCTCATAGTTAAAGGGAAAGTATTCCGCACCGCTGCCTTCAAATATGATAAGGGAATCAGCCACCTCCCTTACAAGATATCTGTCATGGGTAACAAAGATAAGTGTCCCCTCATAGTCTTTCAGCATATCCTCCAGAGCTTCCTTCCCCACTATGTCCATATGATTTGTGGGTTCGTCCAGCATCAGGAGGTTGGGCCTGGTCTCAAATATCTTGGCAAGGGCAAGTCTCACTTTTTCACCGCCGGAAAGAAGGGATACTTCCTTAAACACGTCATCCCCTGTAAAGAGAAAACCGCCGAGTATATTCCTTACCTCTGTTTCCGTAAGTGTTGGATACATATCCCAGAAATCATCCAAAACACTCTTATCGCTCACATACTGGGCCATCTGCTGGTCAAAATAACCTGGCTCAACTCCATGTCCATAGCTGAATTTCCCAGACTTCTTGGCAAGCTTCCCCGTAAGGGTTTTTAAAAGCGTTGATTTTCCAAGGCCGTTCCCGCCTATGACCCCCAGCTTCTGTCCCTTCCTCACGGAAAAAGAAAGTTTCGCAAGAGTGTCATCATAACCTATTCCCAGATTATCAACTGTAAGCACATCATTCCCGCTTTCCTTTGCGGGCTTCGTCAGGGTATGGAAAGCCTTAAGCTCGTACTCCTCCGGTGCCTCGATCTTTTCCATGTGCTCTATCTGCTTAAGCTTATTCTTAGCCATGGAAGCCTTGGTTGCCTTATGGATAAAGCGGTCTGCCACCGCCTGCAGTCTTTCTATCTCTTTCTGCTGGGCTTCGTATGCTTTTTTCTGCTGTTCGTGTTTATCTTTTTTTACCCTGACAAAATCAGAGTAATTCCCCACATACCTGGTCATCCTGGCATGCTCTATCTCATAGATCTCATCTGCCACCCTGTCCATGAACAGCCTGTCATGGGATACAACAATGACCGCTCTGGGATATTCCTTTATGTAGCCTTCCAGCCAGCTTATGGTGGATATATCAAGATGGTTTGTAGGCTCATCCAGAATAAGAATATCCGGCTTTGACAACAGAAGCTTTATAAAAGCTATCTTGGTCCTCTGACCGCCTGAAAATTCCGAAAGCGGTCTGCCCTCATCCTCTTTGGTAAAGCCGAACCGCTCAAATACCGTCTCATAATCCTTTTCATAACGGTAACCGCCCATATAATTGAAGCGCTCCTCCAGCAGAGCATATTCCCCGGCTAAAGCTTCATCCGGTGCCGTATCAAGGCGATGCAGCATATCATCCAGCTTTTTCTTCATTTCCAGCACAGGCAAAAAAACCTTACGGATCTCATCGCCCAAAACAGCGCTGTTATCCGTAAAGGTCATTTGTGAAAGCCAGCCTATTGTAAGTCCCGGGGACTTTACAAAGGCCGGCTGAATATTTCCGTCTCTTTTATCTGCTGAAATCTCTCCCGAGAGAAACCTGAGGAAAGTGGTCTTGCCGCATCCGTTCCTTCCCACTATAGCGATCTTTTCGGTATTCTTCACCTTAAAGGAAATATCCTTTATAAGAGTTCTGTCACCGTAGGAAATATCGGCATTACTGACCTGAAGCAACATTACATAACGCCTCAGACTTTCGTATAGATCTCAGTGTCAATGCTGTCCTGACCGTCACGGTAGGTAAATGCAACGGCAGGTGTCTGTACATTAAGGCCTACGAATGCGCATGTTGACCTGATTTTTTCACTTACACCAAGCATTATGTGATTCAGGAAATTCTTCTTAATGACATCATCAAGATTATCTACAAAAGTGCTTACGCTTACAGGCGTAATGGTCTCAATCTCCATCTTCATGATCTTGTTTTCTTCATCAGCTACGGTATGCTTTACAGCCACCATGGCAACCGTAGGAACTTCAGGATTCAGGTTAACGGAAACCTTTGTATTAACTGACATCTTGATAGCCTCGCCGGCCTTTACATTAAAATTGTGGTCATAATGCAATGACTTGATAGTTGTTGCACCTATTGTTACTTTTACGTCTTTCATGTTTTCCCTCCTAAATTAACTGTTCTCAACTGTTTTCAATGTTTTCATTCTTTCACTCAACTTCTCAAACTCCTCCGGAAGCCCTTCCGATCCAAGGACATCCCCTCTGCCCTGGTCGCAGAGTCCTGACAGATCAGGATCCATAGGCAGTCTTACAACTGTATCTATTCCATATTCATCGGCAGTTTCCTTAATGCGGCTCTTGCCGAATATCTCATGTATCCCGCCACAGTCCGGACACTTGAAATATGACATATTTTCAACTATACCCAATACCGGCACATTCATCATCTCTGCCATTTTAACAGCCTTGGAAACGATCATCCCCACCAGTTCCTGGGGTGAAGTCACTATCACTATCCCGTCAACAGGAAGGGACTGCATAACAGTAAGGGCTACATCGCCGGTTCCGGGCGGCATGTCTACAAACATATAGTCCACCTCGCCCCAGGCAACATCAGTCCAGAACTGCTTTACTGCGTTTGATATAAGTGTTCCTCTCCATAACACAGGATCTGACGGATCATCAAGGAGCAGATTTATGCTCATAAGCTTAATGTCATTTATGGTTTCTGCCGGCAGGATATGCGTTCCGTCATAACCGGCCTTTTCCGTTATTCCATACATTCTGGGGATAGACGGTCCGGTGATATCCGCATCAAGTATGCCAACTTTATTTCCCTTTGCATGCATGCTGTTTGCAAGAAGGGATGTGACCATGGATTTGCCCACTCCGCCCTTACCGCTTATCACGGCAACAACATGCTTAATATCTGAAGCTTCATTCTGGGGTACCTTTGCTATACCCCCGTTTCTGCTGTTGCAGCCGCTCACTCCGCAGGAACTGCAATTTCCTTCACATCCTTCAGCCATTTGTGTCCTCCAAATTAAAGAGGATCCGAAGACCCTCTGTCTTTATCATCTAATGAATTGTTTTAGTATCCCAGCTCTCCCTGCTGCTTCTTCATAAGGAACAGATCAGCGATAGCCTTGGCCAGCCTGTAAGGGTAAAGCTGCATCATCTGTGTCTGAATATGCTCCCCCATCTTCACATCAAATGTGATCTGCACAAAACGGTCATCATTCTTGAAGGAGTCATCAATAAAAACTCCGGCCTCCATCAGCGATGTATTCGGGATAGAAATATCCACCATCTTATTGAGCATCATGCCCATAGCAGTGGCCGCAGAGCCCATCATCTGATTCATAGACTCTGAAACAGCACTCATATGAAGCTCAGATATATCCTGCTGATAAAACATACCATGCCCATCACTTCCCATCATAAGATCCGTCATGATCTTAACGTCATCTTCCTTAAGGAAAAGTACACTGAACCCGTCCAGACCCTTCACATAATCAACCCGGGTAATAACGGATTTTTCTCTATGTTCCTCAACAGCCTCCCCCTTATTTTTAATCTCAACATGCGGTGTAGAGATATCAATATCACCATGAATGAGCACTGACAATGCTGTCATAGCATTACCCAGAGTGATATTTGCCACCTCGCCTATGGCAGAAAGCTCCATATCATTAAATCCGCTGGCATCAGCCTTTTCAATAGCAGCCTTTGTAGCCGCGCTTGTAGCTGCGTTATCCATACTGCAGTCTCCCATCCACTCATATTAAAACTGTATAAACAGACAACTTTCAAAAACTTAATAAACATTATATCAAAGCAGCCGTTTTAATGCAAAAAACTTTTTAGGCCTGCTTTTTAACTGTCTATTTTCAGAAGTTCTGAAAAAGAGTAAGAAATATTCTCTTTTTCAGAGTCAACGCTTATAGTATAACTCCTGGTCTGACAGCCGTTTTTCCTCAGGGTCACCACATAAGTTCCCGCTTTTTTTTCAAATTTAACCGGCGATATGCCTAAATATGTTCCATCAAGGTATACTTCCACGCCTTCAGGTGATTCTATGGTCACATAATATACTCCGGGGGTCACTACATTCGAGTCCGACGTCGGCGCAGGCGAAGCATTAACGTCAGGGGATACGGTCGGTGTCGGTGTTACTGTGGGCACAGCTTCTGCAGCATTTGCTGACGGAACAGAATCCATTGAAGTACTGTTTTGCGATGCGCTGTTATCTGAGGGACTGTTTTCAGACACAGACCCCGGTGTAGGAGTTGGAACATCAGTAGCAGCTGTGGGACTGCCATCGCTTACAAGGGTTACCCCCAGCGTCGCATGAGGCTCAGCAACCCTTATGTATCTGCTCACCGTCTCATATCCCTGTGCGGTTACCACCATCTGATGAAGCCCGTAAGACAGCTCTATCTCATCTGTTATATCCGCCTTTTCACCGTCAAGATAAACATTTGCATTCTGAGGTACAACGGTAAATATTATGCCTCCATATAGTGGTTCCGTCTGATACCGGCTCAGATCCATGCTTATTTCGGCACCGTCCGATACCTGAAGAGCTTCTTCTCCTGACACACCGTCCTTTGAAATATATGCTGTATAATTCCCTGTGGGAACAGGGATGAACATATCCTTCGTGATCTGATAGACAAGGGCATCCCCAAGCTGTATCCAGCCTCCTTCAAAAGCAGCGGTATTCTCAAGCCTGAGATACCCATGTCCCCGGTCCACATTTATGCTGTATATGGTGTGTTCGAGACCGCAAACACGGATATTGTCAGCAACACTTATATCCATCAGCTCTCCGGTGCCTGAAGGAAGTATTACTGCCGCATTTTCTGCAATGTAATAGCGTTCGCCATCTATTACCACGCTCCTGCCGCCGTTTTCCGGTTTGAAATTTTCTATATCCTTTATGGAAAAACCATCCTCAGATATCTGAAGCGAATTGAGCCTTTTCCGCATATGCATGAAAGTCACATCAACCATTGTTCCGTTTTCAAGCTGGGAAAGCGCAATGCCCTGGCCATACTTATTCGTAAACAGGGTGGCGCCGTCATAATTCAGCGTATATCGCCTGCCCAGTTCAGGATTTAAAAATGTAATTGTCTGATTTTCCGTATCCCGGCCCACCACCGCCGCAGTATCCACAGAATCATAATTTCCGGCAACCGCAGGTATAAAACCGGTATCGGCATAACCTTCATTCTGAGCCGGAGCCCCGCTTTCAGCCTGCAGAGAATCGTTAAGAAGGTAAATAGCAATAGAAAAAAGAAGCAGTGACAGTATCATTACCGCTATAACATAAATGGGATTTACCCGGCGTCTGTTTCTTTTTCTTTTATTTTGATTCTTCATATGACTGAACCATTATACTCCTCCAGGTGTGACATAAGGTAATCCCTGTCATTATGTGAAGGATCTTCTATCACATCCTCCAGCATTTTCTGAAGGATTATTCCCAGCCCCGGTCCCGGGCTTATACCTGCCGATATCAGGTCCGAGCCCTTTACCGCAAGATCCTTAAGGGACAGGCATTCGTTATCTTTTTTTATCTCTTCATAAAGCCTTCGTATATCCTGCAGCCTCTGCAGCTTTTCCTCACGCATATACGTGCTCTGCGCAAGGGCATCAGCCTCATTCACATAGTACAGAAGTGGGAAAAACTCCTCCCCCACTTTTCCTATTATGCGACGCACATTCTTCTTTTCAGCAGGATACCTCATTTCATGCGCAGCAATCAGTCCCGTTACCATTTTTATGGTATCGTTGTCATACCGTAAGCGCCTTAATATCTCCTCAGACATTTCGGTTCCAAGTTCCGGATGACCTTTAAAATGCGCGATACCGGCTTCATCCACAGTTTTTTTTGCCGGCTTGCCTATGTCATGAAGAAGCATCGTAAGACGAAGGATCCTTTTATTTCTTTCAAGTTCATCTTCCCGGCATTCCTCCGCCAGCCGCTTAAGATTTACGGCACTCACGGCATGAAGCATATGTTCTCCCACATTGTAAGCATGGTGGGGATTTTCCTGTGTAGTCACCATGCAGACATCAAATTCAGGCATAAACACCTTCGTAAGGCCGGACTCATAGAACAGGCGGAAGAACTCCGGATTATCGCTCATCAAAAGTTTTTCCACTTCCACCCTGATCCGCTCTGCGCTGACCTTTTCAAGCGCAGGTGCTAACTTTTTTATTGCGGTATAGGTATCCGGTTCAATCTGTGCACCAAGCTGGGCCGCAAAACGTATGGCACGCATCATCCTGAGGGCATCTTCACCAAATCTTTTTTCCGCATCCCCCACACAGCGGATGATGTTAGCTGAAAGGTCTTCCTTTCCGCCGAAAAGATCCACCAGCCCCTCTTTCGGATGATAGGCCATGGCATTGATGGTAAAATCGCGGCGTTCCAAATCCTTGGAAAGGTCTGATGTAAATGTTACATTCCTGGGATGCCTGCCATCATCATAAATTCCGTCTATCCTGTATGTAGTGACTTCGTACCCGTTCAGGACACCCTCCGACTTCATCAGGACAGTAACAGTCCCGTGCTTTATCCCCGTATCTACAGTCCGGCAAAAAAGTTCCTTAACCTGAGCCGGGGATGCAGAGGTAGTGATGTCCCAGTCAGCAGGATTCCGTCCTAAAACAGAGTCCCGTACGCAGCCCCCTACCACATAGGCTTCGTGACCAGCATCATTCAATATTCGGATTATCTTCCGTGCATCTTCCGGCACGGCAATATTTATATCGCTCATTTTCTGTTCACTTAAAAGCATTTACTGCATCAGCTACGTGCTGCTGCTCTTCCCTGGTTATTCCGGTGTACATAGGGATTGAAAGCACCTCGTCTGCCAGTCTCTCAGTGAAGGGAAGGCCGCCCTTTTTTACACCAAGATATTCATATGCCTGTGAAAGGTGCGGCGGTACGGGATAATGGATTATGGTCATAACGCCTTTTTCCTTAAGAAAAGCCGCCAGCTCATCCCTTTTCTTACAGCGTACAACATACTGATGGAACACATGGGTGGCCCCCGGTCTGCGCTTCGGAAGTTCTACAAGAGGATTATTTATTGCCTCATCATAAAAAGCAGCCGCTGCTATCCTCTCTTCCCTGCACTCATCCTCATGGGACAGACGCACTTTTAACAACGCCGCCTGTATCTCATCAAGGCGTGAGTTCATTCCCACTTCCTCGTTGTAGTACCTTACCGCACTGCCGTAGTTGCGCAGCATGCGGATTTTCCTGTCATATTCTTCCGAATCCGTGATAACGGCACCGCCGTCACCAAAAGCTCCGATATTCTTCGAAGGATAAAACGAAAAACAGCCTATATCACCAAACGTCCCCGTCATCCTTTCCCCAAATTTCGCACCATGTGACTGGGCGCAATCCTCAATGAGCTTAAGGCCATGCCTCCTACATATTGCAGTTATCTCATCCATCTGCGCAGCCTGGCCATATAGATGGACCACCATGACCGCCTTCGTATCAGGCGTAATCCTTTTTTCTATCTCAGCCGGATCCAGTGAAAAGTATTCATCAGGCTCCGCAAAAACCGGCGTTGCGCCGGCAATTGTTATTCCCATTACACTGGCAATATAGGTATTGCCCTGTACTATCACCTCATCGCCTTTTTTCAGCCCTATCGCTCTGCACGCCAGAGTAAGGGCATCCAGACCATTACCGCAGCCCACACAAAATTTAGCCCCCATATACCCGGCATACTGCTCCTCAAATTCCTTCAGTTCTTTTCCCATTATGTAATAGCCGGATCTCAAAGCACGCAAAGCTGCATCTTCAAATTCCTGCTGGTATCTGAAGAACCCTCTGTCAAGTCTGTTGGTCATTATCTCCTGCATTTTCCTGTATCCTCCCATGTACGCAGCTGATACGGCTCTCACTAAAATGGTATTAGTCACATCCAAAACTGCTTTTTTGATCAATCGGAAACCGGCTTATCATTTATACACGCAATAAGATCTCCGACCGTTTCCAATTCCGCAAATTCTTCCTCACTTATTTCTATACGATACTCATCCTCTACTGCCATAACAAACTCCATTATTTCAAAAGAGTCCGACAGGAGATCATCCTTAAAACTGATATCCGCGGTTATAGCCATTTCATCAGGGATCCCCAGCTTATCCCTCATCAGTTCACTTATTCTTTCAAGCATATAATTACCCCTTCCATCATCCTTTATGCTATTTGTGTAACAGGATCTCCTTCACCTGAGCTTTACAGCCCCTTCATTTCCCAGATATCCGGGGCCGAAAAGATATATCAGCCAGTCCGGATCAATTTCTTCTATGATACCATAAACATCCTCATCTGCAGACATGTATCTAAGGTCCAGAAGATGAATCTCACTGCAGTCATGTATCAGAAACGGTGATATGGCAACCGCAGTAGAATCACGGACAATAACCATTTTCATATCATTCGGCGCATTTTCATTCTTTAATATCATATGGTCATAATCCTGGTGCAGATAGGCATAATAAGCATAGTAGTCAAAACTGTATCCCGCAAGATTCTCATAGTACACAAACGCATCCTCAAAACTGCCTTCCCTGTGTATTCCCTGTGAAGGCACATCTAAAGACATTTCTGTATTCCACTCCGGAAGCCACAGCTCGTAGTCATCAAGCCCTGTAAAGAAACGTCCGGTCATGCGTCCGTGGGTTCCCAAAAACACATCCTTATATTCAGTCCTGGAATAATTGTCTTCATTCATCCAGTCAGTTTCAGTCTCAATGCCGCTTTTTTCGTTTATATATTTTCCCATCTCACATGCAACTGCAAAGGCTGCATTATTTCGCATATGATGATCCGTACGGTAAAAATATCCATACCAGTCTCCGCCGTCACGCTCCAGTATTTCCCTTACGCTTAAGTTCGGTATCTGCCGCTCATCAAGATAATCCGTCATCTGTGCAGCCTTACCCCCAGCACTGCTCTCCACGCCGAAGGGAAGGTCAGTATCCGTTTCTTCCTTTCCGCAGGCCTGGACATAAAGGAATTCAATACCGTGCGACTTTGCAAAATCATAAGCGTCAACCGCTGCTTCTTCTGCCGGCACTATATCCGGATAAAGGTCAGGCATGGTGGCATAACCGTTATCAAGGATTGCAACATCAGAGTAAACCGTACTGCCGAACGCCATACGTTTGCACATCAGCTTCTGCAGTGCCCCCCAGGCATCCACACCGTAGTTGCGTGCAAGCTCAAGCTGGGCAATCCCCTTCACATGACCGTCCGGTTCTAAGTCTGCTGCAAATTCGTAGAAATTGATTGCAGTAAAAAAGGCTGTGACCAGGAGGAATGCACACATGAAGATACGGCCGGACAAGCCACCTGTTTTATTCACTTTTTCATTTTCTTTACCCATTTGTGTTCCTTTATTGTTACATCTAGAAATTAAAGTATATAAACGGACTGTACCCACCCTTCAGTATATATACTATGCTTATCATGAATGCTGCTATCAAAAGTACTCTCTTTACTCCCGGGAAACGGTCAAGTTTCTTTCCAACTGGGGTAGCAAATGCTATGCCGGCAATAAAGAAGAGAACATTATCTTTTACATAGAATAATGCTGCTGCCGCTGATGTTCCCAGCACGGGTACAGCCCCGGGTACGAACATCTGCTTTATATAACAGAGCATGGTGGGCACATCAGGTGAGAAAAATGCTACCATTCCAAGAGTAACAACAAGCATGGTATAAACATTATTGAGTACCTCCGGGATTTTCCATTTTTTCCCCATGCCCGTTGAATGTTCAAATAAAAGGAAACAGAAATTGAACATTCCCCATATAATATAGGTCCAGTTTGCACCGTGCCAGACACCGGTAGCCAGCCAGACCACCGAGGTGGCAAGCATTGTGCATATGCTTTCTGCCTTTTTACGGCCAAGCTTTTCCTTCAGGGATTTTTTCCCTTTCTGCATGCTGTCGCTGCGAAGTATCGGGTACATAAGGTAATCCCTGAACCAGGTGGTAAGGGATATATGCCACCTGCGCCAGAATTCAGTGACGCTTTTGGATACATAAGGGTAGTCAAAGTTTTCTTCGAACCTGAATCCAAACATCCCTCCTAAGCCTATGGCCATATCCGAATATCCTGAAAAATCAAAATATATGCACAGGACAAGACATGCTGCCCCCAGCCATGCAGATGCCGGCGATATGCTCTCACCTGCTGCCACATGCCCCATCATCCTGTATCCGAAAAGGCTACAGGTATCCGCTAAAAGTATCTTTTTCCCTACGCCGGTCAGGAAACGCTCAGTACCTTTTATAAATTTCTCTGTAGTTTCAGTTCTTTCCCTTATCTGCTCGGCGACATCTGAATACCTGACGATAGGCCCTGCCACAAGCTGCGGAAACAATGCAATATACAGCGCCACATCTAAGGGATTCTTCTGAACCTTTGCATTACCTCTGTACACATCCACCACATAGGAAAGGGCCTGGAATGTGAAAAAAGATATGCCTATGGGAAGCGCAATGCCTGATAGAGGGATATCCGACTTAAAGATAAAATTAATATTACTTATGGTAAAGTCCATATACTTGTATACAAAGAGTATGCCTATGTTGCATATAACCGAAAGGGCAACAACTGCCTTACGTCCGCCTTCCGGGATTTTCTGTTTCTCACCGTCAACAATCAGGGCAAAGACATAATTCATGATTGCTGAAACGATCAGCAGAATGACATTTTTCCCCTCGCCCCAGGCATAGAAAAACAGGCTGCCTGCAAGCAACAACAGATTCTTTATCCTGATATTCTTTCTGCATATGATATGTCCGAAAAGATAATACCCGGCAAGCATTGCGGGCAGAAATGCGAACAGGAATACCACGCTGGGAAAAATCATCCTTCCCGCCTCCGTTCGCAGATTATGTGTCCGTCCTCTACCCGGTAGACCATATCGCACTTTTCAATGGTCTGCAGCCTGTGGGCAATGATCACCAGTGTCTTCCTGCCCATAAAACGGTTTATGGAATCCATTATGGCTGCTTCGGTATCGTTATCAAGAGCAGATGTTGCTTCATCCAGAATAAGTATCTCAGGGTCGTCATAAAGTGCCCTTGCAATTCCGATACGCTGTCTCTGGCCGCCTGAAAGCCTTACGCCTCTCTCACCTATGCCGGTATCAAGCCCCTCAGGAAGGGACTTTACAAATTCATCAAGCTGGGCCTCTGCAAGCACTTCCCAGATACGTTCCTCGGAAATCTCTTCTTCCGGTATGCCGAAGGCCACATTGCGCCTTATACTGTCATCAAGCATGAAAATTGTCTGGGGAATGTATCCCACATTTTTAAGCCACCTGCGATAATTTCCGGTCTCCATCACATCCTGGCCGTCTGCCTTTATGGTTCCCGACTGCATCTTAAGAAGCCCTAACAGCACATCTACTATGGTGGATTTTCCTGCACCGCTGCTTCCCACTATGCCTATGCTCATTCCCACCGGAATGGTGAGGCTTGCATCATCAAATATAAGCTTTTCCGTATTCGGATATTTGTAGGTAATATGTGAAAGCTCTACCTTTTCACGTACCGGGAGCTTATCCTTAACAGGCATAAGGTCAGCCATA
>JAILDD010000183.1 GCA_024689605.1 Lachnospiraceae bacterium
GAACCCTCTTTACAGAATCGTGGTAGCAGATTCTCGTAACGCTCGTGACGGAAAGGTTATCGACGAGATCGGTACATATGATCCCAACACAGAGCCTTCAACATTCAAGATCGATGAGGAGAAGGCTAAGAAGTGGTTAAACAACGGTGCTCAGCCTACAGAAGTAGTAGGAAAGCTTTTCAAGGTGGCTAATATCGAAAAATAAGAGGTGCTTATGAAGGAATTGGTAGAAGTTATTGCCAAGGCTCTCGTAGAAAAGCCCGATGAAGTTGTTGTCACTGAAACGAGGGACGGGAACCATGTGACCGTGGAGCTGAAAGTGGCTCCCTCCGATATGGGGAAGGTCATAGGCAGACAGGGCAGGATCGCCAAAGCAATCCGTTCTGTCGTAAAGGCAGCCTCTACAAAGGAAGATATCTATGTTGATGTTGATATTGTAGAGTAATGTAACTATTTAAGAAAGTTACAGGAAAGAATATATCAGACACCGTGTCATAATGGCACGGTGTTTTTTGTCGCATTTGCCATATCTGTCCGGTATGATGTAAAATTATTATCTGATGGAAGAAAGTGCAATTTGAATCGCAAATTATTTTAATAATGGCAGAAAGGAAAAATATGCAGGCAGAATATTTCTGTATAGGCGTGATAACGGAACCCCATGGCATAAAGGGGGAAGTGAAAGTTTATCCCACAACAGACGATCCTGACAGGATTGCTGAATTAGATGAGATAACCCTGCGGGGCGGTGGAAATGACAGGGTGGTTCATCCTGTAAGCGTAAGATGGCAGAAGGACCGCCTTATAATAAAGTTTAAAGAGATAAATGACAGGAATGAAACGGAAACACTGCGTAAATTTGAACTGTACGTAACCAGGGAAAATGCAGTTGAGCTTGGTGAGAATGAATACTATGTGCAGGATCTGATCGGACTTGATGTATACAATGAAGAAAATGAACACATTGGAAAACTTGATGATGTGATAAGGACAGGTGCCAATGACGTTTACCAGATAGTGAAAAACGACGGAAAAGAGCTTCTGCTGCCGGCAATATCCCAGTGTATCATAGATGTGGATATAGAAAACGGCCGGATGACAGTCCATATAATGGAGGGACTTGAGTAATAATGAAATTTACGGTGATGACTCTTTTCCCTGAATTTATTGAAGGTGCAATGCATACCAGCATCTGTAAGCGGGCTATAGAAAACGGTTATCTTGAGCTTGAAACCTGCAATTTCAGGGAATATACGGAGAATAAAAACGGTCGTGTGGATGACTATCCCTATGGCGGGGGAGCGGGGATGCTTATACAGGCCCAGCCCGTTTATGATGCATATATGGCTGTGACCGGTGGACGGAAGGTCCGTACCATTTACCTGACTCCCCAGGGGGAGGTTTTTAACCAGGCAAAGGCTCATGAACTGGCAGAGGAGGAAGAGCTGGTATTCCTGTGCGGCCACTATGAGGGCATAGATGAACGTGTCCTGGAAGAAATCGTTACGGATAATATTTCCATAGGTGACTATGTGCTTACCGGCGGAGAGATAGCCAGCGTGGTTGTTATGGATGCCATATCCAGGCTCATTCCCGGAGTGCTGGGAAACCATGATTCTGCTGATACGGAATCCTTTGAAAACGGGCTGCTGGAATATCCCCAGTATACCAGGCCGGAGGTCTGGCGGGACAAGAGAGTGCCGGAAGTGCTTTTGTCAGGACATCATGCAAATATTGAAAAATGGAGGCGGGAACAGTCGGTTATCCGTACGAAGGAGCGCAGACCGGATCTGCTGGAAGGTCAGTAAGAAAATGGATGCATATCTGATAGCTTCAGCCTGTGAGGAAAGTGCATGAATATAGAAACAAAAGACATCTGCAAAAAGTTTACGCGTATAGTGGGCGATGACAAAAAGGAAAAGAAGCACAAAGAGGAATTCTATGCCCTTGACCATGTCTCCATCCATGCTGATGAGGGCGAGATTCTGGGACTGCTGGGACCAAACGGTGCGGGCAAGACCACGCTTCTGCGTATCCTGGGAACAGTGATGAGCCCTACATCAGGCGAAGTTTACCTGATGGATGGGGATGAGAGAGTTACCGGAGGAAGGGTGGAGATGTGCAGGCATATCGGTTATCTTTCCGAAAATACCAAGCTGTACCACCGTTTTTCCGTAAGGGAGATAATGCATATGACTGCGGAAATCTATGGTATGGAAAAAGCAGCTGTTGATGAAAGGGTAAATGAGATAATCACCATGATGGGGATGGAGGTCTTTGCGGACAACCGCATTGAAGCACTTTCTACCGGACAGACCCAGAGGGCAAATATTGCCAGGTGTCTGGTCCACTCGCCCCAGATATATATTTTTGATGAGCCCACCCTGGGACTTGATATTATAAGCAGCGAGACCATTATCGATTTCATGAAGAGCGAGAGGGATAAGGGGCGGACAGTACTTTATTCGACACATTATATGGAAGAAGCCCAGTACCTCTGCGACCGTATCAATATGATAAGCGGCGGCAGGATCATTGCGGATGGTTCGCCGGCAGAACTGATGGCGCAGACCGGAACCGATAATCTGAGAGATACATTTAAAGCGCTTAATAAGTGACTGATCGGGGAAAAACATGAACAGACGAATAATAACCGCTTTGTATAAAAAAGAAATCCTGGATATCCTGAGGGACAAGAAGACCATTCTCATGATGATAGTGGTTCCTCTTATTTTGTACCCGCTGATATTCGTAGGAAGCCTTGCACTTATGTCTTCGGTAATGAATGCCGATAAGGCAAAGCCGTATACGATTTCCTTTGGTGTGTCAGACAGTGGAGAGGAACTGGGGAAATATTTTAAAGATAATGAAAAAGAGTATGATTACAGCTTTATCATAGAAAAGGGATTTACGGATGCTCAGGACGAGGAAAGGCTGAACAGCGGCGAATTGGATGCTTTTGTGCATGAAACCGTTTCTGAAAACCGGCCTTATTATGAGATAGGCTACAGAGCTTCGGACAATGATTCCCAGACTGCTGCGGAAATGGTGCGCCGTCTTCTTTCTGATTACCGAAATGATAAAAGCGTATCTGCGGTGGAAGAGGAAGGTCTGGATCCGAATGTGATTCTGGAACCCATAGGGTTTACTTTTAAGGATTACTCAAGCAACGAGGAAAACGTGGGATTTGTTATGGGGTATATTATCCCTTTTCTTCTCATTGTCAGCATACTTATGGGGGCGATGTATCCGGCAATAGATACGACAGCAGGAGAAAAGGAAAGAGGGACTCTTGAGACCATGCTTACCCTGCCTGTTACAGGGACAGAGCTTATAACGGCGAAGTTCTTAGCTGTTTCTACTATTGCGGTGGGGGCTGCGATTCTTAATCTTTTGTCCATGTCGTTTATAACTGCATATACTGTAAGTACTGCAGGAATGGTGGAAGGAAATAAGATGGATTTTAACGTGGTAAGTTTCATTCCTACATTCCTGATAACTATGCTGTGCGTACTTGTTTTTGCAATGTTTGCATCTGCTGTGTGCATGTGCGCCTGCATTATGGCCAAGAGCTTTAAGGAGGCACAGAACCTTACAAGCCCGGTGATGATAGTATTCATGATATGCAGCATGGCCGGAATGATACCACAGATGAAGCTGGATAAGGTGACATCCCTGATTCCCGTCGTAAATATCTCGCTGCTTATAACTGATATCTTCAGCTTTAATTTTGATTTTTCGCTGATAGCTGCTGTACTGTTCTCAAACATTGCATACAGCGCCCTTACCATCGTGCTAATGACAAGGATCTTTAATTCTGAGGATCTCCTTTTTGCGGAGGCGGGCCGGTCAATAAGAATAATAGAAAAAAGAAGCGATATGAAGAAGGGGCAGACACCGGGAATCGGCGACCTTGTGCTTCTCTTTTCTGTGCTGCTGCTTATCGTGCTCTTTGTAAGCTCTGCAGCTGTACTGAAACTGGGAATCTGGGGACTTGCGGTGGAACAGTTTTTGATACTGGCAGCGACGGTTTTCTACGCATGGTATATAAAGACTGACATGAAAGCTCTGTTCCATATTAAGAAACCCAAAGTTGTCGGTGTGCCCGGGGCGGTGATCTCCTGGGTGGGAGCATTGCTGATCGCCGTGGTTGTTTCGGATATACTGATAAAGCTTTTCCCGGGAATGAATACAGACACAGGTCTTGGCGAATTATGGGATGGTAAAGCCTTCTGGGTGGTTGTGGTCAACGTGGCACTTATGCCTGCAATATGTGAAGAGGCAGCTTTCAGGGGATTTATGCTTGGGACCCTTGAGAAAAAAATGCGGCCTATGGCAGCAGTCATCATAACCGGAATTATCTTCGGCGCATATCATATGAGCATAATGCAGCTTATACTTGTTGGTGCCCTCGGAATACTGAATTCTTATGTGACACAGAAGACCGGATGCATCTTTTTGTCGGTGCTCATGCACTTCCTGAACAATTTCAGTTCCGTGGCTGTAAGCATATATCCGGAGAAGGTGGAGGGGGTATTGCCTTTCCTTGTGGAGGAGAGTCTTGATATAAAGACAATGGTGATACTGGTGGCAGCAGGAATCGTACTGCTATGCTTAGGTATACTTATGATCAATAAAAGTGCGGGGCGGGATAAATCAGTTGCAGTGAGCTCATAAAAAAGTCCTTGCAATATATTTATCTATATAGTAAAATTTTTCTGTTGCGAATAAAGAGACGGTCCGCTGGTATATGTTTGCGATTAGCGAAAGCGGTATGGCAAGGCCTGTGACAGGTATGATATCAAGAACGTCCGATTAATCACAGGAGGAAATAAAAATGTACGAGATTATTGAAGAAATCGAAAAAGAGCAGCTTAAGGCAGAAGTACCTTCATTTAATGTTGGTGATACCGTAAAGGTTTACAACCGCATCAAGGAAGGTGAGAAGTCCCGTGTACAGGTATTCGAGGGTACTGTTATGAAGATCCAGAACTCTTCCAACCGCAGGACTTTTACTGTAAGAAAGCTTTCAAACGGCGTAGGCGTAGAAAAGACATGGCCCATCCACAGCCCCAATGTTGAGAAGGTTGAGGTTGTCCGCAGAGGTAAGGTAAGACGTGCAAGGCTTAACTATCTCAGAGACCGTGTTGGTAAGGATGCAAAGGTAAAGGAAGTTATCCGCTAAGCATTGCTTTTGCACGCTGACAGCTTTTGATACAAAGAATCCTTAAATCCCTCTTATTGAGTAAGAAAGCTCAGTGAGAGGGATTTTGAGCATATTAGGAAAAGGTCATGCCCAGAAGAAGCAAAGGACTGAGTTTTTATCAAAAAGAAAGAAAGATAGACAAGGATGTTGCAAAAGAAATCCTTCTGTGGCTGTTCTGCGGGATGGTCATGGTCATGCTTGCTTTTGCTTTCGTTTATCTTTTCGGCATAAGGACCAGCATAATAGGCAATTCAATGTCCCCGGTGCTCTTAAGCGGCCAAGAAGTAATGATCGACAGATTCACATATTATATTTCTGATCCAAAGAGAGACGATGTGATAGTTTTTCTGCCCAATGGGAACGAAAACTCACATATGTATGTGAAACGCGTGATAGGGACTCCGGGTGACACAGTTCTTATAAAAGATGGTATGATATATGTGAATGGGGAGATTTACGACAGG
>JAILDD010000201.1 GCA_024689605.1 Lachnospiraceae bacterium
CTGGAATGTGGGTTGGAAAATACGGATGTAATATTTATCATTACTGGAGATAAAAATGAAACAATATACTGTCACGGGTATGAGCTGCGCTGCCTGCCAGGCCAGAGTTGAAAAGGCTGTAGGCAAGGTTGAAGGCGTTGATTCGTGCTCGGTGTCATTACTTACCAATTCAATGGGTGTTGAAGGTGATGTATCTGATGAGGCCATTATTAAGGCTGTTGAAGATGCAGGATACGGTGCATCCCTTAGGGAAGATTCTAAGGAGAATGCTAAAATCTCAGACAGAATCAATGCCGAGAAAAAGGCGCTTGAAGATAAAACAACTCCCAAACTTCTTTTAAGACTGCTGATATCGCTGGTCTTTCTTTTGGTGCTCATGTATTTTTCCATGGGACATATGATGTTTAATGCGCCGCTTCCAAAAGTTTTGTCAGGTAATCATGTATACCTTGGAATAGTACAGATGATTCTTGCGCTGATTATTATGATAATTAACGGAAGATTTTTTATAAGCGGTTTTAAATCTTTATTTCATTTTTCACCTAACATGGATTCATTGATAGCCCTGGGTTCATCGGCTTCATTTATTTACAGCGTGGCCATGCTGTTTAAGATGTATCTTGCCCAAAAGGCAGGTGGTATGGAGGCTGCCATGCCATATATGAATGAATTATATTTTGAATCTGCAGCAATGATCCTTGTATTCATTACTGTGGGCAAAATGCTCGAATCCTATTCAAAGGGAAGAACCACCGATGCATTAAAGAGTTTAATAGATCTGGCTCCTAAGACGGCTCTTTTAATAAGGGACGATGAGGAAGTAGAGGTTCCTGTTGATGAGGTTTTAGTGGGAGATATTTTTGTTGTAAGACCGGGAAACAGTATCCCTGTTGACGGCATTGTAATATCAGGAAACAGCGCAGTTGATGAGTCCTGCCTTACAGGTGAAAGCATTCCTGTGGATAAGGAGCCTGGAGATAAGGTCTCGTCTGCTACAATTAATAAATCAGGATATATGAGATGTAAGGCGCTTAAAGTAGGAGAAGATACATCCTATGCCAAAATCATTCAGATGGTAAGTGAAGCATCGGCTTCCAAAGCGCCTATCGCAGCACTGGCTGACAAAATATCTTTATTCTTTGTGCCTGCTGTAATAATAATCGCCATAATTACCTGGCTTATATGGCTTATATCTGGGGCGGGTTTTGGATATGCATTATCAAGAGGCATCTGCGTTCTTGTGGTAAGCTGTCCTTGTGCACTTGGACTTGCAACCCCGGTTGCCATTATGGTTGGAAATGGAGTTGGAGCAAGAAAGGGAATACTTTTTAAAAATGCCAAGGCCCTTCAGATAACCGGAAATGCGACAACTGTAATTCTTGATAAGACAGGAACCATAACCAATGGAACGCCTTCCGTGACGGATATTTATCCAAATAACAGAATAAGTGAAGATGAACTTTTGGAATATGCCTACTCCATCGAATCAAGAAGCGAGCATCCTATATCAAAGGCAATTGCTGAGGCCGCAAGGCAGAGAAATCTTGCAGTATCCAAAGGACTGACAGTTTTCGAGGCAGTTCCGGGTAAAGGAATCCGTGCGATAATAGATAAAAAAGAAATCAGGGGAGGAAACTATCCGTACATCAGCTCATTTGTGAAAATAGACAGTTATTCCCTTAAAGAAGCTGAAAGGCTTTCAAAAGAAGGAAAGACCGTAGTTTATTTTGGTTTTGATAAACAGTATCTTGGCTTTATAGCAGTAGCCGACACAATTAAGGATACATCTGCCGAAGCCATGACGCAGCTTAAAAATATGGGCATTAATACGGTTATGCTTACCGGTGATAATAAAAACAGCGCCGAGGCTATGGCCAAAATTGCCGGAATAGAAGATACAATCGCTGAAGTTCTGCCTGATGGAAAGAAGGCAGTAATAGACAGATATAAGGCTAACGGCATGACAATAATGGTCGGTGATGGAATTAATGATGCACCTGCTCTTATGTCTGCAGACATTGGTATTGCAGTAGGAAGCGGAACTGACGTATCAATTGATGCGGCCGAGGTTGTACTTATGAAGAGCAATCTCTTAGATGTCCCTGCGGCAATCAGATTATCAAGAAGAACATATATGATAATTGCAGAGAATCTTTTCTGGGCATTATTTTACAATGTGCTTTTGATTCCTGTTGCGATGGGTGCATATGCCAGGTTAGGCATAGTTATGAGCCCGATGCTTGGAGCTGCAGCCATGAGCCTTTCAAGTATCTGTGTGGTAACAAATGCTTTAAGACTTAATCTGTTTAATATATATAATTCAAAATATGACATAAAGAGAAAAAGGAAAGCAAAACCTGATTTAAAAGCGGATATGAATCCGGAAATAAAGGAGGAAAATAAAATGGAAAAAACCATCAGAATTGAAGGTATGATGTGTGAGCACTGCGAGGCTACAGTTAAGAAAACTTTGGAGAAAATCGACGGAGTAACTGAGGCGAAGGTAAGTCACAAAGATGGAACAGCAATTGTGTCATTAAGTGCTGACGTGGCTGATGATGTATTAAAGGCAGCAGTTGAAGATAAAGAT
>JAILDD010000259.1 GCA_024689605.1 Lachnospiraceae bacterium
AGACGATCCTCTTGGGTATCGCTAAGGCCGCAAGTGCTTCTGACTCCTTCCTGTCAGCTGCATCCTTCCAGGAGACACCTAGGATGCTGACAGATGCTGCTATCAAGGGTAAGGTTGATCATTTGAGAGGCCTTAAGGAGAACGTTATCTGCGGTAAGCTTATACCTGCCGGTACAGGAACCAAGATGTACCGTGATGTAAGGCTTGATGTTGACAGCATCGAGGAAGAGCAGGATGACGATGATGCAGTTGATTTCGCACAGCGCGAGGATGTAGATGCATTAGAGGCTGTTCAGGATGAGGTAAGTGCTGATTCTGAAGAAAAGGCATCTGCGCTTGTAGGCGACAGCGAAGAGTAATCTGTACAATGCGGTTATCCGCCTGGTGCGGATGGTAAGATTTTAAAATTGAATAGCTTCAGGGATGGGTGAAATTCCCTATCGGCGGTAAGGGACTGTGGCAGTGCTGCAGCTCCTAAGCCCGCAACACCTGACGGAATACAGAGCAGAAGCGATGTTCCCGATGGTTGGATCCGGTGTGATTCCGGAGCCGACGGTATAGTCCGGATGGAAGAGGCATGAATGATTCGCGGCAAAGTAAGCTGCGGAATATGATGGTGTGAAAGGCAGGATATTGGTCCTTGCGTTTGGCATCGGTTTAGGCATTAAATCCCCTGAGGCTCTCAGGGGATTTTTATGTCGGATCAGAGAAGTGTTGACGAAAAATACATGAGACGTGCCATTGAGCTTGCTAAACGGGGTGAAGGCTGGTGCCACCCGAATCCCATGGTCGGTGCTGTCATTGTTAAGGATGGCCGTATCATAGCAGAAGGGTGGCATGCAAAATATGGAGAAAAGCATGCTGAACGGAATGCCATAGCGGCACTTAAAGAATCTGCGGCAGGTGCAACATTGTACTGTACCCTCGAACCCTGCTGTCATCATGGCAAGCAGCCTCCCTGTACGGAAGCGGTTATCGAAAGCGGGATAAGCCGTGTGGTAGTGGGATCCAGGGATCCAAATCCTCTCGTTGCGGGAAAGGGCAATCAGATGCTCCGTGATGCCGGAATTGAAGTGACGGAGGATGTGCTAAGGGATGAATGTGATGCCCTCAACCCTGTATTCTTTCACTATATAACCACTAAGATGCCATACGTTGTCATGAAGTATGCGATGACTGCGGACGGGAAGATAGCAACAGTAACCGGTGAATCAAAGTGGATAAGCGGGGAAAACTCCAGGAAAAAAGTCCATGAGCTGCGCCATGCATGCATGGGAATAATGGCAGGGATAGGTACTGTTATTGCTGATGATCCGATGCTTAACTGCAGGATAGAGAACGGCAAGAATCCCGTAAGGATAATCTGTGATGACAGCCTGAGGATTCCGATGGATTCGCAAATTGTTCGTAGCGCTAATGACATCGATACAATCATCGTAAGCGGAAACAGGGATTATGACAAGCGGAAAGCTGAAGAACTGGAAGCTGCCGGCTGTAGGGTGCTGATAAAACCCGGTGAAAATGGGAAAGTGGACATAAAGGCGCTCATGCAGGAACTGGGCAAGGGTGGTATCGACAGTATCCTGGTTGAAGGCGGGGGTACACTTAATTACAGCATTTTGAAGTCGGGCTGTGTAAATGAATTAAAAGTTTATATGGCACCTAAGATCTTCGGCGGTGCAGCCAAATCTCCTGTGGGAGGCGAGGGGGTTGAATTCCCTTCGGATGCATGGGAGTTTGTTATAGCAGATATAGAACAGATAGATGAGGATGTCTGCATCACATATAGGAGAAAGAGAGACTAAAATGTTTACGGGGCTGGTTGAAGAAATAGGAACAGTAAAAAATATCAGCTTACAGGGGACATCTGGTACTATAGCGGTAAAAGCATCCGCTGTGACCGGGGGAACAAAGATCGGCGACAGTATCGCCGTCAACGGTGTCTGCCTGACGGTGACCTCATTGACAGACGATGGTTTTACTGCTGATGTCATGGCAGAAACTGTAAGGCGCAGCAGCCTAGGGCAATTAAAAAGCGGCGACAGATGCAACCTGGAGCGTGCCATGGCAGCTGACGGAAGGTTCGGCGGACACATAGTTTCCGGACATATAGACGGAACCGGCAGAGTTTCCTCCGTTGTAAGGGAAGAGAATGCAATCTGGTTTACCATAGATGCAGAAAAGTCCCTGCTTGCTTACATAGTGGAAAAAGGATCTGTTGCATTGGACGGCATAAGCCTTACGGTGGCAGCGGTCAGCAATACCAATTTTAAGGTAAGCATAATTCCGCATACCCAGGAAGCAACTACCCTGTATCTTAGGAAACCGGGTGACATCATAAATATAGAGACTGACGTCATCGGAAAATATGTGGCGAAGATGATGGGGCTGTGGGATACGGCGGATACACATGAAAATGATGGCATGGCTGAAGAAAACAAAGGCGGAATAACGCTGGAGTTCCTTAAGGATAACGGATTTTGACGGGAGGAAGAAAAATGTCTCAGGAGAACAATGAACACAAATACGGAACAATAGAGCAGGCGATCGCCGATCTCCGTGCGGGAAAGATCATCCTTGTAACGGATGATGAGGACCGCGAGAATGAAGGTGATATGATTTGCGCTGCCGAATTTGCCACACAGGAAAATATCAACATGATGGCAAAAGAGGCAAGGGGACTGATATGCACCCCTATGAGCATAGAGACTGCTGCCCGTTTAGGGCTTCCCCCCATGGTTGCGGAAAATACGGATAACCATCAGACCGCATTTACAGTTTCAGTTGACCATATAGATACCACTACGGGCATCAGCGCGGCCGAGCGTTCATTTACAATGATGAAGTGTGCGGATCCCGATACCAAGCCTACGGATCTGAGGAGGCCGGGACATGTATTCCCGCTTACCGCAAGACGGGGCGGCGTGCTGGTGAGAAACGGACACACTGAGGCTACGGTAGATCTCTTGCGTTTAGCAGGCCTTACGGAATGCGGAGTATGCTGCGAGGTTATGGACGAGGACGGAACCATGCTGAGGACTCCTGGGCTTTGGAAGCTGGCTGATAAATACGGCTTGACTTTTATCACTATCAAGGACCTTCAGGACTACTGCCGCATAAATGACAAGCATGTGGTCCGTGAGGCAGAGGCGCTGCTTCCTACCGAGCATGGCAATTTCAAAATGTACGGCTACATAAACGACATAACCGGTGAGCATCACGTGGCTCTGGTAAAAGGCGAGATCGGAGACGGTGAGGATGTATTGTGCAGGGTTCACTCCGAATGCCTTACGGGAGACACCTTCGGTTCCTACAGATGCGACTGTGGGCTGCAGCTTAAAAAATCCCTGGAGATGATAGAAAATACCGGCAGGGGCATAGTATTATATATGAGGCAGGAAGGCAGGGGCATAGGTCTTATAAATAAGATAAAGGCCTATGCGCTTCAGGAACAGGGCTATGATACGGTTGAAGCCAATGTAAAGCTTGGCTTTGCGCCTGACCTTCGCGAGTACTGGGTCGGTGCACAGATACTTAAGGACCTGGGTGCAAAGAGCCTAAGGCTTATGACCAACAATCCGGACAAGGTTTACGGTCTTTCCGATTTCGGCCTGGACATAAAGGAAAGGGTACCCATTGAGATACCGCCCCAGAAGTATGACGAGAATTACCTTAAGACCAAGAAAACCAGGATGGGACATATATTCAATGAGATCAAAGTATAAGATTAAACTTAACGTATGAAATATTAAGCTGTAAAATTGCAATTAACAATCAGGAGGAAAAAGAAATGAAGGAAATCAATCTGCTTGAAGGAAAAGTTGTAGCACCTGAGGGAATGAAGGTAGGCATCGTAGCATCAAGGTTTAACGAGATAATCGTAAACAAGCTGCTTGGCGGGGCTGTTGACGGCCTGGTGCGTCACGGCGTAGCTGAGGAGAATATTACGGCTGCATGGGTACCCGGCGCATTCGAGCTTCCCGTGATAGCTAAGAAGATGGCAAAGTCCGGAAAATATGACGCAGTCATCTGCCTTGGCGCAGTGATCAGGGGGCAGACTTCACACTATGACCTTGTATGCAATGAGGCTGCAAAGGGCATCGCCCAGGCAGGACTCGAGACAGAGGTACCTGTACTTTTCGGTGTGGTTACCACTGACAATATCGAGCAGGCTATCGCAAGGGCAGGAAGCAAGGCAGGAAATAAGGGATATGACTGTGCGCTTAGTGCTGTTGAGATGGTCAACCTCATGAGGCAGATGTAAACAGCAGCAGTTTAGGTCATGGGGGAATCCGTCATCCTGAGCTACGGGTAATAATTCAGGGAATGGAATAAAATGAATCTTGTATAAATACGGGAGATTTCAATGAAGATACGAAACAGGATAATAGATATTGACCATCCTACATACATAATTGCTGAAATGTCGGGGAACCATGCCGGCAGCCTGGATACGGCAAAGAAGATCGTGCATGCCGCCGCAGAGGCCGGTGCAGACTGCATAAAGCTCCAGACTTACACTGCGGATACCATTACCATTGACTGCCATAATAAGTATTTCAATATCAATGGCAGTGCATGGGACGGCGAGAATTTTCATGACCTTTACAAAAGAGCATATACACCCTGGGAGTGG
>JAILDD010000264.1 GCA_024689605.1 Lachnospiraceae bacterium
AGGACGGGGATTTGCAGTCGTTGCGGATGAAATACGTGCCCTTGCCGACCAGTCAAAGGAGAGCGCAGACCAGATCAAAAATATCGTCAGCAAGCTTCTGGAGGATTCGGAAGCATCAGTTTCCGTCATGCAGGAACTTAACGAAAACTTCTCCCGCCAGAGCAGCCAGCTGGATACAACTCAGAGCGATATGCAGGATATGATGCACAATGTGGATGCTGTTTCATCAAGTTCAAAAATGATCAGGGACCGTGTTGCAGAGCTTGACCGTGCAAAGGAAAGCCTGTTAAATATCATCTCCGACCTGTCAGCGATTTCCGAAGAGAATGCGGCATCAACAGAAGAGACCAATGCATCAATGGAAGAGCTTAACGCTACCTTCTCGCTTATAAACAATGACGCTGCGGAATTAAGGGAACTTGCTGATCAGCTTGCTGAAATAATCAGCTATTTCAAAATCTGAACTAATGGGTTGACATATTATGAAACAGATATCATTTGACGTTGCCGATCTGGAAAGCCTCAGACGTATACTGATCGACATGGGGCAAAAAAAAGAATATGCCACAGCATCAGAAAGACTGGCCATAATCTGCATTGACCAGCCGGATTTCGAAGATGCGACAGACTTGGCCCGTATTTTTTACGAAATACTTCCGGACACCAAGATTGCAGGTCTCACCACTATCGGTGAGATCTGCGGCGGTATCCTTTCCGACCACACCTATACTGTTACCTTTATGCTTTTTGAGGATAAGGACAGTTCCGTAAGAGTTCTTACCTACGACTGCGATCAGGACCCTTTATCTGAAATCGGCAGTGATATTTCAAGGGTGCTTTCAAAGACTCAGGATGCCAAGTCCCTGATGCTTTTCGCCAATACTCTTACCATCGGGCCCCTGGACGAATTATTAGACAATCTAAAGCTTCCCAGTAAGGATATAAATGTTGTGGGAGCATGTTCTGCTATCCGCTTTATCCCCGGATTTTCTTTCGGGAATGTATATGTGCTAGGTGACAAGGCTGTACGCAAGGGCGTGATAGCCATCGTTTTTTCCGGAAAGAACCTTCACACATCTTCCACCTACTCCCTGGGCTGGTCCCCCCTGGGTGCAGAACATACAATAACAGCATTAAATGAACGTGACGAAATAATTACCATAGATGACCAGCCTGCCGCTGATCTGTTTAAAAAATATCTGAACATAAAACTGGACAAAAATTTTATCGGCAACATAGCTGAGTTCCCTATAATCATAAAACGTCATGGAAAAAATGTTGCAAGACATTTCTACAATTATGATAAGAACGGGACCCTTCGGTCAGGCGGCGACCTTGCTGTAGGTGAGAAATTCAGACTTTCCTACGGAAGCACTAGCGACATACTGAATTCAGGCCGCAAGGCTTCACGCGCCCTCCAGGATTTTCATCCTCAGAGCGTTTTCATGATTGTCTGCAGCAACAGATATAATTACCTCGGATATAATCAGCAGAGTGAAATCGATATGTTCCGTTCGCTTGCTCCCGATGTAGCAGGCTGCTGCTGTTTCGGTGAAATCATGTCATTTGGCAAACGTACAGAGCATCTGAACAATTCTCTTGTGACAATTGCTTTTTCCGAAAGCAGTGTGGATGTTGAAGAGATCTCCAGTTACAGTAATTTCACGTCATTTACACAGTCTGATGACGTTCTCCCCCTTTCCGACAGAATATACAACCTGCTCAGGGTTACCAGCGAGGAGTACGCTGAGATCAAGTCAAAAGAGCTGCAGAATGAGATTGAAGTACAAAAGGCTGCCAACGAAGCAAAAACCCAATTCCTTTCAAGTATGTCCCATGAGATAAGGACCCCTATCCATGCATCCGTAGGCATGACAGAGATGATTATCAGGGAAAGCAAGGAATCGAATATCGTTGAATATGCCAATAACGCAAAAAGCGCACAGACGATGCTCCTGAATATCGTCAATGCTGTTCTTGATTTCTCAAGGATTGAAGCCGGCAAGATGGAAATACTCGAGGAGGAATACTCTCTTTCTAATGTATTGAACGACCTTAACAATATGATATCCGAGAAGGCTGATGAAAAGAACCTTAACCTTACTTTCAATGTAGATCCGGCTATTCCCGATCCCCTTTTCGGTGACGAAGTAAGGATCAGACAGATATTGTTAAATCTGCTTAATAACGCCGTAAAATACACCTTCAGCGGAAGTATTGAATTGAGCCTTGCCTATGAAGTTGTCAATCTCCATTCCATTGCCCTTATTTTCCATGTCAAGGATACCGGAATCGGAATGAAAACCGAAGACATAGAAAGACTTTTCTCCCCTTTCGAAAGAGCATATGAACGCAACACGCACTCTATCGAAGGTACGGGTCTTGGCATGACAATTGCCAGAAGACTTCTTAACCTTATGGGCAGCGACCTGTATGTAACCAGCCAATACGGTGTGGGAAGCGATTTTTCTTTCCGTCTTATACAGCAGGTATCCGACTGGAAGCCCATGGGTGATTTTTACGAAAATGTGAAGCGTGCACGGGAAGCATCAGGCAAGGAAAACACATCTTCATTCACCGCACCTGATGTACATATACTTGCAGTTGACGATATTCCATTGAACCATACCGTGCTTAAGAGCCTTCTCAAACGCACAAAGGTAAATGTTGAAAGCGCCGAAAGCGGTCAGGCTGCCATTGACCTGTGCAAGAAGAACAAATACGACCTCATCCTCATGGATCATCTGATGCCGGGCATGAGTGGAACGGAGGCCATGCTGGTCATCAAAAAGACCGCGCCGGATTCTCTCAATTCAGAAACTCCTATAATCATTCTGACTGCAAGTGCAGTTGCAGGCATGAGAGAGAAATTCCTTCAGAGCGGATTTGATGACTATCTTGCCAAGCCTGTCAAAGCAGACAAGCTGGAGGATATGATTAAAAAGCACCTTCCTCCTGCCCTTATAAAAGAGTCCGATGAAACAGTTGAGGAAGAAGAAGTTCCCGACGGCAGGATCACAGAAGATATGATCCAGAACAGCCTGACTGAGATAAAGGACCTTGACTACAAGGAAGGATTAAATCTCTGCGGTGAATGGGATACATATCTCACGATCCTTAGGGAATTCAGTGATTCGTGGCCTAAACAGGCAGACAATCTGCGCCAGTATATTACCGACAGGGATTTACGCAACTATACCATCATAGTCCATGCCCTTAAGAATTCTGCAAGACTCTTAGGTGCCGCTGATATATCAAAAGAAGCCGCCCTGCTTGAAAAACTGGGTGAAGAAGGAGATATCGTTACCATACGCTCACGCTCCTACTCTTTCATAAAAAGGTGCGACAGCATCCGTGAAGCCCTTAAGGAAGTCATCGACATAGGACAGAACCTTTCCCTTGCCAACAGCGAGATGATATCCATGGAAGACCTTAACGATGCCTACAGTGCCATAAGTGAATACGCCAGTGTTTATGACATGGACAGTGCCGACCAGATCATGAAAAAACTGCTCACCTACCGCATACCGCCCTCCGAAGAGATACGCTTCAAACGGGTACAGAGCCTTATGCGAGAAGTACAGTATGAGGAACTTATAGACTTATTAAACAAAGGAAAAAGAGATGAGTAAAAAAGCCATTTTAATCAGCTTCGGTTCAGCATTTCTTGTTGGAGCCATCAGAGACAATATCGTAAAGGCAGGCTACAGAGTAATAGATGTTGCCCCTGTCATAAAGGAGTTTGATAAGATCAAGTTTGAGTCTGATGTTATCTTCTTCTATCTCGGCAATTTCTTGGGCGACTGCAACGAATTTCTCGTTTACCTGCGAGATATTTGTATAGAGGAAGAAAAGACCTTGTTTGTCATAGGCTCATCGAATGAATTCCAGGAACTGTCTGCAACGATTTCCGACAATATCATTGCAAAGAAGTTTGAGCGTCCCATAAACATAAAGGACCTCCTGGAAGCACTGGACGACTATAGCTCACAGAAGGAAAACGGAGCCAACCGTAAGAACATCGTTGTCATCGACGACGACATAATGTACCTCCGCTCTATCCATGACTGGCTTTCTGATAAGTACAGCGTTACGATGCTTAATTCTGCAGCCAGCGGCGTTATTTACCTGGCAAAGAATTCTGCCGACCTCATACTCCTTGACTACGCCATGCCTATTGCCAACGGTGAAAACTTCTTCACCATGATCAGGTCAGAGCCCACTACGTCAAAGATTCCCGTCATCTTCCTGACAGGAAAAAGCGACAGGGAAACCGTAAGCAGAATCCTAAGCCTTAATCCCGACGGATACCTGCTTAAGACACTTACTCCTGAAGCGATACATAAGGCTGTGGATCAGTTCTTTGAAACCAAAAGGATCAAAGAGTCTCTTTACGCATCACAGAAAAATAAGAAATAAAAAAGGCGGGATGATCATCATCCCGCTTTTTACTCATATTTCCTACTTCACTATCGCATCTATTATTTCAGTCTTGACTACCTTTTTCGTGCCGTAATCTATCAGCCCAAAGCCCTGGGTTGAGTCCGTACTCACCTCAAACACATTGTTGTCCCAGGCTACCGTACACATTCCCAGGTCTTTAGCAGCCTTTGTAAAGTAGTCATAATACAGTACTCTCTGGTCATCATTGCCCTTGTTCATAGCACCATACTCGTCTATCACTACGCCTACTCCCTTTGCCACGAACCTGTCATATACGGCATTAAGGGCTGTATCATTCGCCCTCTTTGCACTGTCATCAAAAACAGTTGTGCCGTTAGGATTTCCTGCGAAATCATATGGCAGGTACATATGCACAGCCACCAGCAATCTGTCATTAACGGTATCTGAAGGAAGCTTAAATCCGGCATCAACGGTAGGTTCATATGCATCGTCATATGATGCTACTATAAGAAACCTTTCTTTATTCCAGCCGCCTGAATTGCGGACAGTATCCACAAACACCTGATTGCATTCGTTTATGCATTCCATGGCCTCCGGACACTCCGGTACATTTTTGTCATACCACCACTCATTGTTACGCCCCACAAGCCTGGGTTCATTTATTGACTCAAATATTAGCTTCTCATCATAGTCAGCGAATCTTTCAGAAATCTGCGTCCATACAGCTTCCATATATGATTTAGACTGATTCAGTTTATCCTTAGTCGGGAAATAATAGTCCTCTGTCACATCATGGTGCACATCAAGTATAACGTACATATCCCTGTCATATGCATAGTCTACTACCTCCTGTACCCTGTCCATCCACTGGCTGTCGATATTGTAATTGCTGTCCACATGGTCATGCCAGGACACAGGTATCCTTATAGTAGTAAAGCCTGCATTGTTTACAGCCTCTATAAGCTCTGGAGTAGCCTTGACGCCGCACCAGGCACCTTCATAGTCCATCTTATTTCCTACCCAGTCGCAGTTGGTGGCATCAAGGGCATTGCCCAGGTTCCAGCCGTATCCCATGTTCTTCACAAAATCTACGGAGGATATATCACTGGCGTCTACGACTATTTCGACATCCGCTTCAGTATTACCTTCTGGCTCATCAGCAGTATCTTTTTCTTCCAGACTCTCCTCTGAACCGTTTTCGACGACAACTGTGGCATTTCCTGAAGAATAATCTCCGTCAGTTCCAATATTAGACCTGATTCCCCTAGGTGGATCCGTATTCTCGGCGGCGGTACCTGTGTCTTCAGACGACTCCGTACTTCCACCAGTTACCTGGCCGCCCTTACCACATCCTGATAAAAACATAGAACAGGAAAGCATTACAGCCAATGTTATACTCGTTATTCTTTTTTTGATTCTGCTGTTCATTTTTACTCCAATAAACTAATGCAACATAAGTTCCCACCTGCTGCACTGGTCAAAACAACACTCTCAGCTAAATTCTTATTGATAAAAATAAACCGGATCCTGACCGTAATCCTGGTATCCCTGAATCGGTGCACCGGAAAATTTTGCATAGTCAGCCATTACCTGGAACCTTACATCTGCGTCCAGCTCGTCATCAGCCATAGTAGCTACGAAAGCATCATATCTGTCACCAAAAAGCTTCTTCGCACTGTCATCAAAATCAGAACCGTCAGCAACCACTTCATGGCTTACGACTTCATAGCTTCCGTCGTCATTTTTTACTAAGTGCATAACTCCGGGGTAGGATCCGCCTGATACATCCATAAGGATACCATCATCCATAAGGTCATAATTCAGGATCCAGAAGATAGCATATACCTTTATATCAGACTCATCACTTTCATCAAGGTCAACAAGCACCGCATAAGGAATGCTCACATCACAAGCATCATAATACTGGGAATACTCGTCTATCATGAACTGATATACGGCATACTCCATCGCAGTATCATCGGGATAAACATATGCAGGAAGCCCCATATCCGTACCTTCATCGGCCTTTGCATCCTCACCGCCCCATATCATCTCTTCAGCTATAGCCTGAATGTCAAAGCCGTCACCGTCACTGTTCATGGTTGCAGAGAGCGCATACTGTGTCTCTGCGGCTTCATCGTACCATGTAATGAGGTCTACAGTCTCACCGTCACCTGAGTATCTGTAGAATTTGCCGCTAAGCCCTGCATCCTGCCACTTAGGACTTGCTATGTCATCCTCCACAGTCCACTCATAATACATTCCCGAAATATCATCGGCTGAACCATACTGTGTTCTGGCGCAATATGAAACACCGTCCATCGTAAACTGTGCTTCCACCAGTGCACCGGGCTTATCGCCGGGCTGTACTGCCCCGCCTTCATCCATTACGCGCCAGATAACATCCGCTGCACCTGCCGGAAGCGTAAGAAGAGCCGGTGCATATGTTGCAGCCTCCGCATCCGTGATCCCGTCCCGCCAGGGATTTGCCAATCCCACATTTTCCTCTGTTTCCTCTGTCACTACTGCTCCTTCATCCGGAACATCCACAGATACCTCGCCGTTATCACAGCCCGTGCAAAGTGCAGCGCATACGCCGGTTGCAATTAAAGTGATCAAAATCCTGTTTTTCATAATTCCCCTTTCTGCCGCTGCCGGCGGCATCGTCCTCCTTGCATTAGAACAAATATAAAATAATACATATGATACAACATTTATGCCTTAACATAAAGTAAATAAAGAGAGTCTATACGGTGTGGGGAACTTTAGTTACAAAACCCGCTCTGCTTTGTGCTATACTGAACATATAGAAATCTTACACTCCCCGCCACGAAAGGAGTTCATATCATGACATATTCAGAGATTGCAAATTTATGGTCAGAAAACCTCAACAAAAACGACCCCCTGTACATAGAACTGTCAGAATTCCTAGCCGTTAAAAATGAAGATGAGCTGGAAGACCGCTTCTATAAGGAACTAGCTTTCGGCACAGCAGGCCTCAGAGGCAAATGCGGCGTCGGTACCAACAGGATGAACCGTTTTACGGTAGGCCGTGCCACCCAGGGCATAGCAGATTATATAAATGCGGCATATGCTGATGAAAACAATATTATCACCGCTGAAAAGTCGGTGGTCATAGCCCACGACCCCAGGTATTTTTCCCGGGAGTTTTCCTTGCTGGCCGCCTGCATTCTGGCCACCAACGGTATAAAGTCATATATTTTCCCTGACCTGCGCCCTACCCCCGAGCTTGCGTTCATGGTAAGGCACCTGGGAACAGTATCCGGCATAAACATAACCGCATCACATAACCCTCAGGCCTACAACGGTTATAAGGCTTACTGGCAGGACGGCTGCCAGGTAAGTTCTGATGTTGCCGATGGCATGACAAAATGCATAAATGCAGTAGATTATTTCGATGGCGTGCACATCTCAAAGGATACTGATTTTCGCACTGCTTATGACTGGGAGATGATAAAAGATCTTGCCAATGAATACATGAAGGCAGGAACCATAACCCTGCTTGACGCAAGTTATGACCGCCTCTATCTTGACAGGATAGAATCGATAGCGATACATTCCGGTGATGACCTGAATACCGACATTCCTATTATCTACACGCCGCTAAACGGTGCAGGCAGCATACCTTTCATGCAGATGATGAAAGAACGCGGCTTTACTAACTGTCAGGTGGTACCTGAGCAAAAGGATCCGGATCCTGAATTCACCACTGTCGGATACCCTAATCCCGAAGATCCAAAGGCATTCAGGCTTGCAGAGGAACTTGGATACAAAACCGGTGCAGAACTTCTTATGGCTACAGATCCCGATTCTGACAGATTTGCCATAGAGCTTATGGATAAAGACGGAAAGTACATCCCCCTTAATGGAAACCAGACAGGCTATATCCTTGTCAATTACATACTTGACGGGCACAAAAGTGCGGGCACCTTACCCGAAAATGGTGCCATGGTCCGCTCCATCGTTACCTCCACAATGTCATCAAAGATTGCTGACTCATATGGCATTAAAATGTACGAATCTCTTACCGGATTCAAAAACATCTGCGGCCTTATCCCTTTCATAGAAGAAAAAAACGAGAAATATCTTTTCGGATATGAGGAATCCGTCGGCTACAGCGCCTGCGCAGACATCCGCGACAAGGACGGCATAAGCGCCGGAATGCTTGTAGCCGAGGCAGCAGCCTATTACAGCAAAAAAGGACTCACACTTTTCGAAGTCCTTGATTCCTTATATCGGAAATACGGCTATTACGCAGAAGACGAGCCCAATATCATCCTGGAAGGAAGCGAAGGCGCCGCAAGAATAAGCCGTATGATGGAATACATAAAAAACAATCCCCTTACGGAAGTGGCCGGTTTCCCTGTAACCCGATGCCTTGATTACAATTCTGGAACGGTAGAGGATATCAGCAATTCTGACAATATCATACCTGCTACCAATGCTTTCAGGTACTTCCTTGATGACGGTTCAGTTAACCCTGACACCTGGTTTGCCATCCGTCCTTCAGGGACAGAGCCCAAGATAAAATTCTATTTTTATACGAGACAGGACAGCAGACAAAAAGCACTGCAGGTAAATGAAAACATCAAAAATGCAGTGCTTGAAATATTAAAATCGGTTGAATAAACAATACGTTTATTTCAGGGGGGGATTTTAATCCTCCCCTATCAGATGTACGGTTCTGTATTCATGCCCTGTGGCCGGAAGAAACTTTTTCAGCACATCCTCCGTTTTCATTTTTAGGCTGGATGTGCAGACGCAGGGATGGCATCCAAGCTCCTCGCCAGCCAGCACATCCTCATCTATCAGCAGGTGCACCATATGTTCACGGTCATTCATAAGCCCCATTATGCTGACTGCTCCCGGTTCAATATCCAGGAATCTGAGCATGTCCTCAGGGCTTGCAAATGAAAGCCTTGCAGAACCTATCTGCGATGACAGCTCCTTTGTCTTGAATTTCTTGTCACCGGGCATCATCAGCAGATAAAAGTCTGTCTTCTGCCTGTTGCAGAGAAAGAGATTCTTGCATATCAGCACTCCAAGTATCGCATCGATCTCATTACATGCTTCCATATTGTTTGCCGGCTCATGGTCGGTACGATAGTACTCGATCCCCAGATCATCTAGGAAATCGTATGTCCTTACTTCCCTCTGCAGACGGCCTTCTGTATTTTCCGGCCTGCCCTTATACAGTTCCATTTTTTATGTCTCCCCTTATCTGCTCCGGCATTCTACTTCACCGTTCCGTCATCCTGTCCGTTAAACAGCTCATGCAGCTGTTCGTGCATCCTTTCCCTTCTCTTGCGTTTTGCTTTTATAAGCACTATTCCAAGGATAACAAGAAAAGCGAGGATCCCTAAGAATCCCAAAAGCCTTGCACCCAGGAAAAAATACGATACTCCCATTGCCATTTCTGATTCCATTTTTGTTTCCTTCCCTCCGCTTCTAAGCGGTTTCATTTTTTTACCAAATAACTATTTCTATCTTTTACCAGCCTACAACAGTATATCGCTACGGTTGTAATATTGCAGCAAAATCAAGCTTCACCTACTGTGCTCTTTTATACAATACCTTATCAGTCATATTATACTCCGCATCTATAACAGGTATATCCACCGGAAGCACACCACCCGGAACTCCGTCCCCAAAGCAGGCACAAAGCGCCGCCGGAAGATTCGGTACATATGCGCTGCCTGCTCCGCTTGCTGCCGGCACGGACCGCATGACACCTGAGCAGTATGCAAGAAGGACAGCATCAGCATCCGTAAATCGTCCTGCATCATAAGGCAGCTGTGATGAAACCACTATAGTGGTCTTGCCCGCCGCCTTTCGTCCTGCGATTATCTGATCAAAATAGCCCGTTGAAAAACCGTCATCAGTATCAGGATCAAGGCAGTTTGAATTAAATATCCTGGATACAAGTATCACATAGTCTGCCTGAACAGCCTGAACCACCTGAGCATCGCCCACTTCCTTAGTATTCTTCTGCATTGTGACATCTACACCATCGGCAAGCTTTCCGTCAGCACGAAGCTTGGTTTCAGCCATAGTCCAGGCTTCACTCCTGCTGGCACCTGAATCAGCAAAAAGGATATATACGCTCTCCCCTGCTTTCGGCGTAATGGGGAATGCGGATTTTTCGTTCTTTACGAGAGTAAGGGACTTTGTAGCAGTCTGCCATGCAACATTACGGTGTGCAGGACTGCCCACACTTGCAACAGCCTGTGCTATCTGTGCATCAGTCAGGGAAAAGTCCTTCTTGTCCAGCAGTCCATACTTTTCCTTAAGCTTCAGTATCCTGCGTACGGCAGCATTTACCTGCGCCTCGCTGATTCGTCCGTCCCTTGTCATAGCCACAGCGCTTTCCATGATACGCTCTGTCTCATGGAAACTGTTCGTATCAGTAACGATCGGAAGCAGTATCATATCCACGCCTGCATTGATGGACATGCATATCACATCATCAGTCCGGAAATTATCGGAAATAGCAGCCATATCCAGCCCGTCTGTAACTATCACACCTTCAAATCCCATATCCTGCCTCAGTATCCCGGAAAGGATCGTACGGCTCATAGTAGCCGGAAGATATACCGGCTCGCCTGTGGTCTTTGAAATGTATGTTTCTTTTTCAATCTGCGGATACTGGATGTGAGCAGTCATTATCATATCAGCCCCTGCAATGATCGCTGCCTGGAAAGGCACCAGATCCGATTTCTTTAAGGATTCATAGCTCTCATTTATACAGGGAAATCCCGTATGTGAATCCGTATCGGTATTGCCATGCCCCGGGAAATGCTTTAATGTGGCAATGGTACCGGTATCATGCAGGCCCTGCATGTATGCTATACCATACTTTGCGACCAGATTCGGATCATCAGAAAAAGACCTGATACCGATGACCGGATTATTCGGATTCCTGTTTACATCCATTACCGGTGCAAAATCCGTATTGATTCCCAGCGCACCCATTTCCTCGCCGAATACAGCTGCCATATTTCTGGCATACACAGGGTCTCCGGCAGCTGCAAGCGACATATTGCCTGTTCCTGCAGTGCCGAAGCCTATCCTTGCCACAGTGCCGCCCTCCTGGTCAGCAGCAATAAGCATAGGGATACCGCCTCCTGCCAGGTTTGTGCTCTGGATATCTGATGTCAGTCTGAGCACCTGTTCAGCATCGTTACAGTTCTCAGCATAAAGCACCGTTCCGCCAAAGTGGTATTTGGCAATGCACTGCCTTATCTCATCATTAAGCTCCGTAACATTTACAGCCACAGACGAACTGCCTGTATTTTCCACTGTCTGATTCATATCGTCAGTTCCGGGTGCAGGCACTTCTTTCCATACCCTGAAGGACGGTACCATCATCTGACCGATCTTTTCCTCAATGCTCATACCCGCCAATATGCTTTCCACACGGTCCTGCTGTGCATCCGCCGCAAAAACACTGCCCGGCACGCTGCCGGCTAACATCACCGTCGAAAGCATCAGCCCCATCAGGCTTTTGGCACTTCTCCATCTCCTCATATCAATCCCCTCCTGCTATGTTTATAATCCATCAATTTAGAAAACGTCTTGACAGTTGTTCACCCTAAAACTACTGATGTTAATTATAATATTTTGCAAGCAAAAATAAAACCATCCTTTTCCTGCTGACAGGATCAGGATGGTTCATCATAAATGCAATTATGATTTTTGCTAAAATGCAAAACACCTTATACTATGCCAGTGCTGCTCCTAAAGACTTGCAGGCATCCAGTTCATCATCGCCCGGTGCATTGTTTGCCGTTACGCTGTCTGTCGCTAACTGTGCACCGGCAGCAGTGCATCTGTCCTCCCAGTCACGCATCCACTGACAGTCTCCCCATCCGTATGAGCCGAAAAGTGCGATCTTTTTTCCTGAAAGTGCTGATTCAACCTCTGTAAACATAGGATCAAACTCGGATTCCTCAAGTACTTCTGCGCCCATGGCAGGACATCCGAATGCTATTGCATCAAATCCTGAAACCTTATCACTGCTGAATTCAGATGCCCTTAATGTCTCCACTTCAGCGCCTGCATTTTTTGCGCCGTCTGCTACAGCATCAGCCATTGCCTCAGTATTTCCCGTACCGCTCCAAAAAACTACTGCTACTTTACTCATGTTTTCCCTCCTTAGGATTTTTGTGTTGTAACCGTTAATAACCAATCGGTTATTTCAGCTACATTGATTCTTTTTTATTGCTTCATCCCGGAATCACCTTTCGTTAACAGGTTCGACCACGATCAGTTCTTCCAGGCTTTTGCCTTTATCAGTTTCTTTTTTGTATATCTCCGTACATTTCTGAAAGCGTTCAAATGTTTTTTCTGCTTCTTCCTTGTTGCTATATGCTTTCCAGCAGCCAACGCATTTCACTCCCTGACAGGGACTTTTCATAAAACTGCGTACGTCCTCCGGCGGGTATCCCAGAAAAAGCCCTATCTCATGGGGAAACTCTTCATCATCCCTCAGGTGTTCCACCAGCTGTGCGAGGCACCTGTCCGGGTCATCACAGCTGTATCCCTTCCCCGAAAGAATGCTGACAGCCTCCGGCGAACTCAAGTCCTTCTTAAGCCTTGACGGGCGGTACAGGTAAACAAGCGTAAATCTGTCAGTCTGCTTGATAGGTACCATCCTCAGGCCTTTTTTTGTCAGTACATGATTTATTGCACGTATCTCTTCCGTAATTCCATTTTCAGAACAATGTACAGAAAATGCGTTCCCTGTCTTTATCCCTGCAAGGGTTGGTGCCCCATATTCGATCATGCTTTCCCTGATCATGTCTATTCCCTCCCTATAATTTATTTACTAATACACTTCACAACGTAAAGACCCTCTCCGTCAGTTTAACCGTTCTTTAGTTAGTATTTTCTAACTTGCATTCATTTTTTAACCGCCTTATTTAAGGCGGTTATTTTTACCCCCATTCAAATGTAGCCCATCTGTCGTTCATTTTAGGAAGCAGCGCTGCAAAAAGCTTGCCCCTGATACTGTACTTACTCATCTCCTCGTTGAAACTGTGTTCGTCTATAAACCTGATTCCATCTGTCAGGTCTGCAATTTCCTGCCCGGAATCAGTTCCCGACATAAAATGTGCATTAGTGTTCTTCACCGTGTCATGGTGCTTTTCGTTTTTCTGCATAAGTTTGTTGTTCTGCTCTGCAATAAGAGTTCCGCCATCCGGGAAATTTGTTTTCAGAATTTCCAGAAAAGTCCTTATCTGGTCGAGGGTAAAGTACATGAACAGTCCCTCAGCAAGGAATACAGGCTTTACATTCCTGCCTTCCAGTGCGGCAGCAACTTCCGGACACCAGTCATCATCAAGGGCGCTTCCGGCTATCATTGTTACCCTGTCACGCTCTTCAAATGCCTTGCGCCTGGCTGCTATGGAATCCGGAAGGTCTAAGTCAAACCAGAGTATCCTGCCGTTATCCATACGGGAAAACCGGTCATCAAAGCCGGCACCCACATTTACGATGACTGCATCCGGTGTCTTTCTTATTATTTCCTTAAGCTGACGGTCCAGCATTACGGTTCGTGCAATCACGCCTTCGTGGGACATGAATTTATCATACTGTGCCGTATCGATATTCAGTGCCTTTATGATCTCTACAGCCTTAGGATCCGATACCCGGGGGTTCTTTCTTAAAGTCTCATTTGCCTTTACCGCAAGCGGTATAAGTGCCGTGGTCTGAACATCGCCCAATTGTAATTCCATTTTTTCGTACTCTCCTATGATTTATTCTTTTTCAGACTTTATATTACTTCCCACATAACTCCCATATTCTTGAATCCGTCATCCGGAATGCAGCCTTTGCAGGGTGTCGCATCTTTTTTGCCTTTTCCGCTACATCCGGTACATCCTTTACAGTTTCCGTTCTGAAAGGACACCTTACGGATCACGCCGATGATCTCCAGGTATTCAAGCTTTCTCGCTACATCGCTCACACTCGTATCCAGCTCGGATGCCAGCATCTCTACAGTCCTTGCATGTCCGTCGCTTAAAAGCTTAAGCAGTCTGTCCATAATCTGTCACCTTCCTTTACAGTCACCAGATAAGCAGTCCGATATGGTAAGCTAAGAACGCCAGGATAAGCGACACTGCCGTGTAGTAAAGCACGATGATCGAAGTCCACTTAGCTGAATGTGTTTCCTGATATGTAGCAGCCAGTGCAACAACACAGGGCATATTGAATGTTATGCCAAAGATAAATGCCAGTGCTTCAGGCTTTGATACATTCGCAAGCAAAAGCTCGTTTAAGTTTGCATTATTTGAAACACCGTTCATGGCATCCATAAATCCGGAACTGTATGAGCCGCCGTTATAAAGAGCACTAATAACACCTATCGCACCTTCCTTGCCCACTGCCGAAGCCACATAGGAAAGGAACAGCTGCCATGGCATTCCGAATATCTTGGTCACAGGTTCAATAGCTACACCGATGGAATAAAGTATCCCGCCATTTTCTCCCGTCGGTGAATAGCTTAAAAGCCAGAACACTCCGCATACCAGCAGTATTACTTTTGTTACTCTTATGAAAGTCTCTTTCGTCCTTCCGAATACATAACGGAAAAGTGCTCCCCACTTGGGTTTGTGATAAGGCGGAAGCTCCATTATCATTCCGTAGCGGTCTTCCTTCTTCACAAGCTTTGCGCCGAATATCTTTGCCGTTATCCACATGTGAAGCAGCATTGTAAGCAGTACTGCGACTATTACAAGTACCGCACCTGGACCGAAGAATATAGTGGACAGCATAGGAACGGTGGCCCATGCTGCACCGCAGGGAACAGCCCAGGCAAGCGCAATGGTAAGGACCTTCTGGCCCCAGTTGTCAATTACTCTGGCTCCCGCAGCACCGCCCATGGTACAGCCGAAGCTTACCAGGAAAGGCATAACTGATTTTCCCTGCAGACCAAGCTTGCCCATGGTATTGTCAAAAACATAAGATATTCTGGCCATTACGCCTACTTCTTCAAGAAGTCCGAACACAAGGGTTACACCAAATACAAAGCCCAACATCTTGAATATGTAGGAAAACGACTGTATTACTACATCGCCTATTATCAGCGTAATGATCTCAGGACAGCCAATAGATGTGAGTACACCCATTACCGGGGCCTTTATAGCCAGTATCAATGATCCGACTATCATAAGCGGAATCGCAGGAATGAAGGAAGCGATCAAGCCTAAAAGTACAGTTAATATTACCGCCGGCTTTCCCCATATCCTGCTGGTATAGATCTTATCCAGAAAGCTTAATGATATCTTCTTATCACCTGCATCCACCGCTTTTTCCAGGACATCATCGATCCAGGCGAACTTGCATCCGCCGGTTGCAACAGCCCCCTGCGCATTCTTTTTGGCTTCCTCTATCCGGCTGTAGGTCTGGTCATCAAGCGCAGCCTTAAGCTTAGCCATAACAACCCTGTCGTTTTCAAGTGCTTTTACTGCGATCCACATAGCCGAATAGCCGGGTATCACATTTTTTGGTATGAGTTCATATATTTCCCTGTATCCTATGATGCTCTCATACTGCTGCATAAGTTTATCAACATTAAGCATTCCTTTATTTTTTATGACTGTTCCAAGTGCTTCATAAAAAACATCATATGATTTCTTATCTGTAGCGGAAAATGGTATGACCGGAATGCCAAGCTTTTCTTCGATTGCTTTTGGATCTATCTTTTTCCCTTGTTCAGCAGCCACATCCGACATGTTTAAAAGGAGGAAACAGGGAACATCTATACCAGCATAATCAGCCAGCATGAACAGGCTCCTCTGCAGCTGGGAGCTGTCCGCAAGAATGCATACCACATCAGCTTCTCCCGAAGCGATATAATCCCTTGTGATCACTTCCTCGTCGGAATTTGCGGATAAGCTGTAGGATCCCGGCAGATCGGCTACTTTATATTCATTTCCTTTGAAAGTAAAGCTTCCTTCTTTCTTTTCCACCGTCTTTCCGGGCCAGTTTCCCACATGCTGACGGAGTCCTGTAAGAGCATTGAAAAGTGTGGATTTGCCGGAATTAGGCTGCCCCAGAAGAGCAACTGTCACAGCTGCACTCATGCCGTCACCTCCTCGACCATTACGCCCTGGCATTCTTTTTTATTAAGAGCTATCATTGTGTCCCTTGAATAGACCAGCATGGGCCTGTTTTTGTCATTCTTCATCACCTTCACCATGCATCCCGGCGTAAGCCCTATGGATGTAATACGGCTGATGAATCTTGAATTTCCCTCTACATTTGTCACAATAGCTGACCTGTTCTCTTTCAGTTCGCTAAGACACATTTTCTTTCCTCCTGTCTGAAGCTTTTTTATTTTTCCAATTAGCATCCGCTAACTGCTATGCAAAAAAATTAATCTATCCCCAATACTGTATATGGCATATCCTTAAGCAGCTCCACAAAATCCTTCATTTCCATTTCCTTTTTTGCCAGTACATTCACTGTCTTATGCTCCAGGTCCACCTTTCCCCAAAGCTCCCCGTCAGAATTGACCGCATTCTCCACTCTTCTGGCACAGCCTGCACATACCATGCCTTCAACTTTTACTGTATATTTGAACGGATAATTCGCTTTGTTTCTATCCTTAACACGTACTTTCTTTTCCATTTCCCTGCTGCTTCCGCAACAGGAACGGCCATGCTTTATGGTGCGGTATATATGTCTTGCCGCCAGACAGACCACGATTATAAGGATTATTATGATAACTGCATTTGCCATAAACATCACCCAAGCGCAACATCAAGTGCCATCATAAGCGTAAACCCGGCAGCAAACATGACCACACCTATATTAGAGTGTTCCCCAGCAGACATTTCAGGAATCAGTTCCTCCACAACAACATATATCATAGCTCCTGCGGCAAAACTCAGAAGATAAGGCATCAGAGGAATTATAAATCCGGCTGCCAGAATAGTAATAACCGTACCGACAGGCTCCACAGCTCCTGACAATGCGCCGTCCAGAAAAGCCCGGCCTTTGCTCCTTCCCTCAGCACAAAGAGGCATTGATATAATGGCACCCTCAGGAAAATTCTGTATTGCTATACCCAGCGCTAGAGCAAGCGCGCCGCCTGCCGTAATAGTGGTATTTCCGGAAATAAAACCTGCATATACAACACCGACGGCCATGCCCTCCGGGATGTTATGGAGAGTGACGGCAAGTACCATCATAGTTGTTTTCTTTAATTTTGCTTTTGGGCCTTCGGCCTTTTCAGCGTGCATATGCAGGTGTGGTACAACAGAGTCAAGCAGCAGAAGAAACAGTATTCCCAGCCAGAAACCAATGACCGTTGGAACAAAGCTTAATTTTCCCATTCCTTTCGTCTGTTCCATTGCAGGTATTATAAGGCTCCAGATTGAAGCAGCTACCATCACTCCACCGGCAAAGCCGGTAAGAGATTTCTGCACCCTGTCGCTTAGCTGTTTCTTCATAAAGAATACGCAGGCCGATCCCAGGGCAGTCCCTGCAAAAGGGATCGTAATACCCATTAAGACATCCGTATTCATAGCAAGCCACCTCCGAACACCGGTTAGTTAGCCTTCTCTAACCAAAATAAGTATAGTTAGCATACGCTAATATGTCAAGTGTTTTTTATGTTAATCTGTTATTTTTTCAAGATACGCTTTCCTTACTTCGTTTTTGTTTTTGGCCTGTCGAATCATTGTCCAGCAGCTTTTTTGTACTATTAATTCCTATTATGATCGTTGAGGTATTATGCAAAAGTGCTGAAGCCGAAGGTGATAATACCCCCATAAGGCTCAGCACTATAAGCCCTGTATTAAAGCCTACTATTGTCCGATAGTTAAATCTTATCCTGTCCATAAGACGGTCGCTCAACTCTTTAAGTGTCACGATTGATCCCAGATCATCGGAGCCTATTGTGATATCCGCAATCTGTCTTGCTATATCCGCACCTTCACTGATAGCAATACCTGTATCAGCAGCAGACAGAGCCGGCGAATCATTAATGCCATCGCCGATCATGATCACCTTGCAGCCTTCCCGTCTCTGCTTTTCAACGAAAGCTGCTTTATCCTCTGGAAGAACTTCCGCATGAAATTCGTCGACATTAACCTCATTTGCGATCTTTTCAGCCGTCCTTTTGCTGTCCCCGGTCATCATAACGATCTTGGACAGCCCTGCCTTATGCAGCCGCTCTATGGTATCTTTCGAATCTTCCCTTATCGGGTCCTCTATCAGGATCACGGCAGCAAGCTTATCATTTTTGGCATAATACAGATGTGAATACTCATCGGGCAGATTTTCAAATGTTTCTCTTTCATTTTCAGGTATGCTTACACCTTCATCCTCGAAAATAAAATGATAGCTTCCGATCAGTGCCTTTACGCCGTCAATAGTAGAGGATATCCCATGTGCCACGATATAATCTACTTTTGTATGAATTTCCTCATGGTCAAGCCCCTTTTCTTCAGCGGCAATTACTACTGCATTTGCAATTGAATGCGGGAAATGCTCTTCAAGGCATGCAGCTTCCCGTAACAGTTCATCCGGATCCTCTCCATTAAATGACACTACTTCTTTTACTACAGGGCTGGCTTTTGTCAGCGTGCCTGTTTTATCAAATACAATCACATCAGCCTCTGACACAGCCTCAAGGAATCTTCCGCCTTTAACTGTTATGCTGTGATCCCCTGCTTCCCTGATTGCGGATAATACCGAAATAGGCATGGCCAGTTTCAAGGCACAGGAATAATCTACCATCAGAACAGAAACCGCTTTTGTAACACTTCCGGTAAAAAGATATGTAAGGGCCGCTCCTGCAAAGGTATACGGAACAAGACCGTCTGCCAGACCTTCCGCCCTGCTCTCAAGCCCGGACTTAAGCTTTTCTGACTCTTCTATCATACGGACGATCTTATCAAATCTTCCGCTGCCGCTCACGGCAGTTACCCTGAGAGTAATCTCTCCCTCTTCAACCACTGTTCCGGCAAATACGCCGGCCCCCTCTTCCTTTCTTACAGGGATTGCTTCACCAGTCATGGATGCCTGATTTACCATCGCATCCCCATGTACCACGATTCCGTCAAAAGGTATGATATTTCCCATTCTGACTATGACATGATCACCTACACAGATTCTATCTGCACTCTCCGGTGTTTCAACATCACCGTCTACTTTCCATACTGTATTTACATTCAGTGACATCTGTCTTGCAAGATCACCCACACACTGTTTGTGTGTCCATTCTTCCAGGCAGTCGCCCACATCAAGCAGGAACATAACAGATGAAGCAGTGGAAAAATCCCTCGTCAGTACCGATGCACCTATCGCAACAGCATCAAGCAGCTCTACTTCTATCTTCTTATCCGGAATAGTTTTTAATCCCCGCCATACATACTTTACGGCTTTTGCGCATGTCAGAACCGTCCGCAACGGCGCAGGGAGAAATACCTTCTTGCCATAATGCCATACCACGCTCATTACGATCTTTTCGTAGTATTTTGCATTAAGCTCTCTTGAAGATGATTCATAATAACTGTCAGGAACATTTACCCGTTCCGGTGAATATCTTCTGATAATATCCAGAACCGAACTTCGTTTACAGTTATATGTAATAACCGCATCTGCGGTCCTTTCATAAACTACGGCTTTTTTTATTCCGTCAAATCCCAGAAGATAATACTGAAGGGTGTCAGCCTCCTTGAATGTAAAGCGGCGTTTATTAAAATGTACCCGCATTCTTCCGGGTATCTCGTGCTTTATAACAGCTTTCATACAGCACTCCTCATTTAAGCCTCTTCGTCCGCTTCTTTTTTCTCTGTATCAGTCTCTTTGAAAGATTTGTCTTCTATCAGCTTTGTTTCATCATCTATCTCTTTTTCACGCTCTTCGGCAGCCCTGTCCTCATTGATCTTTTTGGCTTCCTCATAAATATCGGCGCAGTTTTCCTGCAAAACCGTAGCCTGATCCATGATGTAATCCTTTGCCCTTAAAGCTGCTGCTGTACAATGCGTATAAACCTTCTTTGCATCCTTACATGACAGAAGTTTTATGCCCACAATACCGACTATCGCTCCGCCTGCAAAAATACCGACCTTTCTCCAGTTAATGCTGATCATAATTTGCTCCTTTCAATTCTCACTTATTGTTAAAACTTCTGTTTCCAATCTGATACATAAAAATATGGGAATGCATCCGGAGGGATCTGGATACATTCCCCAAAATACTTTTTATTTAACCTGCATTGTTTTGTGCTGCGCACTCCCACAATCCTTACCTGCATTTGCACACGCATTGTGCCTGGGGCATTTTCCGGCCATGGGACAGCCTATGCAGTGCCTGCCTTTCTTTTTTTCTTTGTATATATACAGGCAGGCTGCGGTCACCAGGCCGGCAACTATAAGGATTATGATCAAATCAGCTAGAAATGCACCCATATCTTATCCTCCCGGAATCAGCTGAGCTTATACTCCAGAGCCATCTTCCTGCGGTTATTCAATATGATCAGGGTAATGATCCCTGCAAAACCGATAACTGCGATCAGTCCACCGACAAAACCGGCGCCCAGTGATCCTGTTACAATAACCGTTCCGATCTGGTATACCAGGAAACCTACGGTATAGCCCGTTGCCAGCTGAAGGCCTATTGCTCCCCAAAGCCACTTTGCTGATTTCATTTCGGAATTCATAGCTCCCAGAGCTGCAAAGCAGGGCGGTGTGTAGAGGTTGAACATCAGATAGGCAAGGGCCGCAACTTTAGTGATACCCATAGCTGTTGCAACAGCATTGCCTTCCCCGATAAGTTCAAGTTCTTCTGTATCGATAAAGTTAGTGATGGCATAAACAGTTGCGATGGTTCCTACCACATTTTCCTTAGCGATAAAGCCCGTGATGGCTGCTGCAGCCAGCTGCCATGATACGATGCCCACAACCGGAACAATAAGAAGTGCAAAGGGCTGCGAAACGCTTGCAAGGATGGACGTGCTTTCCATTCCCTCTTCTACAGCCTCAAACCTCCAGTTAAAGGACTGCATGATCTGTACAACGGTGTTACATACAAGGATAACTGTTCCGGCTTTAACTATATATGCCTTGCCTCTCTCAAGCATGCTCTTTAATGCATAGCCCAGTCCCGGAACCTTATATTCAGGCATCTCTATGATAAAGAAGCTCTTACGGTACTTCATTCCTGTAATGGCTTTGATAAGAAGCGCACCGAGAAGTATCAGCACGATACCCAGCATGTAGCATACAAAGCTTATCCACTTTGACTCCGGGAAAAATGCCCCTGCAAATAAGGCTATAACGGGAAGCTTCGCACCGCAGGGCATGAACGTTGCAAGCATTGCAGCGCTCCTGCGCTCTCTTTCATTCTTTATGGTCCTGCAGGCCATGATCGCAGGTATTCCGCAGCCTGTTCCGATTATCATAGGAATTACTGACTTTCCGGAAAGACCAACCTTCTTGAAAATGGGATCAAGCACAACAGTTGCCCTTGCCATATATCCGCAGTCTTCAAGCAATGCAATAAGGAAATACATTACCATTACCAGTGGCAGGAATCCGACAACGGCACCGACACCGCCGATGATTCCGTCTATAAGAAGCGCATAGAGCAGCGGATTAGCATCCCCCAGCTGTTCACCGGCCCATTCCTGGAAAGCTTCTATCCAGCCTACCAGGATATCCGCGAGCCAGGTTCCTACTGTGGTCTGGCTGATATAGAATACGACAAACATTATGGCTGCAAATATCAGTATTCCAAGTACTGGATTTGTCACTATCTTATCGATAGCGTCCCCTTTATTCTTATCCTTGGTAAGTGTCTTTCTCTTTTCTACGCTGCTTACTATATCATTGACAAAATCAAATCTCTTGCGGTCAGCAGCTTCTACGGCCGCTTTGCTCTGAATATCCACCTCTCCCTGATGATAAGGAGCTTTCTGGCTCTGTCCCAGCAGGCCTACAGCAGCGCTTACCACCTCTTTTATTCCCTGATCGGATGTGGAAACTGTCTTTATGACAGGGCAGCCCAGCTTCTCTGAAAGCTTAGCCTCATCAATGCTGTTGCCCTTTTTATCATTCAGGTCATTCTTATTCAGTGCAACTACTACAGGTATTCCCAGCTCAAGAAGCTGTGTTGTGAAAAAAAGGCTTCTGCTTAAGTTAGTTGCATCCACAATATTAATAATTGCATCCGGATGTTCATGCTTAACATATCCGCTGGTAATACTCTCTTCCGAGGTAAACGGAGACATGGAATAAGCACCGGGAAGATCGACTGCAATCAGTTCAATGCCGCCTTCATTGTACTTATCCTTGATTTTGCTCTCCTTTCTGTCAACAGTAACACCTGCCCAGTTACCGATCTTTTCATTCCTTCCGGTCAGCAGATTGTACATCGTTGTTTTTCCGCTGTTAGGATTACCTGTAAGTGCGATCCTCATTTCTTTATCCTCCTATATATGTGCATACGCTCTCTGCGTTATGCTCCCTGATGTGCCCCCCATCAGACGCTTTTCTCAGATCTGAATTGCTGTCGCAAGATCAGGGTCGATATTGTATCTTGCATCCTTAATGGATACAACGAGATTCCTCCCCCTGTCTACAACAGTTATCTTCTCACCGCTGTAACATCCCAGCGAGAAGAGAAAGCTTTCCATTTCTTCATCGCCCTCTGTGTTCACCTTGGTGATCAGGTATTCTGTTCCCGGTACAGCCTCATTCAGACTCATATTGCCTCCTTTTCCGCATTTTTGCTTTCAAAGTACAATTTGCATAGACAAACTTTCGGAATTATTTCTTCCAAATTTATTGTATTTGATTAGCAATCACTAATTATATTATTATTTATATTGCCACAGTAATTAATCGGCACATACAGAATTTAGCCAAACTGTAATTAGCATTATCTAACCTTAAATGATTATAGTTAGCGTGCGCTAATGTGTCAAGCATTTTTTTCGGATTATTGTATGCCCCCTGTTTCTGTGGTAAGCTTATCAATGTTGGTTGACACTACGGAACATTCACAGAGTTATCCGGGCATACGAGCTCAGGACATTCCATGACTATTCCTAACACAAAGAAGGGGGCATCAATTATGGCATTACAAGAATCCGGAGAAATGTATCTGGAAACTATATATGTTCTTTCTCAGAAATCAAGCACTGTAAGAGGAATTGACATAGCCGATCACCTGGGATACTCTAAGCCCTCGGTCAGCCGCGCTATGGGGCTGCTAAAAGATGAGGGGCTTGTAAAAAAAGACAGCGAAGGTTATTACAAACTGACCGAAGCCGGCGAGATACTTGCAAAACGTATATATGAACGACATACAGTTCTTACCAAAATGTTTATAAATCTCGGGGTTGATGAAGAGACAGCTGCCGAGGATGCCTGTCGTGTCGAGCATTATATCAGTGACAAGACATTCGACGCCATCAAGGCTCATATGATGAAATATGGGTCATAATAACTGCCTATACCTGCACTGCAAAAGAATGTAAATTTATTGCTCATATTGTGAAATAAAAAATGCGGCTAAACTTCAGCCGCATTTTTCAGGGAAAAAAAGTATTAAATCCTGGCGTAGTTATTGTCTGCTGACATGAAAAGCGTTCATCTGCGGATAAACTGCAGATGCACCGAGCTGTTCTTCGATTCGAAGAAGCTGGTTGTACTTTGCTACCCTTTCGCTTCTGCTGGGCGCACCGGTCTTGATCTGACAGGTGTTAAGTGCTACAGCAAGATCAGCGATAGTAGTGTCAGCAGTTTCACCTGAACGGTGAGACGATATTGCAGTGTATCCGGCATTATGAGCCATCTTAATAGCTTCCAGTGTCTCGGATACGGATCCTATCTGATTAAGCTTTATAAGTATTGAGTTGCCGGCACCAAGCTTGATGCCTTTAGCCAGTCTCTCTGTATTTGTAACGAAAAGATCATCACCCACAAGCTGGACCTTGTTGCCTATCTTAGCAGTCATCCTCTGCCAGCCTTCCCAGTCTTCCTCATCAAGTCCGTCTTCGATTGAGATGATCGGATATTTGTCTACAAGGCTCTCCCAATGTGCAATAAGTTCATCAGATGTGAATTCTTTTCCTGACTTAGGCTGCTTGTAAAAACCCTTGCCCTTTTCACTCTTCCATTCAGATGACGCAGCATCCATGGCAATCATAAAATCTTTACCGGGTTCAAAACCCGCCTTCTTAATTGCTTCCAATATCTTCTCAATAGCCTCTTCATCACTCTTAAGCTGATTGGGTGCAAATCCGCCTTCGTCTCCGACAGCAGTAACATCTCCCATTTCTTTAATGAGACCTTTAAGCGTATGGAAAACTTCAGCACACCAGCGAAGTCCTTCCTTGAAAGTAGGTGCACCTACCGGCATGATCATGAATTCCTGTGTATCAACGGCACTGTCTGCGTGTGCACCACCATTAAGTATATTCATCATGGGAACAGGCAGTCTGTTTCCGCCTACACCACCTAAAAATCTATAAAGAGGTATGTCAAGGGATTTAGCGGCCGCACGTGCCGTTGCTATTGATACCGCAAGGATTGCATTAGCACCAAGATTAGATTTATCCTTTGTACCATCTGCTTTGATCATGGCCGCATCAACAGCGTATGTATCCGATGCATCCATTCCAAGTATAGCTTCCTTTATGGTCGTGTTTATATTCTCAACCGCTTTTGTAACGCCTTTGCCAAGATATCTGGATTTATCTCCGTCCCTTAACTCAAGCGCCTCAAATTCACCTGTAGATGCACCGCTGGGGGCACAGCCGGTAGCAACAGTTCCGTCAGCAAGAGTAATCTCCGCCTCCACAGTGGGATTTCCCCTTGAATCCAGGATTTCCCTTCCATACACTTCAACTATCTCTAAATATTCTTTCATGCTTCCTCCTTTTGATGCATTCCTTTGTTGAAACTAATGAATGCCTCTCCGTTTAGTCGGTCATAGGTCCCGGCTAAAGGAGAGGATCCATATATGATTTATTCGCGGTTAGTCACCTCTAACCAAAGTGATAATATCATAACTCAAAGTAGGCTGTCAAGACTTTTTTTCATAGATCTTTTTTGTTTCTATTTTTTTGAAAGTCTGCGTCTTTATCTTTATATGCTTCATGCCGATATGCTCATACTTGCCTGCAATTATATGAAGTTAATCGCAGTGAGCCTATCTGTTTTGCAATGAAACCATATTTGCATATGTTCCGTTCTTATTTATGAGCGATGCGTGATCTCCTCGCTCTATGATCTTCCCGTCCGAAACGACTAAGATCTGATCCGCATCCTTTATGGTCTTTAGCCTGTGTGCGATCACAAGAAGCGTCTTGTCCTTACACAGCTCCGATATTGCCTCCTGTATAGCTCTTTCATTATCGGCATCCACGCTTGCGGTAGCCTCGTCAAGTATTACGATCGGCGAATCCTTTAATATACACCTGGCTATTGATATCCTCTGCTTTTCGCCGCCTGAAAGTGATTCCCCTCCTTCTCCGATCACTGTATCAAATCCATCTGGAAGCTGCATGATAAAGTCATAGCACCTGGCCTTTTTAGCGGCCTCTTCAACTTCCTCCCTTGTTGCATCGGGCCTGCTTATAGCTATATTGTTATATATGGTGTCCCGGAAAAGATATACTCTCTGGAATACCATACTGATCTGATCCATAAGACTTCCAAGCGATACATCCCTTATGTCTTCTCCCCTTACCAGTATCCGTCCATTCTTAACATCCCAAAAACGGGCCAGCAGCGAAGCTATGGTTGACTTTCCCCCGCCTGAGGGTCCTACGAGCGCCGTCATCTGACCTTTCTTTACCGAAAATGATACATTTTTAAGTACGTCTTTCTCGGTATATCCGAAGCTGACATTATCGTATTCAATCTCATACGCCCCATTATCGCTGCCCGAAGCCGTCCCGATTGTTTTCTTTCCTCTGTCATCCAGTTCCTCTGCGGCAAACACTTCCTCTATCCTGTCAAGACTTGCGCTTGTCACGGTAAGTCTGGCCATCTGACTGTAGTAACTCTTGATAGATACAAACATATCGAAAAGAAAGAGTGCCATTCCAACCATATAAATATCCGAGATACAGCCTGCATTAAAGAGGTAGGCACATAATGCCATCACCAGTGCAGTTCCTATTCCGAAGGCAAGGTAAAGTGCTCTCGCCCAAGGCGCGTAAGCAACTTCGAAATCAATGCTTTCCTTACAGCTCTTTTCGAATTCATCCGTAAGCCTGCGGGACTTTTCTCCAAGCATATTGTATGACTTGATAATCCCGATACCCTCCGCAAAATCAAGCACCTCCTCCGTTAGCGACTCACTGTCCTCCTGCTTGATAACGGAATGCTTCATCGTGGTCTTTAACATGAGGTTTCCGATCACTATAAATACTGCTACAACGAGTACGGATAACAGTCCAAGTCTTATATCCATCACAAACATCATGACCGTCATAATCCCCTGCGAAATAATAAAGGTGACAAGCTCCGACAATACCCCCATGCAGTTTTCTTCGATAAACACCATGTCAGTAGCAAGAACCGAGCTGATCTTTCCGATATTTCCTTCGGTAAAATAGCCCATCGGAAGCTTTCGCAGATGATCACCGAGCCTTAAACGCATATCGGCAAATACCATATATCCGGTTGCGGATTGTAGCACATTGGATATATGTTCAAAAACAGCCTGTAAAATAACGCTTATAAGAGCAGCAATCCCAAGATAGACACACCATTTCCCGTCCATCAGCCCCTGCATAAACCGGCTTATGCATATAAAACACAGTACAAGCGGAGCCTTCATCATAAGCCCCTTTAAAAAGGCCGTTATGTAAGAGGCTCGTATCCTCCCCTTGTACTCCCCGGTAATATTTATAAGTCTGTGCATTATCTTTATCATGATATTAAGCCTCCCTCACCTTCCAGGTACTTGCCGAAACCGACGCTTCCCATAATTTTCTGTATTCGGAGCAGTCCTCTAACAGTTTGTCATGGGTGTCCGCCGCAATGCATTTACCCTCTTTCATTACACAGATCTTATCGGCACTTTTTATAGTCGAAAGCCTGTGGGCGATTACCAGAACAGTCTTATCTTTTACTATCTCATCAAGTGCCGCATTCATTTTCTCTTCATTTTCCGGATCCATAAATGCCGTTGCCTCGTCAAGGACTATGATGGGGGCATTCTTAAGTATCGCCCTTGCAAGTGATATTCTCTGGCGTTCACCGCCGGATAACTGCTTGCCTCCGTCACCGGCCTGAGTTTCTATACCATCCGGCAGCCGGTCAAGAAATTCATTACACTGGGCCCTTTTTGCCGCATCAAGCACTTCCTCCTTAGTGGCCCCCGGCTTACCTATAAGAATGTTTTCATACAGACTGGTATTAAACAAAAACTGTTCCTGTGAAACGAACGCCACCTGATCATTAAGGGCCTCAAGAGACATATCCGTTATATCCTGACCTCCTATGGCTATGCTTCCGGAATCAAGATCGTAATAATGTACTAAAAGCTTAGCAAGCGTTGACTTTCCGCTTCCGGATTCGCCTACAAGTGCTGTAGTGGTTCCCTGCTTAAGCGAAAGATTTACACCGTGAAGAACCTCTGTATCCTCGTAACCAAAATGAATATCTTTAAATTCAACATTCAGACCATCACCCTTAAAGCCCGATGTTCCCTCATTAAGCGGCGGATGCTCCATCATCTTCTCAAGCTCGGCGATCTTATAATCAAGTTGTGGAAACTTGCCGGCAAAATTGAGTGCTTTTAACACAGAAGGCCCCACGGCAAAAGACATACAAAACACCAGCACCATCCTCTCAAGTGTTATAGTCCCGCCAAGTACCATCATGGATCCGAAAGGCAGCATTAGAAGTACAAGACAGGGAAGCACGCTTGAATATATCGCCATCCACGGCCAGCATACCTTATACCAGTCGATCGTAAAGTCCCGGTAATTCTTAACCATGTCACCGAAACGCTTATAGGATTCCCCGTCTTTGTTAAAGACCTTTACGACTTCCATTCCGTTTACATATTCGATGATCGTATTATTCATCTTCGTAGCGGATTCGTAATAAGCATTCATCTTCTCAAATCCGGATTTCATCATCATACCCATTGCAAACATTCCGATTACAAGAGGCACCAGTGATAAAAGACCAAGCCTCCAATCGAATATGAACATAAGAACGATAATGATAATCGGTATCGCGATATTCGCGATTCCCTCCGGGATAGCATGAGCCAACAGGAGTTCAACCTGATCTATATCGTCCGTAAATACTTTCTTGATACGGCCCGTACCAAGTTCCTGTATGTTTCCGAGAGGCTGCTTTTCAAGTTTTCCCTGCAGGGAGACCCTAAGGTTTTTAAGGGTGTTGTATGCACTGATATGCGAAAACGTAAGTCCCTGCACATAAGAGACCGAAAAGATGATCTCGCATACTGCGATCGCCACAACCCGGAACAGAATAAAAGAAGCATCTATACGCTCCCCCCGGATAAGCGGAACTATAATCTGATACATGAAAAAATAAGGCATAACATTTGCGATGATACCTATGGACATCATTATCACAGCCCACACAGTATACTTTTTGTACTCTCCAATATAGGGAGCCACTCTCTTAAACATTTTATTTCCTCCGTCTGCTTCATTTTTTGATTAGCATCTGCTAACCGAATACCTGTTTTTAAGCCGTCTTTCGACGGCTTAAGAATTCTATTTAATTGCCACAAGATGCATCCTGAACTTCTTTGCTCTTTCAAGTTTTTCAATCTTAAGCCCGGAATTGTCACAAAATGCCTTAATCTCATCGAGTGATCTTGCTGCCACATCACCATGTCCGACAAGGTTCGCCAGTGGCATCTCTGTGTGATTCATAAGCCACAGTATCGGTCCCAGTGCTGTATAATCCTGCAAGACGAGCTTTCCGCCGGGTCTTAATACTCTCTTTACGCTGTTAAAGAACATCTGGGGATTCGGGTAATGGTGAAAACTGTTTGTACATATGATCACATCAAAGGTTTCATTATCAAACGGGAGCTTTTCGCAGTCTCCCACAATCCAGTCCACTCCTTGCAGGTTCTTTGCTTTCGCCACTTCGATCATCTTAGGTGTCAGATCAAGACCGACATAGTGTTTTGAGCTGTCATTTTCATACAGAATTGAGATCATCGGACCGGTACCGCATCCGCAGTCAAGCAGATCATGATACTGTGTTTTCCTCAGCTCTTCCTCAATATAAGGATAATCATCCTTGCACATCTCATATATTCCGGCACGATCTGTCTCGTAGATTTCCGCCGCCTTTGTAAATTCACTGATTGTCAGATTCTTATACTGCTGTGCAGTTTTCATTAGCTTCTCCTATTATTCTCTTGGAAATTTATTGAAAAAACGTACTTGTAGTAGTCAGGAAAAATGGACACGAAAATGTATTCTATTTTGAATAGAGCAATTCTTACCGCCATTCCCGATAATTCTTGCTTAATACGATCTGTCTCTCGCACACTCCGATCCTGGATATAGCTGCCGGGACAAACCCCAGTCGCCCGGCAGCATATAATATTGCTTTATCATCACCCAATGCATTCTGATTTGAGCGTTTTACCGCTCCGGCATACATAGTATTATAAGAATTAACAAATATCCCCTTATCCTTAAGTGTTCTGAATATCTCAGACAAGACCTTATCCGGTTCATCCCAAAAGTAACAGGTATCTGTAGTAATGATAACATCAAACTTGTTTTCATCATAAGGGAGCTTCTCTGCCCTGCCCAAAGTAAGAAAGGCTTTATCCCCTAACCGCTCCCCTGCTGCTTCATACATATCTTCAGACATGTCTATTCCGTAAACCGTACACTCCGGATAATAAGCTTTGATCATCTCCAGCTGTCTTCCGTTACCAAACCCTATCTCCAGGACTTTGGATGTCTTTCCGGATATGTGCTTAAGATTGGCCGCATACATCTTTTTATTTGACATATTCATCATCTTCGAGAATAATCTTCCGACAATACCGTGCGGATTCCCAAATTGAGAGATAAAATAATTCAAATTTTAATTCTTCCTTCTTTTTTTACATTGTCCAGTTCTGTGATATGAGCTGCTGCGCAGTCATACCGCTGTATATACTGTCATAGCCTGACAAAAACTCGGGGCTGCCCTGTTCGGCAACCACACCATCTTTAAGAACAACGATATGATCCGCTTTTGCAATGGTCCTCATACGGTGTGCAATGATCATGACCGTCTTGTTCCTTATCAGTCTTGACAGAGCTTCCTGGATAGCTGTCTCATTCTCGGCATCAAGCGACGCAGTAGCTTCATCCAAAAGAATCACAGGCGCATCCTTAAGGAACGCTCTTGCTATGGATATCCTCTGCCTCTCTCCTCCGGAAAGCTCGCTTCCGTTCTCTCCTATGTTCGTTTCATATTTGTCCGGAAGAAGATTTACAAACTCATCGCAGTTTGCCAGCTTTGCAGCCTCAATAACCTCTTCGTCAGTAGCTCCGCTCTTCCCGATACGGATATTCTCCATTACGGAGTTGTTAAAAAGCGTTACATCCTGAAAAACGATGGAATATTTCGAGAGCAGTGTTTCCGGATCTATCTTTGAGATATCCTCTCCTCCGAGAGTGATCTTTCCGCTGCCCACATCCCAGAACCTCGCGGCCAGTCTTGATATAGTGGTCTTTCCGCCACCGGAAGGACCGATGAGGGCTGTAACCTGGCCCTGCTTTGCCGTAAAGCTCACATCCTTTAGTACATCCGTATTATCATCATACTTGAAGCCAACATGATCAAAGACGATATCATACCCATCGTTCTTAAGTTCTTCGGAACCTGTCTGTATATCATGCGAGAGCACCTCATCCAGGCGTTCACACTGTATTCCTGTCGCTATGATCGCCGCAAAATTCTGCAACGAAATCTCCATCGGAGCATACAGCCTCGATACAAGCATCAGGAACATAAAGAATGTGAGCAGATCTATCTCTCCCTTTGCAAAGAGAGTACCGCCGACTACCGCTGTAGTTCCTATACCAAGCTTTAAGATGATAGCTGAGGAGTTCACATACACAGCCATTTTCAGTTCAGTGAGCAGGGCGAACTTCTCAACTTTTTTGATCTTGCCGTCAAGTTCCTCCATATATCTGTCTTGCGCATTGTTAGCTCGCAGATCCCTGATGGATTCCAGACATTCTTGTATACCGTCCGCCATGGCAAGCTTAACTGCGTGGTTTTTTCGTACCGCTCTCTTTTCTGCTCCGGCGCAGGTTGTCACTATGATAAAAGCAACGGGGATCACCCAAAAGCTTGCAAGAACCATCCTCCAGTCAAAAAAGAAAAACAGGCTGATGCCGACGATACACACCGATATGACCGCACCGATCAGCTCCGGGATCCAATGGCTGGATGCCGTTTCGATCATGGCACAGTCACCCATGATGTTCGTGGTAAGATCTGCAATATTCTTTTTTCCAAAATAGGAAAGAGGAAGCTTCCTTAATTTCTCCGCTATGGAGGTTCTTCTCACTCCACTCTCCCGGTATGTAGTCAGAAATGTTGCGTTATATTGGATAAAATTTGTAACGAAAACCAGAACGATCACAATTGCTGATCCCGCTATATAAAACGGTATCCTGCTGCTGTTTAAGCTGTCCTCCAGAAGATCCTTAATAAGTGTATACAGGATCCCAGCCGTCATCATCAGAACAATATTTGTTACGGTCACACTTATGCATGCCTTTATCATATCCACCGCACCCTGCCTTGAGAGCGCGTATTTATGCTGTAATCTCTCAACCATCTTCACGCACCTACCTTCCACTCGATTGATCTTGTATACTCGTCGAACATATGCCTATACAAGCCGTTTTTGTTCATCAGTTCGTTATGATTTCCGGATTCTATGCATTTCCCGTCATCCATGACGAATATCCTGTCAGCATTCATAACAGTGCTTAATCTGTGTGCGATCATTATAAGAGTTTTGTTTTTTGAAAGTTCTTCGAATGCCGCCTGCACCTTTGTTTCGTTATCGGGATCTGCAAAAGCCGTAGCTTCATCAAGGATCAGAATCGGTGCATTCTTTAAAATTGCCCTGGCTATCGTTATCCTCTGTTGCTCACCCCCTGACAGATATGTTCCTTTTTCGCCTATCACGGTATGAATACCGTTCGGGAGTTTCTCGATAATATCCATACACTGAGCTTTTCTAAGAGCATCAAGAACCTCAGCTTCCGAAGCATCCGGTTTGGCCATCCGGACATTTTCAAGTATTGACTTCTTGATCAGCCTGCTGTCCTGAAATACAAATGATATATATTTCATAAGTTCAGTCTGGGAAATATCCTTCACATTTACTCCGCCTATCAGTATCTCTCCGGAGCTCACATCAAAGAATCTGACCATCAGTTCAGCCAGTGTCGTTTTTCCCGACCCCGAAGGCCCCACGAGCGCTATATGTTCCCCCGCTTTTATTGATATCGAAACATCACTTACCGCATCACGCACAGCTCCCTTATATCGATAGCTTACATTCTTAAGCTCGATACCGTGATCGGCAGGCTTCCTGTCTGTCCGTCTTTCTTCAAGCGGTTCGATCTCCATGATCCTGTCCACACGCTTTAATGCATCTATAAGCGTCATCTCCGCTTCGCCGGTGTAAGCAATCTTTGTAAGTGCTATAGTAACCAGCGGTGTCACGATGATGTAGTACATGATATTTAAGATTGCAGCATTATCCACTCCATTCTTGGTCACAACAAATGCTGCTATCACGATAAAGGCAAATATCGCATTGATGCAGGTCATGAATCCTGTCATGGGAAACCTGAGCATTATGGTATACTCCGTTGTCCACTTTCCGAAACCGTCTATGCATGCCTTGAACCGTTTAAATGAATGTACCGTCTGCCCAAAGGTCTTTACAACCGGAACACCCCTTACATACTCAGTCGCTTCGCTACTCATGGTTTCCAGCGCATCCTGGTATTCTTTCATTTTCTCCTGCATGCCTTTCCCCATCATGGACATCATACAGGCAAACCCGATCACTGCAGGAATCATACAGATAAGGCCGATCTTCCAGTTAAATGCAAGCACCAGAACAAGGATACCTATCGGTGTGATTGCCGCAACGGTCTTATCACAAAGATTGTGTGCGATATATGTTTCCGTAGCCGCTGTAGAGTCGTTCACGATCCTTCTGATCCTGCCCGTTCCGTCTTCATCAAAAACTCCGAGGGGCAAGGTAATGATCCTGCGCATCAAAGAGCTTCTCATATTGGCCTGTACGCGGAAAGCCGCTATATGTGTACATAACAGCGCCAGGATATATACGAGCAGCGCTCCCACGATCAGTGCAACTGCCGACCATGCATAAAGCCTGATCTTATTTAATTCCTCTCCGATAACCGCGCACCTTATGATCTTCCATAGTTCGTAGTACGGGATCAGTGTCATTACAGCGCTTACTGCGGCAAGGCACCTTCCTAATGTGATCAGGATTTTATGCCCTCCCGCATACTCCCTGATCAGTTTCATGTGATCGTACTTCTCATTCTTTCCCAATTTGATGTCCTCCCTGTTTGTTTATGTATCCGATAAACAAAAGCTATCGGTTGTTTATTCTCGGTTAGCTATCGCTAACTCAAAAGTGATAACTAACAAAATTAAAAAGAGCCTTGCGGCTCTTCTCAATTACTGATTCCCATTATCTTAAGCCATCCCGGCATGAAGAATTTCTGAACTGTATCCAAATATTTTATGACTTTTTCATCGTCGTAGTCGTGTATGATCGGTTCGAAACACGCAGTCAGATATGCAGAAAGCAGCATATGCAGCTCCTCCTCACCAATGTCTGCCGCAGAATATCCATTTTCCCTCAGATACCTTATGGCATCCAGGAATTCCTTCTGGTTTTCCTCTGCATAATCATGAATAAAATGCTCATATTTGGTTCCACCGGAGCGTAACATAAGAAGAATGAACTCATCTCTCCTTGGAAGGATCACTTCCTTGACCATGTCAACAAAGTTTTCTCCAAAAAGCTCATCACCGTGAACTCCGTCTTCAATAAGGCTGTACTTCCTGCTTGTGTGTTTCTCTGTCCAGTCCTTTATGCTCTCGATAAGTGGCTCCACCATGGCATTAAACATTGCTTCCTTATCAGCAAAATGCCTGTACAGGCCTGCAGAGGTCATGCCGGCGCGGGCTCCTATACTTCTGATAGATGCATCCTCATAGCCTTTTTCAAGGAACTCCTCTTTAATGGCTTTCTTTACTTTTTCATGGCTTAATGATTTATCTCTTGGCATTTCTTCGATCCTGGTAAAAAGTAATCAATGTTAGCTATCATAGATTACTATACTGTAAATTTTTTGTCAAGCGGAAGATTCTGGAGATAATGGAAACTGACCGTGTAAAGTATTTATCAATAGCGTTCTACTGCGCTGGTTATGAGTTTGAGAAACAATCATATGGTGCGGTTCATTCTGGGAACAATGTTCATCGCAAAATAATCTATCAAGCTCATATCAGCGCCTCCTTCTCTTTACTAAACCACTCATATCTTGTCGTTCTCATCAAAGGCATCGCATATTAGTTCTTCAGTCATCCCTTAATGCATGTTATGTCATAAACTCCACTGCATCAATACTTGTCCTGTCATCCTCTATCACCTCAAGTATGTTATCCTGCACCAGATGTCTTAAAGCTTCGGCGTTTTTCGTATCCGTCCTGTAAATCACTTTGGCGATTCCCCTGATACCATTGGGATGAATATAATTCTTCGGTTTGGGATCAATTTCAAAATAACTCATAAGAAATGGCATATTGTAATCATGAGTGAAATAGCACTTGTACTTAAGCTCCCTGTTCTGAGTATCAATTCGCTTCAGTTTTTTCATATAAGTTCCTTTAATCCCGACTGAATCAAGATAAGCTATCTCTTTCTCCAATCCGCCGGGTTCCTTTTCTATGCACAGGCTTGTCCAGCCTTCCGGCGCATTTGCCCAGAAATCAAACCTGTTCATGAACTCGCCCTTACCCAAAAACCTCATGATCCTTCTCGACATTGCACTCATGCCGCCGTCTTTGAGAAGTTCAATATACGGTCCCTCACTGAAATAAATAAGTGCATTCACCGGATTCTTTGTTCTACCGTATTCTACGGTGAACCCCTTTTCCTGCCATTCATTTACCGCCTTATCCAGATCTTTCACAACATATATAACATGACCAAGTTGCATCCCGTCCTCCTTACTTTTCAAGCTTGAAAAATCTCAATGTCACATTTGATATAAACACGGATAAAATGATTCCGGCAATGACCACTGCCACAAACGCCCAGACAGGACTTGCTGCCATCAGTGAATCCGCATAGCCTGCCGGC
>JAILDD010000038.1 GCA_024689605.1 Lachnospiraceae bacterium
TTCCGAAAATTTCTCTTTGACTCCGCTTCGGTTTCCCTTGGCTTTGTCTCCGGAACTTTCGGGGTTGCATTACTGTTTTTTTGTCAATGTGCTTTTGTCGGCCCCGTATCGGGCGACTCTGTTAGATTACCACCGTCAGGATATCTTGTCAACAACTTTTTTAAAAAATTTTCAAACTTTTTTGTTTTTTTCTAAAAGCAGTTGTTTTCAAGGTGTTTACGTAAACCTTTTATCAGTTTTATGTAAATCTGCCCTTAAGATGGAAAAAGCAGTTCCTTATATAAGGTAACTGCCTCGCGGAGAAGGAGGGATTTGAACCCTCGCGCCGGTTGCCCGACCTACACCCTTAGCAGGGGCGCCTCTTCGGCCTCTTGAGTACTTCTCCGAATAAAAATTACTTTTTATTAAATTACGCACCCTAAGCGGATGCGTAATTAATTATACGGATTTTAAAATTCTATGTCAAGATGATTTTTAGAACTCGATCACTTCGGGTTCTGCAGTAAATGAACTGAATGTTGCCTTAGCATTCTTTAAATAGAAGACTTCCGTATTTCCATCATCTTCGGAATACATATTCCTGAGTTCCGGGTGTGCATCCAGCATAGCCTTGCGCGCTTCCCTTCTGTCATCCTCTACAAGCTCAGCGCTTATCCTGAGCCACTTTACGCCCTTGAATGCACAGAGCTCTACTTTTGGATTTGCATGGATCTGCTTTGACACATCCTTTGACTTGCCGGTCTGGATATAAAGCTTTCCCTCAAATATAACTGCGGTTCCGAAAGGTCTTACCCTGGGCTGGTCACCGTCAACCGTTGCCAGATAATACACGCCCGCATCTTTTAAAAACTGCAATGCTTTTTCCATCGATCAGATCTCCCTTCTTTTTTTTACACTTATTTTACCATAAACAAAACTTACTATATTGTAACTATTCTAAACACCCCGTAATTCCGGAAAGTATTTTAAGCCGTCACTCTGCCGGTGCAGGATCGGTGACAGTGCCTGCATCAGGAATCTGGGGATCCGTCGTTTCTACAGGAACCGTAGTATCATCGGGAGCAACAGGCGCCGCAGTATCATCCGGGATGACCGTCTCATTCGGGTCGGTTCCTGTCGTATCATCAACCGGGAGCTGAACATCAACAGGTATATCCGGATTTTCTTCGGTATTATTTTCCTTTGCCGGCGTATAAGTCGTGCTGCCGTAAGTAACCGGCGAAAGCGAAGATGGTGCATCCGGAAAAACATGACTGTAATAATCCGTGGATACACATTTCTTACAATAATTAATCTTATTCTTTACCATGGTCTTGATGGAATCAACATATCCATCCGGGATTTCCACATCATCACTTACAGGAATGAAGCGTCCCCCGGTATATGTCCCCAGATCCGTTTTCCATTCGTAACCCAGATTAAACATAAGGGGCTGGGCATCCGAAAATACATCACGCCCCACCATAAGTCTGGAATCAAAATCCACACCAAAGAGGTTAAGCAGTGTAGGCGTTATATCCGGTGAAAAAGTTGGCGTATTCACAATTATCGGATCCATATCTTCCAGTGCCCCGGACCAGATTATAAGTCTGTTGTGATCCCTGTACAGATTGTTTGTTATGGGTTCACCATAAAGTTCTGTCAGCATAGGTTTTCCCACCGGATCACTGGCTGAATCAAGTCCATAAGGAAAATGATCCGCACATATCACTATAACAGTATCGTCAGCAATACCTTCCTTTTCCAGCTCATCTATCAGATACTCCATGGCAGCATCCAACTCTATCTGGCAGGCAAGATAAGCTTTCACTGTATCTGAATATTCCAGGTCCTTTACTGCATCCCAGTGTTTTTTTGACATTGCATTCGAGCCAAGGGAATACAGACTGTGGCCGCTGACAGACATGTAATAAATATTAAAAGGCTGCTTATCAATATAAGTAGGCAGTGAACCCTCTATCATTTCCAGGTCACTCTCCGGCCAGGTGTGTTTTACAAATTTTTCAACACCATTGCCATATCCCATATATCCGTTTGAATATCCGAAATTGATATGTGTTACATTCCTATTATAATAAGTATATGAATTATTGTGATACATCATTCCATAGTAACCCAGCTGATTTAACTGGTAGCCCATGGTCATGTAATTGAGCTTATTTCTGGTGTTCAGCATGGAGGAACCGCCTGATGTGGGAAGCATGCCCATTATCACGCTGTACTCACCGCCGGTAGTACCGGCACTTGTAGGCTGGTAAAAATCAGTGAACTGAATTCCCTTTGTTGCCATTCTGTATAAAGTAGGAGTCCTTTCCTCATCTATAGCTTCCGCAGAAAAAGCCTCCGCGGTGATAAGTATAAGATTCTTACCCTCAAACAATCCTGTATATTCATTTTTCATTGAAGGCGTGAGTGAAGCAACATAAAGATCAAGTCCCTGCAGATCCCCGGAAGTAGTTTCCGCAAGAGCGGCAAAATCTATATCAAGGACATTGGGCGTATAGACAATTTCTTCCTGAACACTTTCCGCTTCATCTGCCGAAGTACTGTCTGTCTCCTGAGCGTTGTCAGCAGATACACTCGGCGCAGGTGTGGGTGTCGGCGTCGCAACAGCCGCAACAGGCTCAGCCGGTTCTATCACAAAGCCTCCGGCAATCTCATTTTCACTGTGCTTTCTTAAGCCGGGTATCGCCTCCTCTATATCCAGCCTCGCTGCGGTATTTACCCCGAAAAGCCTCACTGCGCGGTCGAAGTCATACTCGTCAGTATACGCGTGACGGGTATCGTCTTCCACATCAATGTATTTCAGATACATTCCGGCAAAAAGCAGGACCAGCGCCGCACTGAACGCCAGTCCGGTAAAGCCCAACCCCCTCGCCTCATCTTTTTTAATAAATACAAGATAAACAATAACCGGCAGCAAAAACAGAATGATATGCAGTATACCGCTGGGCGACAGCAGCAGTATCTTTATGTTATAGGAAAATTCTCCCACCGCATCTCCCGCTGCATTGGAAATAGTCATCAAAGAATAAAACACCCTGAACTCGCAATACACAAAATAGATCAGAGCAAACAAAACACTTTGGGATAAAAGCAGCAATACCCTGACAATCCTGTTTAGTATTTTTTGTCTAAAAAGGGAAGAGAACAGAAAGATCAGGCATCCGCTCATGGCTCCTGATATCACAATGCCCGTAATAAGCCAGGGGGATGCAGTGATATCGGTAGAAAAAACAAATACAAGCTCAAGATATATGACAGCTATCGAAAAAAATAATGACCACACGGTTCACTCCGGATAATATTATTTTGGATGTCCTGCGGAAAATCTCCCCCAAAAACACCTCGCACATTTTACCATATTTTTTATTTGTTGTCTTTTTGAAGGATTTGCGTTAAATTTCTATTAGGTAAAAAGTATTGTCGATATGAGGAGGGATATATGTACTACCTTATCAGGGAAACATTGGAGAAATGCAGCAAGGAAAAAATACGGAACAGCAAATACCAGTATGTTGCCGTGCTGTCCCGGGAAGAATGGCTTGCAGAAAATGAATACTTCGACATGGTCATAGACCTTGATACCGAACCTGACCAGCAGGAATTATATACCACAAAAGCAGAAGCCAATTACGATTCCCTGACAGGTACATTCTGTATTCCCGAAAGGGATAACTTTCCTGCACCCGACCTGCATTTCTCTTTCGCACTGGATGAAAAAGGCATCGTATTTATTGATGATGACAATATAGCGGGGAAACTTGTGGAAAATATCCGCAGCACCAGAAGATGGAGATTTCCCGGATTAGAGAGATTCATGTACGACTTTCTGGAACAGATTATCAAAGATGATGCCAGGCTTTTGGAAGATTACGAGCGTGAAATGGATCGCATGGAAGATGATATTCTCGGGGGACAATCGGAAGACTTTTCCGGAAGGATCAGTGAAATCCGAAGCGACATCAGAGATCTGGGAATACATTACGAACAGCTTACCGACCTGGCTGAAGTACTTATAGAAAATGAAAATGGTTTCTTCCTAAGTGAAAACCTGCGTTATTTCCATCTGTTTCTGAACCGCATCGCAAGGCTCCGTGACACAGACATCTCAGTCCGTGACTACACCATACAGCTACGCGACCTGCAGAAATCCCAGCTGGATATCAAACAGAACCACATCATGTCTATCCTTACAGTGGTTACCACCATCTTTATGCCCCTGACACTCATAGTCGGATGGTACGGAATGAATTTCCGCTACATGCCTGAACTGGAGAGCCGCTATGCATATCCGACACTGATCGCAGTCTGCGCTGTAATAGTTATGGGACTGCTGATATTCTTCAAGAAAAAGAAATGGCTCTGAACGGCATCATATGATAAAATCTTAAGTGGACAAACCATATCATAATATCTTCAGGGGGTACACATTACAATGAAAAGTGAAGATAGCTTAGTTGAAAAAAGACTTCATAATATGAAGCGATTCTATCTCAAGGTAACGGAACTGATTGATTCCTTACCGGAAGGAATTCCCGACAAAACCAGGAATATGCTTAAAGAGACCATCTTGGGAGATAAAGATCTCAAGGAGCTCATGGACGGCGTGGATGCCCACAGGCCTCCCCGTATCTTTCTTATCGGCCGTACCGGCGTAGGAAAAAGCAGCCTGATCAATGCCATCTGCGGAACCTATGTAGCAAAGGTCAGCGACACCAAAAGCTGTACCGCAACTGCAGATGTGTACCAGTGCAAGGACGGCGGCAGAGTGCTGATGGAAATCCTTGATACACGCGGTATTGCAGAATCCGTTGCAATCAACGCTGACCAGACAGCTGAAGATATGCTGATAGCTCAGGTAAATAAATTTTCACCTGACGTTGCAATCTTCATGCTTAACTGCACACATCGTGATGATGTAAACAGAGATGTGGCATTTCTAAAAAAACTTTCAAACAGTTTTAGCAAAACAAACGATGTACGCCTTCCCATCGTTGTAGTCGTAAACAAGAGCGATGAAATGGCGCCCTCAAGATTCAAAGATCCTGCCGAGTATCCCCAGAGCAAAAAGGATAAGATCCAGGAACAGGTTGACTACTACAAGAGCATCATCACAGATAACGGACTTAAGGTGGATGACATCATCGCAGTATCATCGCTGATTGACTGGATGACAGCCGACGGAACGGAAGTTGACGTGGATGAAATAGACAAACTGCCACAGAGCGATATCGAAAATCTTCAGATGGCATTTGACGGCAGATATCAGATAGAGGATTTACTTGATATATTGGAATCGGCCATCCAGGACTTCGAGGCACAGGCGGGACTGAGGATGGCCGCAAGATTAGGTGTTGTTGTACGGCGTATCGCCAAGCAGCTTACCACGATTTTCTCTACCATAGCAGGAGCCGTTGCTCTTACGCCTGTCCCTGTAGCTGATGTATATATCCTCATCATACTGCAGTCGCTTCTGGTATGCCTGATAGCATCCCTGGGAGGCCTTGAGCTCTCACTGGAAAATGCCAAAGAATTCATACTTGGCCTGGGCGGCGTGATCGGTGCAGGCTTCACCTTCCGGGTGATCGCTCAGCAGAGCTCCAAATTCGTGAACAGCCTCTGGCCCGGAGTTGGCTCTGCAGTAAGCTCCAGCATTGCAGCCGCCGGTACCCACGCCATCGGCCGCGCCGCCATCATGTACTACATAGATGGCAAGAGCATTGATGAGGTAAGTGAAAAATTCAAAAAGATGCGGAAAGAAAATAGAGACGAGTACGAGTAAGATTACGAATAAAAAAGGGGCCGCTCACTAATTCTTAGTGCAACAGCCCCTATATTATTATATAAACGATTAAATCACTTTAGTACTATGATAACTCTTTCTACATCCCGCAATGTCGGATTATACTCCATCTCTATAGACGACGAATTCTTAGGAATAACCCATACACCTTCAACTTCAGCAGTTCTTCCCGGTGCGATGTTGTCATTGTAATTTCCACCGCCAAAGAACTCGTTGTCATACTTGACATTATCCGCATAGCAGTCAAACTGACCTACGCTAACATATATCTCGTCATCTGAATTATTTGTTACTGAAAAAGTTACTTTTATGCATTTACAATCACTCGGCACATCAATAAATAAGTTTTCACCGGAATCCAATTTATAATTCAAATCTGCAGATTTTACATAGTAAGTTACATCACCTGTGGTAAATGTTTCACCAACTTTAATCGTCTGAACGCTATCTAGGATATCACTTGATGAATCCTCAACATCTTCTATAGTACCTACTGCCGATTCTGCGGAATGTTTTGTATTGTTACTGATGCTACTCAAGCCGACTCCAAGTAGATTCGTTGTAAGACACATCAAGATTAAAATAGCCCCAAGAACAACGCTTATCCACGAGCATACATGCCCTTTACCATCCGCTCCGTTTTTGCTTGTAATCAAATCCACAACAGCCAGAATTGTACCAATAAGAAAAGTACAACACAACAATGTAAAGATAATAGAAAGAATACTCATAATAGATTCCGACTTAGTCAGTGTTTTTCCACAATTTACACACTTCTTTGCTGCAGCGTAATTAGGCGCCCCACAATTAGGGCACACAATACCTGAATGTCTCACATTAGAAAAGTTATTATTATTTCCGTCCATCCCTCGTACCTCTCTTTATATACTATTTGATTAGACTTATTTTGTGTTGCTTTCACTGCCAAGCAGTTTGTATCTGATAATATAATAGTCATCCACACCCGCCACGCTCTCAATCCTGACAGTTATTTTATCCCCGCTTTTTATATCAGGCTCAGCATCAGAAACAAAATTCAAATGCGTACCCGCATGTAAATCGTATCCAAAGTCCTCAACCTCTGTAACCTCTTCCGCACTAAATGATACAATCTTCCCAACTGTATCATCACCGTTATCAAGAGCAACCTCAAAAGTGCTTGCATCTTTATAATCACATTCCGGTGTAGAACATGCAGTCAGATAAATTAATGCAGCAAAAACAATAAATCCGTATTTCCACTTTTTCAGCTTTTTTCTATTATTTCTCATCACTCCAACTCTCCCGAAAAATCAAAATCATCGCTGTTAACTTTCCAGTTTCCATCCTACTGCCTATCAACATGATATACAGTTTTCTTACTTTTTTTACCCTCTGAAAGATCCAATGAGCGGACATAGTCAATCCATGAATCAGAAGAATCCAAAATAAGCTGGTCCATCATAAAATTCTTCAGTTCGTCATCAGACAATCCCCAGGCCATCAACTTAAGTGTCGACTGATTTGCCATCAAATACAAATATGCGTCCACTGCAATCAAATCTGATAGATCGCTCGACATATCCTCTGCCGCATTCGAGTTCTCATATACCACCTCAAAACTTATTGTATCCGTCGAGTAGCTGGGATCTCCAATTTCATATGAAAGCATATTTTCCCGAATATAAGCTTCAAGTATCGCAGTTGTGAATTCGTCCATTTTTTCCTGACTTGAATAACTCAAGGAAGAATAATCTATGCCAATTTCGGAGAGCATAGCCTGCGTACCCAAAGTCAGCAGAAATACCAATGCCTCATCGCTTCCGGATGTTTCACTTATATCCGAGTACGTAAACATACCGTCTAAATCACCCTCGCTGTAGGCCTGCAAAAAGTTTTCCAAAACTTCTTTTGCATCACGAATATCCGACTCTATAATGCCATACTCAGATTCCGAATCAATTAAAAGATCTATGTTCGTCACAAGCTTCTTCTGCGTGTCATTCAACACATCATAATCTGATCTGGCTTCAGCTATTATACTTCCATCCTCCCATTCGACATCCCCGATAGATTTGATTTCTTCAATAACCTCGTTAGCCCGTAGTTTGTTATACTCATTTCTTGCTTTTTTTAATTCTTCGACATTGGTCACAAACCGCTGACTTTTAGCATCCAATTTGGCAAAAGATAATTCGGCAGCCAAAATACTCTCACCACTATTTGTACTTACTGTTCCCAGGTAACTTATAGCGTTAATTGTCCCCTCTACTGCCGCTTTTTGATCTTTATTCAAATAATAGTTTTTGAAATAAAATGTAATTCCAAATATAGCAGCTCCTATCACAAGTACAGACACAATCACTCCCACTATGATTCCTATAATATTCTTCTTTTTATTAGTATTCTTCTTATCAGTTTCTGGGTTTGTATCTTCTTTTACACTACTGTTTTCAATTTGCTCACTCTGAATATTCAAGTCATCCATATTATCCCTCCCTGTGACCGACTGTTTTCAAATCATGTGATTTCCTTTCATTTTCAGTATACAAAAAATCCAAAAATTAAATTCCCACCAAAATAGTGGGGATTTGCAAGCAGATATCTGTCATTCATTGCCTGACAGTTTACGCAACCCTTATGCGTGCAGGCACTCATCAACACTGAGCGAATCATATATATGGTTGTTTATAGCGACTATAATGCAGGCATCCCGGGAAATCTTGGGATATAGTTCACTCATCCCGTAGAGCTTAAGGGCACGGTTTGTCTCTGTCAGATCAAAATGGCCCGCCAGGCACAGCCGTATGATCAGATCTCGATTTTTAGTATGCTTTTCCATAGTGATGATCTTACCCCCATAGGATTCTGATACTCCCGCAGACAGGTAAACATCCTTCAGAAATAACCCCTTCTTTTCAACTGTATTTTTCATGTGATAATAGAATGCCTTGTTGTCGTCCTTAAGTTCTGCCCTGTTCTCTTCAAGGTAGCGCGGGATATCCTCCATTTTGATCCCGTCAAGTCTTTTGAATAAGACAGCTGTGGGAAACTCCTCCATGATACACTCCTCCAAAACATCTTTCTGTATTTACGGATAGCGTATCATTTTTTGCCGATTAAAATCCCCACCAGAATGGTGGTGGAAATTGCATTTTATGTTTGATAAGACTGCAATTGACAAACAACCTTAAAGTGATAGCATATTATATGGATGTCTTTCATTTAGGCAGCAAATCTCCTATGGCAGAATGCCACATTTAGATGTCCACATTAGATGTAAAGCTACTTGGTCAAATTAATCATAAAATATAGCGAAAGGCAATTGCATCATGGGAAAAAAATCTGTCAAAGAAAATAAAAACATTTATTTCCAAAGCCGTGAAGAAGCTGGCCTGACAAGAGCACAGGCGAGCGAGCTCATGGACTTCATATCAGAAAGCCGCATAGAAAAGATTGAAAGCGAAAAAGTAACTGTGCAGCCGGAAGATGTGGTTGCAATGGCTGAAGCATATAAGAAACCCGCTTTATGCAATTACTACTGCTCCCATGAATGCCGTATCGGACAGGAATATGTTCCCGAAATAAAGTTATCCTCACTGGCCGAGATTTCAATGGGGCTCTTAGCATCCATCAATTCACTCAACCAGCAGAAGGAACGCCTCGTAGAGATTGCAGAGGACGGCAAACTGACAGAAGATGAAATCCCGGATTTCCTGGCTATACAGGAGCGTCTGGAAAAACTCTCCATGACTATTGATTCATTAAGGCTCTGGATGGACCACGCCATAGCAAACGGACAGTTTGATAAAGAGACCCTCAGGAAGATTAAGGAAGTCTCGGAGTCGTGATTCAGTGTGACTGCTTTCCATCTAAAACCTTGTAACGACCCTATACCTATCCTTATAAATCTACATTAAACCCCGGCCGGTACTTGTTAGCTCAACCATTAGCGATAATTCCTCCGAATCATACTCTCTTGCATTCGTGAGATCTGAAGCTGTGCCATCTATATTTCACTATACAATATCTGCACATTGATTTTAACACGCATATGACGACAGAACCCTTCCATTGACAACCCTCATTCTTTGTACTAAACTGTAGCCACAATTCGAGTGAATTCTCACACCGGCTCCTTGTGCCGGATGTATCAAGGGCATATCGCCTCTTATTCACCGTATTAACAGAAACAGAGGCATTACCCGTATAGGCGCCCCATAGGC
>JAILDD010000118.1 GCA_024689605.1 Lachnospiraceae bacterium
ATGCTCATTCCCACCGGAATGGTGAGGCTTGCATCATCAAATATAAGCTTTTCCGTATTCGGATATTTGTAGGTAATATGTGAAAGCTCTACCTTTTCACGTACCGGGAGCTTATCCTTAACAGGCATAAGGTCAGCCATATCGGTATTTTTATCATCAATATCTCCCTGCAGATTATCGGACACTCCCATAAGGAAGGGCTCAAAATATGCAATATTGTTTATCTGATTATTGATACGGTTGGCGCAGGGCATAAGACGAACCACTGCCACACCGAAGGCTGATAGTATGGCCAGCATGTCCGTAGTATCCTGACCGTTCAATATAAGTATCAGCATATAAAGAACCATTGCGGCTACGCAGATGGTCTCTATCAGGAGCCGGGGAATATTGCTGTATAGAGTGTATTTCTGGACAGCATCCACATAGCCCTTGCCGCAACGTATATACTCATCCACAAAATAGGCTTCCCTTCCCCCTACCTTTACATCTTTTATGCCTGTCACTGTCTGGCTTATCCATTTGAAAAGACCGCTGTAATAATCCTGATTGTCCTCGCCTGCCTTACGCATGATGGGCTTAAGCACAAGCTTTATGATAAAGAGCACGGCCCCTAAAAGTCCAGATATCATTATGGTCATCATAGGCTCCGCCCAGAGAAGTACCGCTATAAGGAAAAGCGCCACTATGGTCTCTGAGACAAGGGTCAGCAGTGAAAGTATCAGGGCGTACATATTGTTTACATCTGATGTGATGCTCCTCTGTATCACTGCAGTATCCGCATTAAGGAAATATTCATAATTCCTGCGGATATAGTTTTTCATCATACGCTCGGATGTCCTGAACTGATTTGTATACACGAAACGATAAAGGACTTTCTGCTGGACATACAGGAATATGTTCTTTATGACGAAAGCAAGTATAAGAAGTACCATTACCAAAATGGTAAAGTCCCTGGGAGATTGCATTCCCAGGGCATTATATACCGGGGCAACATACTTATTCCCAGTTACTGCGTCCTGATCCATTACAATAGAGATAACAGGGATTACCAGAGTCACACTGGCAGTCTCAAGAATGGCTCCGATGAGCATCATAATAACCAGAACCACCATGAAGCCCTTCTGTTTTTTATCCAGAAGCTTATTTAATTTATTTACTATCTTTAACATTAGTTTTTCCTATTGGTAAATATTTTTTAAAAAGCTCACCACACATATTCCGTTTTATCCCCTGTTGTTAAATATTATGCCTGTGCATTTCCACCGGCTCGTATTTATCCATGAAATCATGCCCTAGCCTTATTTTTTCATCAGCAAAAGTTATTGCAGCCAGCTCTGTATACACAGATACCACTGTGTCAAAATACAGGTTCTCGAAAAAGCCCAGCAGTTCCATCGGCACAGTGGGTGAAATCTGCGGATACTCAGGGAATTCTGTCTTGTAATCAAGCACATCCCTTGGATGGGGCTTTATGAAAACAATGCATTTGCTGCCATCGTTATTGCGGCCATAAGTATCAATCAGATCCTGCATTATCTTCCTGCGGGTTTCCAGATCCGTCAAAGGATCGGATAGAATAAGCACAGCCCTGCTGCCGCTCTGTTTCAGCTCCGCTGCAATCGCATCTATCTCCGCTTTGTTCTCCACGAAGGCAGAGAGCAGTATTTCTTTTTCTGCCTGAGTCAGACGGTCATATAGGGGCTTGCGCGGTACCACCTTGTACTTCTTATAATCATACTGCAGTACGGATCTGTCATTTATCTCCATATCTATGCAGTACTTTGAATAACCGTTTTCTATAAATATAAGGTTAAGGGATGCAAAAACTTTCTTTAATTTAAAATGCCCCGCATTGCTTATCCTTGCAAGGTCCAGTGTCTTTAAACAGTCAAGCCCGTCCTCTATTGCATGATAACGGATCTTATGCTTATTCAGATACAGCCCTATAGGATCAGTATCACAATAGACATATACATCCCGGTACTCCCTGAAATCAACCGGCACAAAGGGTTCCTGTGCCTTGGCAAAAGCAGAAGTAAACTTTATCCGCTGTATCATATTGGAAACAATATTGCCACGGTCCTTTTTTAATTCTGCCAGCTCCGGAAAGAAACTTTCCCGTTTTTCATCAAATTCTATGACTTCCTCAAAAAATCCGAGTTCTTCTATCCTATCCTTAAGACCGCCAAAGTTATTTGACATAAGGCTTAGGACCAGTGTCGCTCCTTTGTCACGGTCATCCTTTGCCCGAAGCTCAAATTCTTTTAGGAATGTGATCAGCACATGGTAAAATGTGTGACACACATAAATTCTGTCTTTCATGAAATCCTCCGGCTCCGGTACTTAGCCGTCACAATTATCCTGACACTCCCTGACCGCTGCATTACCCACCTGCCGCGGAACAGTTAACCAGCTAGACAATGATCTTAAGGATAATTGGCAGCTGTTGTTACGATAATCGCAAAAATAAGCCACACGACAGTATAACATATTTAAAAAGTACTGGGAACAATAAAAGGGAGGCTGTCGTTTAGGCGGAACCACCTGCCCGACGCCTCCCCTGTAAGGTACAAAGGCCTACTCAATAAGGGCTGTTCATATTCTCAGCAACTGCTACAGCCTCCTCAAGACTCTTGTCATAAAACTGGTCCGCACCGAATATCCTGCCTGACCTGCCGTCATCCACAAAAGCACCCACTACAACTCCCGGGATAGCGGACTCTGGCGCATTAGGTGCATTGGGTCCGCCCAGGTCTGTCCTGCACCACCCGGGATCAGTAAGATTGATCAGCACATCCGACCCCTGAAGTTTAGATCCGATATCTATAGTTACTTTGTTCAGAGCAGCCTTGCTCGCTGAATACCCCGCCTGCTCCGGCTCAAGTGCTATTCCGCTGGTAGTATTTACTATCCTTCCGAAGCCGTTTTCCTTCATTTTCGGAATAAAGTGATAGCAGATCATCATAGGTGCAACAGTGTTTATAAGGAAACTTACCGTATAGTCCTCTGTCGGTGTCGTCAGATAATCGGTCCTGTATGCAATCTGCATGCCCGCATTATTCATCACGATGTCTATCCTTAAGTTAAGGGCATCGATTTCTTCCAGCATCCGTTTAACGCTGTCAAGGTCTGAGAGCTCAGCCTCTACCTGTATGCACTTCACACCAAGTGCCTCTATCTCAGATTTCACGCTATCTGAATTTGCCCTCTTCCTGCTCTGGACTATGATATTGCAGCCTCTTTCCGCAAGAAAAAGTGCCACAAGCCTGCCTATGCCTCTTGCACCACCGGTTACGAGTGCCCATCTTCCTTTTACATCAACCATAAAAACCTCCCTTATTACATGAATAGAATTTTCATAACATGAATTACCCACAGTTGCAACTTCCACTGCTGACACAATCAAGATGATACTCGAACAGAATCGGCAATTCTCCTAACCTGCTCATTGGGATAATTGCAAAATTCAACTATCTCTTCCACCGTCTTGCCACGGCGCAGCATATCGGTGATCTTTTCTCTGTCGCGTATCTCACGACCTTCTGCACGACCTTCTTCGCGGCCTTCTTCCTTGAACATCTGCATCGTTTCGGCTTCGTTATATTCTGTCAGGCACATATTCTTCACCTCCGCCCTGTTGCCGATAAGGAATTCCCTGATATGGAAATCCACCGGCATCTCGTCAAGGGTACAGTCCACGGCTTCCTCCAGGGACATTTTCCCATGATCCTTCTTATTTCTTACGCTGTCCACAAACCACGAGTATTCCTTAAGCGGCCTGCAGCTTTCAAGTAATTCCTTGTTTCTGCCAAGATTAATGTTTATCAATCTGACGCTGACTTCCACATCCGACAGCTCGGCATTAGCTGAAAACGAATCACTCAGCCTCAGTATCTTGTCCGGCACATCTTCCCTTCCGTTGTAGAAAGTTACAAGCTTCGGTACCGGAAGTTTTATCTGCCTCTTGCCGTAAAGGTTCTGTTTCGTGGCGTCAATGTACTTGTCATACAGGCGCCCGAGATACATAAGCTGTCTCACCGGCATATTTGGATTATAGGTACTTTGTTGCTCGAACAAGCTTATGAACTCCGTGATGATGAATGACACGTCATTGCGCATCCCCATGTAGACTGCATCCGACATGGTCGTGATCTCTATCGCAGTCTCATCCGTATAGTCTGTGCCGTTTACCGCATTGTACAGCGACAGCGTCCATTTCTTATTCTCTTCCCTGCCAAAAATAAATACAAAAAGACGGTCC
>JAILDD010000164.1 GCA_024689605.1 Lachnospiraceae bacterium
GGTGGAACGGCTTGTTTCAGATCCCGAGGAAGAGGAAGAAAACGGTTCAGTAATACATGAGAATAATGCGCTTTCTGCAGCCCAGGCTCAGGCGATGATAGAAGAAGCAAAGGAAAATGCGGAAGCCATCATAGAGGATGCAAAAAAGGAAGCGGAATCCGTGACGGAGGAAGCCAGGCAGAAGGGGCATGCTGAGGGCTTCGAAGCCGGACGTCAGGAAGGCGAAAGAGCCGGTCTTGAGAAATACGAAAAGCTGCAGATGGAGCTTGAGGAAGAAAGACAGAAGCTTCAGAAAGAATATGAGGAAAAGAGCAAGGCGCTGGAGCCTCTGCTGATAGATAAGCTGAGCAGTATTTTTTCAAAGGTGACAGGCGTCAGGCTGGAAGATGACAAGGAAACCATTGCCTATCTTTTGAAAAGGGTGCTTACCAATCTGGACGGAAGCAGGAATTATATCGTTCACGTATCCGCAGCGGATTATGTGAATGTACAGCTGATAAAAGAGAATATCGCAAAGGGAACCGGTATCATGCCGGACCGCTTTGAGGTGATAGAGGATGCTACTTTGAAGCCTAATGACTGTCTGATTGAATCAGACGGCGGAATATGGGACTGCGGGCTTGGGACGCAGATGGATCTGCTGGAAAAGCAGCTTCGCATACTGAGTTATGAACCCTAGAGATGTAGATAAAGATGTCAGAGATTAATCTTGATAAATACGATGCTGCCGGCAGAGTATATTACAGAAAACTTGGCAAGATAGTGAATGTGGTGGGGCTTACGCTGGAAAGCGCAGGACCCGATGCCAAGATGGGGGACATGTGCAAGATCACTACCACTGACGGACGGGCGATAATGTCTGAAGTGGTTGGGTTTAAAAAGAACATGACCCTGCTCATGCCTTATGAAGAGACTGAAGGGATAGGCTCCGGCTGCATAGTTGAAAATGAGGAGCGTCCCCTTTCCGTGCAGGTCGGGGATTTTCTTTTGGGACAGGTTCTGGATGGTCTGGGACGGCCCGTAAGCGATTTTACGCCTGTGGGAGAGACCTGGTATCCGCTGGAAGCTGCAAGCCCTGATGCAATGACCAGGTCAATAATAAATGAACCGCTTCCCCTGGGAGTCAAGTCTGTTGACGGACTGATCACGGTAGGAAAAGGACAGAGGATAGGAATATTTGCAGGCTCCGGTGTAGGCAAATCCACCCTTATGGGTATGTTTGCAAGGAATACCAGGGCTGAGCTGAATGTCATAGCTCTTATAGGCGAGCGAGGCAGGGAAGTGCGTGAGTTTATTGAAAGGGATCTGGGGGCCGAGGGTCTGAAGAGGTCCGTGGTCGTAGTGGCAACTTCTGACAAGCCGGCCCTTGAAAGAAAGAAAGCAGCCCAGACCGCTACTGCCATTGCGGAATACTTCAGGGACCAGGGAAAAGACGTGCTCCTTATGATGGACAACCTTACACGTTTTTCCATGGCACAGCGTGAGATAGGTCTTGCCATAGGCGAGCCGCCGGTTACAAGGGGATATCCTCCGTCGGTTTATTCAGAGATGCCCAAACTCTTAGAGAGGGCCGGCAAGAACGACAAAGGGTCGATTACGGGACTGTATGCAGTACTTGTGGACGGTGATGATTTCAATGAGCCTATAACCGATACTGCCAGGAGCATACTGGATGGGCATATAATGCTGAACAGGAAGCTGGCCCACAGGAACCATTACCCTGCCGTGGATGTGCTGCAGTCCATATCAAGGTGCATGAGCATGGTGACAACGAAGGAACACCGGAAGCTTGCCGGTGAGCTGAAAAATGTCATGGCTACCTATAACGATTCGGAAGATCTGATAAATATCGGAGCATACAAGAAGGGGTCAAATCCCCGTATCGATTATGCCATATCGAAGATAGATGCAGTGAATGATTTCCTCTGCCAGGATGTTGAGGACAAGTTTGAATTCGAGGATACCGTGGGTATGATGAACAAGCTGTTCGGAGATAGCTGATGGCGAAGTTTAATTACAGGCTTCAGAACATCCTGAACCTGATGGAGAATTTTGAAGAACAGGCAAAACAGGCCTTTGCGGAGCGTCGGAAGATTTTAAATGACGAGGAAG
>JAILDD010000167.1 GCA_024689605.1 Lachnospiraceae bacterium
ACGCACAAAGACACTGGATATCGCGTAATTATCGTATATCCTGATTCCCAGGAATATCAGCGTAACCGCCAGGAGCCAGCTGTTCATGAACATCATATGCTTGAGGTTCGTCAGCTGGATCTGGGGCCTGCAGTCCCTGTATGTATCCCTGCTGTATCCGTAGTAGATAAACGAGGTTGTATTCATACGTAAATTTTACCATATACTTGTCAAAAAGTGGAAAGAATTATAGACTAATAGCGGCTGATGAATCAAAAAAGCCGCTTTGGACGAGTTGATCATAAAATGCAGTATTAGGAGAAATTACATACATGTGGACCGCTGATAACTGGAATGATTATAAAGTAATAGACTGTACAGACGGTGAAAAACTGGAGCGCTGGGGTGAATACCTCCTGGTCCGTCCCGATCCCCAGGTCATATGGCAGACAGGCCATAAAAACCCGGCCTGGAAAAAAACTAACGGCCATTACCACCGTTCGCAGAAAGGCGGCGGCGAATGGGAATTCCGGGACCTTCCCAAAGAGTGGACTATAGGATATGACCTGACCCCCTCCGGGAAAAAGCTCTGCTTCCATCTGAAGCCCTTCGCTTTTAAGCATACAGGCATTTTTCCTGAACAGGCAGTCAACTGGGACTGGGCTTCAGAGCTCATAGTCCGCAGGAAGAAATCCCTTTCCGGAGACAAACGGATAAAAGTTCTTAACCTCTTTGCCTATACCGGCGGAGCTACTGTTTCCGCCGCAGTTTCCGGTGCCTTTGTAACACATGTGGATGCAGCAAAGGGAATGGTGGCCTGGGCAAAAGAAAACGCCGAAAGCTCCGGCTGCGGTCATGATTCCATACGCTGGATAGTGGATGACTGCCTTAAATTCGTGGAAAGAGAAATCCGCCGCGGCAACACCTACGATGCCATCATTATGGATCCTCCCTCCTACGGAAGAGGTCCCGGCGGCGAAGTATGGAAGATCGAGGATGCGGTATTCCCGCTGATATGCAAGGCTGCACAGCTGCTTTCAGACGAGCCGCTTTTCTTCCTTATAAACTCATACACCACAGGCCTACAGCCTGCAGTGCTTTCCTATATGCTTAATACAGCTCTCACAAGCAAACGCGGCGGACATGTGGAAAGTTCAGAGATAGGACTCCCCCTAGAAGGCTCCGACACCCTCATTCTCCCCTGCGGTGCCTGCGGAAGGTGGACGCCTTAATCAGTCAGCACTTTTACATTTCAACACACACATTTATCACACATATGAAACGGCTCCGTGCCTCAGGCAGCGGAGCCGTTTTTAGACTCAGATCAAATTATGATAATTCGGTTCAGGGCGCTATTAATAGCTGTAGCCGCTCATAGCATCTGCGACTCCAACAGTAAAGTAGAATACGCATATTAATATGAATATGATAACTGCAAGCACCCAGCCTATGATGTTCATTATCATGGCAGTCTTGATCTTCGAATCATGTGTTGCCATATCACCGAGCTGATATGCTGTATTAGCACCATTGGCATTTATAATAGTAAGGAGACCTGTAACGAGAGTGAATATACCACCCGCACAGCAGAATCCCGCTACTATCTGCACGATACCAAGTACAAGCCATAATGTGTACTTAGGAGACTTCTCACCGGGAGCCGGTGTATTGTACTGTCCCTGATTATAGTTGTTGTAGTTCTGATTATCCATTTGTTCCCTCCTTGATTTTGCAACTGATCAACGCCCCCCGGCATCCTTCAGTCACTTGTTTTTTTCCATCCGGATTCCTGCAGATTCCGGACATACGTCTCATATTATAATACATAAGCCATTCAGATACCATAGCAAAAATTCAGTATAAATCCAGCAGCTCGAAAACATGTACTATTCTGAAGGATTACGAAAGACTATAGTACCACAGGCGCCAGGAACTCAAAGGCCGGTATATTCCTTAAAATACCAAACAGGATCATAAGAATCCCCCATATTTCTGCCACCACTCCCATCCAAGGAGACAAGCCCCCGGTCCTGACAAAAACAATAAGCTGCTGTATATATAGCACCGCCGCAAAAGGCAGCGTCACGGCCAGCAATGTATTATAGCGGAAAGCCTGCAGGATATCGTGGTCATGTATCAGCGCATACATCATGCGGGTAACCCCGCAGCTTGGACAATAAAATCCTGTAATTTTATAAATGAGGCAGGGTACGCCTTCGCCGGTCCGGTCATACATCAAATAAAGCAGTCCCCCGAGTATCAGTACCAGCACATGCAGCAATATAACTATTATCAGCCTTTTTCTCACCTGTTTTTCTATATCCATAATTCATCCCAGATTCTATCACACAGCCATCAAATTTCCAAACCAGCCCGCGCATGGTTACCTACATAACGAACGGCAAAACCAACTGTTTTTCCCTTTTCAATGCTCAATTCTTGATTTACATAAAACCTTCTCATAGGTTATAATATCAGTATGAATGTCGCTGAGCTTTCCACAAATGTATATCAGGTCGCAGGACTTAAAAATACGGATATTCTGCAGTTCCGCAGTTATCCCGGTAAGCCTTCGGCGTCTGTCACCGGAAATACCGAGACAAGGAGTTTTTCCGAGATACTCTCAGACCATGTTTCAAAAAACACCCAGAATGTTTCTGCCACGCAGGCTTACTCAAATATGACCACAGATGCTGCATCAGCATTAAGGGCCTCCCTTTCCGATTCCGAGCTTGAAAGCTTAAGGGCATCTCTTAATTCTGCCGACTTAAGCGCTGATGTGGTAAACACACTTACTGATTCAAACGGAAATATCGCAGATGCACTGCTGGATGCACTTCTTGATAATAAAGATGACGAGAAAGATCAGAGCCCTGCGGACTCTCTTTCATCCGCTCCCAGCTCTTCTGACAGTTTAAATAAACTCCTTACGGATACAAAATTAGCTCAGGAGTATTTGAGTTCCTCTTCCGGGCGCACTCTCATAAACGAACTGGCCAACAACATGATCGCAGGCGTTGCCACGAACGTATAATACGCCCCTGATTCTATGTCTTCTTAAAGAACTGAAAAGTTCCCCCTATCAGTATCATTGCCCCCACTATGGCATAAAACACTTCTATCCCGGGTTCCAAGAGTACCGATACGCCCTCCGCCATCAGGAAAGCACCTGCCGCACTGGTAAAAATTATTATTATCACATCCCCGAATATATTAACAAGAACAGAAACCACCACAGCTGCCAGGGACGCTACCACAAGTCCTGTCTGCAGTACATTAAGGGCCTCGGATATCTGGTCGATCACCGGCTGTGCATACTCTGCCGACATCTCCCCGGTGTCAGCTGATATATCACCATGATTGAATATCTTTGTTATCCATATCTGCACAAGTGCCCCCGTATCCGGAATATCGCTGATAGCTTTTCTTGCCATAATAAGGGCAGACCTGGCAAAGCATCCCGCCACCGCCAGATACGTGCACACTCCTGCCGTCACACACAAGCCTGCCTTGTAGCGCCTAAGTCCTGCATATCCTGCTACAAACGCCACCACTGCTGCCGCCACATACACCCATATGCTGTCCCAGTGTTTTCCTATCTGGAGCACAGTACCGCCCGCCAGTACAGCACAGGCGCAGAACTGCACTATCTTGCACAGGTTCAGTCCCTGAAAACAGAGCACAGCCCCGGACACAAGAAAAAACAGGGCAACCGCCCATCCGGGTATTGCCGCTATATCAGACGATATGCTTTTTTCTGCCTCTGCCACTGTCTCCGCAGCCTGAGCCATATAGTATGCTGTCACCATTTCACTTATTCAATAATTGCCCACTCACAAAGCTACTGCTTGTAAGTCACGGTAAAGACTATCTCTTCCCTTTTCCTGTCATAGCTCACCTGAATGTTTGCGTTCATTTTCGCACACATTTCCTCTGCAATGGAAAGCCCTATACCGAATCCGCTCTTTTTGCTGTTATGGGATTCATCCTCCCTGTAAAATCTTTCAAAGAATCTGGTATAGTCCACTGTTGCTCCGGCCTTATAGGTATTCTGTACATAAAGCTTTGCTCCTTTCCCCATATAGCCCTTCTCAAGCCTGACCAGAACACGGCCGCCGTCATCACAATACTTTGATGCATTGTCAATAAGAATAGATGCCACTTCCTGTACGCCGTTCTGCACAGCTTTTACCGTGAGTCCCTCTTCTATGTTCATCTCATATTTCTTACCGGCGCCCTCCACCACGGAAGCAAAGGATTCAGCCTGGTCCTTAACTATAGATGATATGTCCACCGTGGAAAAGACCTGAACATCCTTCTCATTCAGCTTGGACAGCACTACCAGGTTTGAAACCAGATCGTTAAGCTTCTTGATCTGCCTCATGTTCGACTCCGTCCATTTCGTTTTACCGGAGGTCATCTCTATCATTTCCGTATTGGCAGAAATAACCGTGAGCGGAGTTTTCAGCTCATGGCTCGCATTTGTGATGAAACGCTTCTGCCTCTCCTGGTTCTCAATAAAGGGATCCATAAGCTGTTTTGAAAAATATATGAAGAGCAGACAGAATACTAACAGTATGACACCGGCCACTATCAGCAGGTAGGAATAAATCTGCTGTACTATCAGATATCTTGATGTATAGTCAACGAAAACATAAAGCCGGCCGCCGTTTCCCTTCTCACGGCTGTCGTAATAATAGACATTATTCTCATGGAAGAATTTCCCCGACTCCCACCGGGTATCCGTAAACAGTTTACGAAGAGTTTCCACAACGGACATGTCCGCATCATTGGATCGTCCTTCATAAATTGAAAATGCTATCTCTGCCGCTTCGTCTTCCTCTATGGAAAAAATATGTTCCGTATTTACATGGGTGACATTTCCATCCTTATCGGTTATCACGCTGAAATATCTGGTTTCATACTGGAGTTCTTCCGACAGGCCTCCGGGCATCCGCTTGTTTCCGATCGCCCAGACTCTGTCCGGCGGCATTTCGCCCCCGTTTTCAAGCAGCACCGTCAGCATAGTATTTACCTGTGCTTCAAAGAAATTATCCGTCAGAAAGAAAACCATGGAAAGAACCAGGGTAAGACAAATGAGCAGCGTAAGCGCTGCCAAAGATACAAATTTTACTCTGAGTTTTGCAAGCATATCCTACTAAGCCTTCTGTATTGAAGCCCCCTCTGTCAGTTCGTGCCTGCCAGTCGGTATGAGTATCCCTTTTCCCCTTCAATGGTAGCGGATGCCCCTACTGCACGGAGTTTATTCCTGAGGAATGACACATAAAGCCATACCGCCTCTTCATCCGCATTTTCTTCATTCTTCCAGAATTTTTCTATTAGTTCCTCAGTAGAAAAATCCTTTTCGGGATTGTTCATAAAAAATCCCAGCATATGGCTCTCTTTAGCAGGAAGCCGTATCGAATTCTGGCCGGTAAGTTCCTCTTTCTCTGTATCAAGAGTTATATTATAAACCGATATGACAGTCTGTGTATTTGTACTTGAACGGCTTCTTCTTGTCAAAGCCCTTACCCTGGCCAAAAGCTCACCCACTGCAAAAGGCTTGGTGAGATAATCATCTGCACCTGCATCCAGGCCGTTTATCCTGTCGTCCACCTCAGTCTTTGCCGTAAGAAAAAGCACCGGGGTGTCATTACCGGCATCTCTCAGCTTCTTTACCGCCGTTATTCCGTCCATTACAGGCATCATTATGTCGGATACAATGGCCGCATACTCATTTGCACTTGCTTTTTCAAGCAGCTGTGCGCCGTTTTCGGTCACATCCACACTATAACCGTTTGCGTCAAGTACAGCCTCTATGACGTCTTTAAGATCCTCTTCATCTTCTGCTACAAGTATATTCATTACTACCTCTTTCCTTTGGATCACCGCTGCTTCAGCTTCCGCGTATCATATCCTTCAATGTCTGCATGGATATATCGCAGCTTGCCAGTTCCCCGGCACATCGTTTCAGCTCTTCTGCTATGATAGCGCTGTTCTTTATATCTTTCTTATATCTGAGTTCGTGCTCAAGTGCTGCCCAGGTATCCATGGCTATGGTACGCAGCTGGACTTCTATGAAATATTTTCCCGGATCGTTGCCTGCTGCATCCGGCACATCGCTTTCCACCTCCAGCAGCATATGATAGCTCCTGTAACCGTTGGGCTTCGTGGCACTGATATAATCCTTTTCCTTTATGATGGTTATGCCCTCCATCTCACGGATCTTTCTTACATTCTTCATTATGTCGTCAATGAAGAGACATATAACCCTGACACCTATGGCATCATGCACCACCTTCAGGGCATTGTAAGCTGTCAGTTCCACACCAATCTTGTTGCATTTTTCCTGCATGCTCTCCACAGACTTAATACGGCTGGTAAGATGCTCGTAAAGCTTATCCCCGCCGTCATCCTGTGCTGTTTCTTCATACCTCCTGACAAAATCATCCGCTATCTTCGTCAGTTCATCTATATAATCCACATATTCTTTCATTATTCCGTAACCTCTCAATACAAAGCTGCCATCCGGCAGCAGTTCAATACCTTCCCTGCAGCATAAGTATAATAAATTTCGAATTTGTCTTAAGATACCTTGAAAACAGCCTCTTGGGATCCTGCATAAGCCTGTAGCACCACTCAAGACCTGTCTTCTGCATCCATAAGGGCGCCCTTTTCACAGTCCCTGCATGGAAATCAAAACCGGCTCCGACTCCCAGCATCAGAGCATTGATCTTTCCCGCATGCTCCGACATCCACTTTTCCTGCTTAGGCGCTCCTAAACCTACCCACACAAGGTCCGCACCGGAAGCATTGATCATTTTTACGATATCTCTGTCTTCTTCCGCCGTAAGCTCCCTGAAGGGCGGTGAATACTTTCCGCAGATATTTATCCCGGGATATTCCTTTTCAAGCTTCCCTGTAAGAGCTGCCAGGGTTTCCTCTGTAGAGCCGTAGAAAAAATGATTAAATTTTCCGTCTCTGCTGTTTTCAAACGCAAGCCTCATAAAATCAGGTCCGGCCACCCGCTTGGGGCTGTATGCCTTTCCTGTTCTCAGTGATTTGATCCTTGCCGCAAACGCAACAGGCATTCCGTCCGGAAAAGTAAACGCAGCGCCGTTAAGTATATCCCTGTATTCCTGATCCTCCTGGGCTTCAACTGTTGTATGTACATTGGTAAAGCAGATATAGCGGCCTTTAAGACTCCCGCACCTCTTCAGTACGGACCTCACCGCTGTTCCTATATCACAAAAGGTAAATCTGACCCCCATTACCTTTATATGCACCGCACTTTTTTTTGTTGCGTATGTTCCCATTCTTATTTCCATCATCAGCAGCTGATCCTAAGCAGCGTTGAATTCCCGTGAAGCAGCATCTCATCCGAATCTGCAGGAATAAAGATACAGTCGCCCTTGAAAAAGGGAAGCATCTCTTTCCTGTCACTGCTGTCCGTAATGATGCCGCAGCCGTCCACACATAACAGCACCGCAAAGGAATTAGCCTCAGTCTTTATCCCGGCCATCTGCTTTATACGCTCGGTATTCAGCATCATGCGTTCCATCTGGAAATACTTGCATCTTCCCAAAAGCTCCGTTGCATAGCCCGGCCTGAATTTAAGTACTCTCATGGGCTGCTTAGGTTCAGACGCTCCGGACATATTCATGACATCCAGTGCCTTGTCTATATGAAGCTCTCTTTTATTTCCGTTTTTATCCACACGGTCATAATCATACAGCCTGTATGTCAGGTTGGAATTCTCCTGCACCTCAGCTATCAATGCACCGTTTCCTATGGCATGCACAGTTCCTGCCTCGATAAAGAATACATCATCTTTATGTACCTTTACCTTCTGCAGGTATTTTGTAAGTTTTCCTTCATTAACAGCTTTTTTAAGCTTATCCGCCGTCATGGAATGCCTGAAACCATATATGAGAGAAGCATCCGGTGCCGCGTCTATCACGTACCACATCTCCGTCTTGCCGCGCTGTCCGTTCTCGTGTTCCTTTGCATACTCATCCGTCGGATGCACCTGCACTGACAAGTCGCTGTCAGCATCTATGAATTTCACCAGTATAGGCAGGTCATCATATCCGTTCTCCCTGGGATGCGTTCCCAGGTACTCCGGATGTTCCTTCAGGACCTCCGAAAGCAGCATGCCTTTATGCTCACCGCTGGCCACCATGCTCACACCGTCAGGATGGGTACTGCATTCCCAGGTTTCCGCAAGGGGCGTGGTATCCGTATCCTTACAGAAATCGTCCTTAAGTCTCCTGCCGCCCCAGAGATAATCCTTCTCTGCAGGCTTTAACAGAAACGGCATAGTGGACGCTTTAATTTTATTTTCGGTACCGACTTTATTCATATGTAAATCAGATTATAAATCCAGCTTATACTTTGTCTTGTCATGCACACTTATGGCCTCACCGATCTGAACCTCTATAAGGCACAGTTCCGTTTCTGCCACCACCGTATGCCTGCAGCCCGCTGCCATTGTAACCACATCCCCTGTTGATACAGGCTGCTTCATGCCATCCACGATGACAGTCCCCTTTCCGGATACTATGCTCCATATCTCATCCCTGTGTGCATGGGAATGATAGTTCATAGCTCTTCCTGCCAGTACTGTTATCTTATTTGTCATGCTGCCTGGACCTACATCCAGAACACGGAAGCTTCCCCAGGATTTATCCGCAAACATAACCTGCTGGTCTATCTTGTCCACCACAGGCTTATTGTGGCTTGAAGCCTCCTTGTCTGAAACAAAGACACCTTCCGCCGAAGCTGCCACCACCACGTTCTTAAGCCCCATGCATACAACAGGCACATCCAGCTCATTCAGAACATTCACATTTTCGCAGCTGCTGTCCACCACGGCTTTTCCCGTTGCAGAGTCATCCATAGCCTCCGTAAGGGTGTTCCATGTCCCCAGGTCCTTCCATGCGCCGCCAAATTCCAGGACACAAACCCTTTCCTCAGTTTCGAGTATCTCCTTGTCAAAGCTTATGGCATTAAGCGACTCATACTTTTCATACAGGTCTTCATAGTCCGTGAAATCAATCTTTTCGTGGGCCTTCCTGAGAATATACCCCATTCTGAATACGAATACGCCCGCGTTCCACAAAGCTCCCTGTTCTATGTACTCTCTTGCCTTTTCCTCACTGGGTTTTTCGTAACATACACCGTAAAACCTGTCTTCCTTCTTTTCCTTAGGCAGAATATATCCATACTTTTCCGCAGGATATGTGGGCTTTGCACCGATGACACATATATCAGCATCATTTTCCGAAAGAGCGATTTTTTCCAGCTTCTTCAGTGCCTCAAAATAATCATCCTCCACATAGGGATCCACAGGGCAGACCATCAGAAGCCGATCCTCTTCAACATGCTTTATCTCATGCAAAAAAACCGAAGCAAGCACTATGGCAGGGAACGTATCTCTTCTGCAGGGTTCTACTGACAGAGAGATGTTCTCTCCTATCTGGCTGTGGAGAGCAGCCACCTGGGCACGGGATGTGGCAACAGTTACATCCGCATCCTTATCAGCAGAAACAATTCCCCGGTACATCCGCTGCACCATGGATTCCACTGTTCCATCTTCCCTTTTTAATATCTTTATGAACTGCTTTGATCTGTTATCATTTGACAGCGGCCAGAGTCTTTTCCCCGAACCGCCGGAAAGAAGTATCACATTCATTGTCTTTAGCCCCCAATATATAACCGTCTAAGCGGATACATGGTCATACATATCCTTTATTGTATCCTGCAGGCTGTAGGTAGCCTTCCACCCGGTATCTCTTTCTATCTTGCTGTTGTCAGATTCAAACTTCGGAGTGTCTATGGGACGCATGCGGCTGGGATCCACTATTATATCCGCTTTAACACCGCTTATCTCCTCAAGCATCCCAATTACGTTACGAACGCTTACAGCATTTCCCCTGCCTGCATTGTATATCTCTCCGCCTTTTCCTTTGTCGGCAATTTCGATAAAGGCCTGTGTCAGATCCCGCACATCAGTATAATCACGTTCGATATTTATGTTACCTACGTGAAGTTTAAATTCTTTTCTGCCTTCCCTTGCGGCCCTTGCGAACTGCATACAGAAATTGGAAACGGAAAACCTCTTGCTCATGCCGGGACCGATCTCATTAAATGTCCTCAATGTGATCACATCCAGACCGTAAGCCCTGTGGTAAATATTTGCCAGCAGAGCCTGGCAGACCTTTGTAGATGCAAAAATATTATTCGGCCTTGGCTGCAGTTCCTCTGACATAGGAATACGGTCAAAGTCATTACGTCCGTATTCTTCCCCGGAGCCAGCCATTATTATCCGGGGGTTGTAGCCCTCTATGCTCCGCACTGCATCAAAAAGATTCAGTGCACCTATTACATTAATGTCCACAGTCTCAGCCGGTTCTTTCCAGGCATAGCCCACGGAATTCTGGACTGCCAGGTCATATATCACATCAGGCATATAGTGTTCCAAAACGGCAACAATCCCCTCACGGTCAAGCACATCCAGTTCTACCCATTCGGAACATTTTTCCGGTCCGGCATATTTTTCCAGGTTGTCTCTTTCGAGATCTGATTTTTTCAGATATGTAGCTGTAACTTTCTCTCCACGCCTTATAAGCTGTGGTATGAGGTACCTCCCGAAAAGGCTGGTACCTCCTATGATGAGAGAACTCTTTTTTTCTGTATCTGTCATGGTCACTTAAGTAACTCCTCATTCTCACGGAAATAATCCAATGTATCCGCTATAGTCTGTTCAAGTCCTATCTGAGGTCTCCAGCCTGTAGCCTTGTAAAGCTTTGATACATCAGGCTCAATGATGGGAACATCCACCGGTCTTAACTTTTCCTTATCTACCACGGGCTTTATATCAGCACCGCTTACTTTTATTATCAGGTCCAGTATATCCGCTATCTTTACAGCCTTTCCTGTACCCACATTGTAGGTTTCCCCGGGCATTCCAAACTGTGCCAGCGCGGTATAGGCATTTACCACATCACGAACATCCGTAAAATCTCTCATTGCCGACAGATTTCCCACATGGATTTCCGGAGACTGCAGTCCCTTTTCTATCCTGACTGCCTGCCTGCAGAAATCGGCCACCACAAAGACAGGAGACTGTCCCGGTCCCATGTGATTAAAGCTCCTGGTCATGATCAGCTGCAGATTGTAGGCCTGGGCATATACCGTAGCCATCATATTCTGACCGGCCTTGGTTGCAGCGTATATATTCCCGGGACGGAGGAACTGTTCTTCCTTAACCGGCACTTCCTCCGGGCGCACATATCCGTATTCCTCACCTGAACCGGCAAGGATTACCTTAGGGCTGTATTCCAGCTGCCTTAACGCATCCAGAAGATTTAAGGTGCCCTTTATGTTGACGCTTACTGTCCCTGCCGGATCCTTCCAGGACCTGGATACAGAGCTCTGGGCTGCCAGATGGAAAATGCACTGGGGATGCTCATCCTGGAGCAGAGCTAAAACAGCCGCCGAATCCATAATGTCAAGTTCCCGCACTTCTCCCTCTGAAAAGCTGTCTATATTATGGTTCTGTATGGTACCTACGACTTCGTATTTAAGATTTTCACGCACCGCCTTTGCAAGATAGGGTCCCACAAAACCGGATGCACCTGTAATAAGAGCTTTCATGTATTATCCTGTCTTTTCATTTCATCTTTGCGATGATGTACCTGGGTCTGCGCTTTACTTCATCATATATCTTAGCCAGGTAAAGTCCCACAATGCCTATGCCTATCATGATCACGCTGGCGCTGAAGAGCTGCAGAAGTATTACCGTAGTAAAACCCTCTGCCGCAGTCCCACAGAAATACCTCACTAACGTCTGTATTCCCAGCGCAAAGGCAAATATAAGGGACACAACACCGATCCCTGTTATTAAATGCAGGGGAACGGCAGAATATTCCACAATATTGTTAACTGCATACTTAAAAAGTGCGGAAGTACTCCATTTGCTGCTTCCCACTTCCCTGTCCCTTACGTCAAATTCAACTGAAGTCTTTTTATAACCTATCCAGGATGAAAGAGCCCGGAAGAAAACATGATATTCCGGAAACATAAGAAGTGCTTCCACTGCCCGCCTGTCCAAGAGCTTAAAATCCGAAGCCCTGTACATATCGATCTTTGTGGCCTTGCTCATTATGCCGTAAAACATGCCGGCACTCAGTTTATGAAAAATCGACTCACGCCCCCGGCTCTTTTTTACGCCCTCTACTATCTCATAACCTTCTTCCCAAAGCCCGTACATCTCTATCAGTACTTCAGGAGGATGCTGAAGATCGCAGTCCATTACAGCTGCACAGCCGCCCTTTGCGGCACCGAGCCCTGCAAAAATAGCTGCTTCTTTACCGAAATTCCTGGAAAAGCATACAT
>JAILDD010000186.1 GCA_024689605.1 Lachnospiraceae bacterium
GGTGGCATGATGGCAGGTGCCGCAATGGCTCAGCCCGGGATGCAGATGAATATGCAGAATAACGGGCCGATGATGCAGGGGCAGCAGAATCAATCCATGTTCCAGAGTCAGCCCATGCAGCAGGGACAGCCAATGTTCCAGAGTCAGCCCATGCAGCAGAGTCAGCCCGGGTTCCAGGGTCAGCCTGTACAGCAGAGTCAGTTTGGGTTTCAGGGGCAGCCTGTGCAGCAAAATCAGTCAATGTTTCAGAGTGCACCGGTTCAGCAGAGCCAGCCTGTGACTCAGGATCATTCCATATTCCGGAAACCGGCAGATCAGACCGGGGAGTCCACAGCACAGAGTGCTTCGGATGCTGCGGTTACACAGAGTCTGTCAGGAATGCAGAGCACGCCTGTGACACCGATACAGCCTGAGATACAGAGTACACCGGTAACGCCGATTCAGACGGAGGTACAGAGTGCGCCGGTAACACCGATACAGCCGGAAATACAGAGCTCACCCGTTGTACCGGCTCAGACAGAGATGCAGAGTGCATCCGTGATCCAGAGTCAGGCAGAAGTACAGAGTACGCCGGTGATTCAGGCACAGCAGGAGGTGCAGTCCCAGCCGGTCCAGCCGGACCCGGCAGTAACACCGGAACCTGCAGGTACATCAACTGAGGGACAGAACTAAAAAGATTGTGGTGGGCCGGAAATACACCGGCCCATTTTTAAAATCTCAAATGATCAGGGGGAGAAACAAAATGAAAAAAACAGTCAGTATCGTGCTTGTTACCATCTTTATGATGTGCATGCTTTGTGCCTGCGGCAAAAAAGTGGATGAGAACGGAGATGCACTTATCACATCTGACTGGAAGCTGGTTGAATATACGGTGAACGGCAGCAGGTCAGTAATGGCAGAGACCGAATGGTATGTAAAGCTTTTCACCATCGGAATGGAGCCTGCATTCTCTACCAAGGACGGCTCCACCTGCACCTTTTCTGTGGGGGGCAAGGAACATACCGGAACTCTTACCTATGACGGTGATGTATATAACATAGTTTACAACGATTCCCAGAAGGGTATGATTGCGGATATCGATGGTGATGAGCTCAGGATATATACCGCTGACGGCAATCTGGAGTTCATCTTTGTGGCGAAATCCCTATTCAGCTTTGTGGCGAAATGATGCCAAAACCTTTTAAAAATGACGGAAATACACTTCAAAATCCCTTTAAAAATGACGGAAATATACTCCGAAATCCCTTGAAAAATGACGGAAATTGATATAGGATACTGTCAAAGGGGTGCGATTTTATGCTGAAAAGGGATATTTGGTATGAACTGATAAAATGGAAAGAGCGTGAGCATCATCCGCTTGTCATAAGAGGTCTCAGGCAGACAGGAAAGACATTTCTGGTAAGAGAGTTCGGAAAGCAGTTTTATCAAAACACGGTTTATGTTGATTTCCGTGCAAATAAAACTGTACATAGTGCCTTTGATGGTGATTTTGATGTGGACAAAATGATAATGTCCCTGTCTTCGGCGGATGTAGGGGCACAGTTTGTTCCGGGTGAGACACTTATCATATTTGATGAAATACAGGATTGCCCAAATGCAAGAAGCTCACTTAAGTATTGGGATACGGATGGGCGTTATGATGTGATCGCAACAGGCTGTTTTCTTGGCGTAAAAGGCTTTAGGGAACCATATAACAGGGGCATCCCTGTTGGTTACGAGGAACTCATGACAATGTATCCTTTATCGTTTCATGAATTTCTCGTTAATACTGGGATAGATAATAAAGTTCTTGAATATGTTGGCAAATCAATAAATAATCATACCATGATCGAGCAGACCGTTCATGAAAGCATTAGGGCGCTTTATTTACAGTACCTGATCGTGGGAGGGATGCCGGAAGTCATAAATGTTTTCTTTGAAAATCATGACCTGAATGCTGTCAGGAAGATTCAGCAAAGAATTCTGAGTTCGATAAGAGATGATTTCGGAAGATATAAAGATAAAAGCGGAAATGATAAGGTTAATGAGACTCTGAAGCTTAGGGCTGAAGCCTGCCTTGCTTCTGTTCCGTCTCAGCTATCGAAGGAGTACAAGAAATTTCAGTACAGCCTTGTTGATGCCAAAGGTCATGCACAGGAAAAGGCAGACGGCCTGCAGTACCTGATTGATGTGGGGCTTGTTGTATGTGCTTATAATACGCGGGAAATAACGGCCCCATTGGAAGCTGTTAAAATCCCAAATGAATACAAGGTATATTTTATCGATACGGGACTGCTGATATCACAAATGGGAGCGGATATTCCTCAAAAAGTACTTATGGGGGATATTAGTGCCTATAAAGGCGCTATTGCCGAAAATATGCTGGCTTCGGCCTTTACTATAGCAGGCATAGATTTGTACTATTACCATGCACCGAGCGGCTCGCCGGAACTGGATTTTCTGTTTGAAAAAGACGGAGAGCCGGTAATTGTCGAGTGCAAGGCAACGAATAACCGGGCAACAAGCATGAAATATGTGATAGCAAATCCAAAGAAATACGGTAAACATCCGGCTGTTAAATTTTCAGATACAAATGCGGGGAGCGGCGAGGGCTTTGTCACAAAGCCTTTGTATGCAATCGGATTCATGGAAAATGATGAAAAAGAATTAATAATTCCGGCCGTAGATGTGTCAAAATTAAAGCTACCGGAGGGGTGAGTGAAAAGTAGTGAATAACAGTGAAATTTTGAATTGTATAATCAAAGTCATGATGATAGAATGTCAAATGTAGCATAAGAAAAATGCTTTACATTTTTTAGAAAAAATATAGTAAATTTACAGAAAGGGTCTTGACAGGCTATGACAGGCAGGATTATGCTTTCACAGCACAGCACAGCACAGCACAGCACAGCACAGCACAGCACAGCACAGCACAGCACAGCACAGCACAGCACAGCACAGCACAGCACAGCTAGTGGTGTCTCTTTTTTAAATAAAATAACGGTATCAATTTTAGACCGTCGGGATGGATAGTTTTCTATTCATTCCGGCGGTTTTTTATGTGTGTATAAATACAGCAAGGAGGAAGAATTATGTTTTGTAACAACTGTGGAGCAAAAAATGTAGATGGAGCCAAATTCTGCAATAGCTGTGGAGTGGCTATGCCAAGTGTGGCAGATTCCGCACCGGCAAAGATGGAGCCGGCAGATAGAGTCACTAACGATGTACAGCAGCAAAGATTTGAAAAAAAAGATGAGTCACATAGCAATTCAGGTGAACAGCCTCAGGTAACGAGTTTTAAGGAGTATTGCCTGTTGCCCGAAAATGCAAAGGTTTGTAAATCCATAAAAGCCACTGCAATAGTTCTTTATGTATGTTATGGACTCAGTATTGTAATTACAGCCGGTCTTGGAAGCGCTTTACATAAGTATGATCAGTATGCGGATGTCTCAAGCCTTGGCTTTGCAATTTTATTAATGTTTGTCGGTTTGGGATGCACGATTGCTGCGCATGTAAAAAAGAATTGGATACCTGCAGCTGTTGCGATGGGAGGGCAGATTCTCTCGGTTGTGATAGGAAGTTCTATGTCAGGACGATTTAGTGTGGGGATTTTTGATGTCTTGATAATTTTTGGGGCGTTAGGGTTATTTGGTTCGTTAAAAAAATTAAATGACGATTATAAAAAAATCGCAAAATAAAACCCATGTCAAGTGTATGCCAGACAAATGTGAATAGAAGGTGTAATATCGAGTTTCACAATTGTTTTATTAGGTTTTATGTTAAATGATTTTAAGGGGTTAATATCATGAGAGTTTTTAAAAGAATTATCGCAGCTATCATTACTGTCATCACGATCGTTACAGCAGTTAATATCAACGTTATTGATGTTCAGGCAAAAAAAGGTACTTGTACTTTTGACGCACACGATCTCTTTGACACTGAATTCTACTCAGACGAATACTTCAAACAGATGAATACTGTCATCTATGTTCTTGATGACATCTATGCTGATGATCGTCTTAGCAGAGAAGTTGAGACTGCTCGTGATTATTATGATTCCTGTGATCATGAATCCATTGATTCATCCCACATTCTTAGTGATTATATTGCTCCTATCCTTGATAATGGATATTCTTATATGAGCACATATGACCTTACTTATTGTTGGGATAACGATGATCAGATTGAATATTTCATGAGCTACATTAATGAATATTCATTTCTTTGGAACTCAGCAAACAGCACTACAGAGTATCAGGAACTCCTTGATGTGTATGATGAATATAAGGATAGTGATTACGATGTAAATCCTTATATTTCTCATTATATCACTTCAACTTTTAACAAGACTCTTGGTTCTTATCTGTTTGACGCTGATTTCTATATGGAAACTTACCCGGTACTTGCTTATTTATACGAGTATGATGAAAAAGCACTTGCTAATCATTTCTATACTGTAGGTATGTATGAAGGTCGTCAGGGTTGTGAAGACTTTAATGTCAACGCATATATGAAATCAAAGTATTCAACAAGTTCTGATTATAAGAACTCTGAGAATCTTGCTAAGTATTATGTTGAGTATGCAATGGCTCGTCATGACGGTTCTACTAAGACATACCCTGCAACCGACAGTTCCAGTCTTCAGTTAAGACTTTACGATCCTTGTTTTGATGCTTATCTTGAATGTGTAAATAAATACCGTGTTGAAGAAGGTCTTGATGAATATGAAATTCTCAGTATTTATGACCAGGCGGAAGCAAATGCTTTCACTAACTGCAGAGCAAGATATGATGCTCTTGACAGATATGCTAATGCTCATGAAATTGCTAATGAATTTGCTCTTAAAGCTAAAGCAGACGGTATCATTCCACAGAGAACCTGGAACGGCGGTATTGCTGAAAACAAATACACTCAGAAAAATGACCCTTATACCCTCAGTAATGCATTAAGCAGCCCTTATGGTGTCAACTATGCATTAAATCATCCTATCGATCTTCGTGTAAACGAAACTATGAGTAAAGCTTGGACTAGATGTGATAGTCATTACAAAGCTGCTGCACAAGACGATAGCAATATTTACACTGCTCAGAGCCATCTGTATGCAAACCGTTGTACTGAGTGGGTTGATGGTGATCATTTACAGAAGTACGATCCTGATGGTGATGACACGACATACCGTCTTGTATTTACCTGCTATTTCAGAAATGACAACATGTTCGGTACAAGTAACGACTAAACCAATATAACAAGTAAAAGGAGAAGAAACGATGGAAGAAAGAAGAGTTTTTTGTATCAAATGCGGTTCCTCAAATGCAGCAGACTCAAGATTTTGTAATGAGTGTGGTGCGACCTTGCCTGAGCAGAAGGAGACAAAGAGCGGCAGCCCCAGTCCTGAAGTGCTGGCAGCAATGCAGGTAAAGAAAACAGAAAATACAGCTATGGCACCGGTACAGGAAGTTAAAAAAACAGAGCCGGTAAGTAAAGGCGCTTCAGTTAAGGAGCCGGTAGCAGGATGGATCGTATGTACAAATGGTGAGGGCAAGGGTGAGGATTTCCGTATCCGTGCAGGAAATAATCGTATCGGAAATACAGCAGCGTCTGAAATATGCCTGAGTGACAATAAAGCTGTAAATTGAGATAATTGTGCAACGATTGCATATTATACCAAACAGAATGCATACTATGTAATGCCGGGAGACTCCGGTGACAGCCTGCAGATCAACAAGGGACCGGTAGAGATACCTACCGTGATCAAAGCAGGGGATGTCATCACCATAGGTGAGTGTGAGTATAAGTTTATACCGCTTTGTACAGATGATTTTCGCTGGGAATGAAGCAGGTAAATAAATTTAAATGTTGGTGTATATAAGGGTTGCAGGAAGAGAAAGGAATATAAATGTTTTGTAATCATTGCGGTGCAGAGATAAAGGATGGCGTGAAATTCTGTGATAAGTGCGGTGGAAAGGTGGCTGTCGCGCAGCCCAAGCGGGAAAATACAGAAAACAAGGTGCAGGAGTCGGTTCCCGTTCAGTCTGCAACAACAGAAAAACAGTCTGCGGGAACTAGGGATAAACAGGAAACAGATGGCGATAATACTATGGTTTATAAAAAACTTAAAACTATGCGCGTTGTCGGTTGGGTAATAGTGATATTTTGCCTGTTATGCAATTTTTGTGGTTGTCGCGGCATTTTTTTCCTGTTAATTAATATTGTCGGGAGTGTTCTCTTGGGAATGGGATTTGTATTGATGACCGGGGATTATGAAACGGCAACACATTATAATGGAGAAATCTCGAAATTTGAGTGTATAGCAGGTATTGTTACAGCTGTTTTTTTAATCTTTAGTTGTAGCGGTGGCGAATCCGTGCTCTATAATGTTATAATTGCAATCTGTGGTTGGGTTTTAGCAGGTACCAGTGGCTTTACATATTATAAAATAAAAGAGTTACTCTAATTGGTTTATAAGCGTTAAAGGAAATAGTTTTACACCTTCCCTGTCGCAGAAGTGCAGCAGGGAAGGTGTTTTGATTTCCGCCCATAAAATATTCCCTTTGATCCGTATCTTTCATAGTAATTGTTCAGAACCTGTAGGTTGGTAAAGTTACGTAAACCACCGCGAAATAGCGGGCTTTCAGTAACAATATGGATGGAAAACATACACGGAATATGCTATAATCAAATCCGTATATGTGCCGTTCTTCTTTAAAGTTCAGGGGGAGGAATGACTATGAACGACAGAGAATACATACTTAGTTTTATTAAAAAGATCAGATCAAAGATGAATACTGCGATAATGATCCGTCAGATACTGAACGGACTTATCGGCGGTGCCCTGGTTGCGGCCATTGTGGAAGGTATTTCCTGTATATGGTCCTTTTACTATGCACACCTGGTGGCAGGAATTGCATTAGCCATCGGCCTGATAGTGGGTGTAATACTGGGCAGGGTAAAGAGGAAAAATGAGACACAGGCTGCCCTTAAGATAGACAGCTTCGGTATGAAGGAGCGTGTGATCACTGCTTTTGAGCACAAGGATGCATCGAATGAATTTTCAGAGCTTCAGAGACGTGATGCGGCCAGATGCTTAAGCTCCATGGAGCAGATGGTAAAGATAAAAATGAATCCCGGTGCAAGACGGATACTGCTTTTACTTTTTATGACCCTTCTGGCTGTATTCTTCGGACTTATGCCTGCACCTAAGAAGGCTGAGGCACAGGAACAGCATGAAGTATATCAGGAGGCTACTGCGAAGGAAAAAGAGATAGAGCAGGCTATGGAAGCTCTTGAAAAGATAGATCCCACATCACTTTCGGAAAGCCAGAGACAGGAACTTTCGGATATGTTAGAGAGCCTTCAGGCCTCACAGAATGAGATGAAAAATGTGGCTTCGGCTGATGAGCTGAAAAGTGCCAACCAGAGACTTGATTACAAATATGCGGATATAGCTAACGGTCTGCAGGCTATGCAGGAAGAGGTTGAGGAACAGCAGAGACAGGAGCAGGAACAGCAGCAGAACAGTCAGTCTGAGAACTCAGCTGACCAGAACGATTCTGCAAGCCAAAATAATTCGAACGGAAGCAGTGCATCCCAGCAGATAGCTGATGCCAACCAGCAGATACAGAACAATATGAATCCCGGCGGCCAGAGCGCCCAGGCAAACGGCCAGCAGGGCCAGAATGGTCAGAATGGCCAGCAGGGTCAGAACGGTCAGCAGGGCCAGAACGGCCAGCAGGGTCAGAACGGTCAGCAGGGTCAGAACGGTCAGCAGGGCCAGAATGGCCAGCAGGGTCAGAACGGACAGCAGGGTCAGAATGGTCAGGGCCAGAACGGCCAGCAGGGTCAGAACGGTCAGCAGGGCCAGAATGGCCAGCAGGGTCAGAACGGCCAGGGTCAGAACGGTCAGGGTCAGGATGGCCAGGGCCAGAGCGGTCAGGGTCAGGACGGTCAGGGTCAGGATGGCCAGGGTCAGGATGGTCAAGGCGGAGACGGCCAGGGCGGTGATGGCCAGGATGGTCAGAACGGCGGCCAGGGTGGCGGCCAGGGTCAGTCAAATGGCGGAAGCGGCAATGGCGGACGTGATTACGTGAGCCTTCCCAACGGAACCGCTGATGATGAGGGTCTTTCCGGAAAGCGTCAGGACGAAGGCCAGTCCGAATACGGACGTGACAACAGCGGTGTAGGCTGGGCAGGAGAACATGTGGATTACGACAGCGTAATCGGTGAGTACAGTGACAGAGCATACGAGGGACTTGAAAATGGCGAGTATCCCAGCGGTATGGAAGATGTAATAAAAGAATATTTCAGCAGCTTTGAGTGAGGGAGGACAAAATGAGCGACATTGAGGCAATGCAGAGTAAGATCGCGGCATGCGAGCAGGAGATCGGACGCGAGATCATAGGACAGAGGGATGTTATCAGAAGTGTGATGATAGCGATCCTTTCCGGCGGTAACGTACTGCTTGAAGGTATGCCGGGTCTCGGAAAGACAAGGCTTGTAAATACTATCAGCCACGTGCTGAATCTTTCCTTTAAGAGGATTCAGTTTACCCCTGACCTGATGCCCGGTGATATCACAGGTACAAATATAATGGTCAAGGATAACGATGGTTCTGCATTCCGGTTTGAGCCCGGTCCCATATTTGCAAATATAATACTCGCGGACGAAATAAACCGTGCTACGCCCAAGACTCAGTCGGCTCTTCTTGAGGCCATGCAGGAGCACAGTGTTACAGTCGGTAATGTGAGCCACAAGGTTCCGGAGCCTTTCTTCGTACTGGCTACCCAGAACCCCATCGAGCAGGAGGGTACATATCCTCTTCCTGAAGCTCAGCTGGACCGTTTCATGTTCAAGATACTTGTTGGTTTCCCTTCAAAGAATGAGCTTAAGGGCATAGTAGATCTGACTGAGAACAGAAATGCACAGCCTGCAAGCACGATCCTTACAGGCGATGATCTTCAGACTGCTGCAGCAATGGTCAGCAACATAGGTGTGGCAGATGCGGTTATGGATACCATACTTGAGATCATAATGGGAACCCATGACCACAGCAATAAATACATACGTGAGGGTGCCAGCCCCAGAGCTGCCCAGGCTATCGTCCGGGGGGCCAAGGCAAGGGCGTTCATGGAAGGGCGCTTTAATGTATCATTCGATGATGTGGAGGCAGTGGCTTATCCGGTACTCAGGCACAGGATACTTCTTTCCTTTGATGCTATTTCAGAGGGTGTGACCGAGGACAAGATAATCACCGGTATCATCAGGAAACTGTCGGAAAACAGACAGGCATAATGCAGTAAAAGCTTCGGACTGTCCCGGACAGGATGGAAATTAGCTACGGAGATTTAAAAAAGTCATGAAAGAAAAAATAAATAATGCCATATCATCATGTTATAGAATAGATAGAACACGCCTGATGCTTGCGCTTACGGTTCTGGTGATAATTGCGACGGTGAACTTTGCTTCGGTTGATGCGGGTTTCGTACATTCATCTGATGATATTGAGGAACAGATCAATTCGACCCTGATTGAAAATATCGGCAGCTATGCCGGTATTTTTTCCGTTACGGTTACTGCTTCCGTTAATCCCACGGGAACACTGGCTATCATTTCACTTATAGGCATTCTTGAAAAGGCAGACCATTATTTTCCTAATGCCACATGGCTTGCGGGAACGCAGCATTTTCTGTGTGCCACACCGATAATCAGGACTGCGGCGAACCTTCCTATCTCCAATCCTGTGGCATTTATCATTTTTACGGTTATCACTATTACCCTTTATGTGGTGCGTTCCACATCGGTTTCAAAGGCGTTGTCTGCACCTACTATTGATAAGATAGAGGAAGTTGGGGGATATGTTGTTACCGTCGCACTTTCCTTTATGCCGGTAGCTATGGTGCGTACTGCCCAGGCGGCAGATGTCGGTGAAACCACGCAAAAGGTGGTTTCCACGGGAACTTATGCGGCTCTGCTCTTCCTAAGTCTTGTGTCAGCGATTTTTAATCTCATTGTTTATATTGTCATTCATAACTGTCTGGATGCAGTAGAGCTCCTTGCGGCAGCGATTCCCATTAAGGGCATGAATGTTGTGGTGGAGATACTGAAGGCTATCCTTCATCTCACGCTTGTGGTGCTGCAGATAGTGAGTCCCTTCCTGTGCGTGGTGATAGGCATTATATTCTTTATCATTTCGCTGATACTCTTCAGATGGCTCAGTGTGCTCAGCGTTTACTACATGCATGTCTATGTTAAGCCGTTGCTCAGAAAGATATTCAGGAGCCACGAAGTATCGCCCTTTATGCATAAAAAATTCCCCAGGAGAGGCAGGAAGAAACATCCGGAGCTTACCATGGCCATTCCTGCTTTTTCAATGAACCGGCGTGCCAGACTGGTAAAAAAGAGGGAGCTTATCTGGCTTTCGGAGCGTGCAGGCGAGCCTGTTTTCCTTAAGATTAAGCCTCTGAGACGTGTAAAGGTGATCACACTGGAAGAAATGAATCCTCTTCACAGGGAGGTTTACCTGCAGAAGACTCTTCGGTTTACCCGTATTGTTTCCGAGGATCACACAGTGGAGATCATATTCAGTTCCGAATACAACGACCGCTGGGAGGTGCTTCTTGAGAGGTTCGGTCTGAAGGACTACAAGGTTGTGCAGGACAGGCTGGCGAACGAAGAGAAGATCACCTTCAAGAATTGGTGGGAAAAATTAAAGAGAAAGATGTTCAAGCCCAAGGATACATTGGCTGGAAATATGTGAAAAAATGTTCAGTACTTTGATCATGCAATAGGACTTGGATCGTGGTCTGGTTGGGTGATTTTGTTTACGAAATTATAAAGCGGTTCACATAACACGGAGTTTTATAACAGTTTTACAATATCGAGTAAAAAATTGAGCATAGTACAGTGTTTTTGATTGAAAAATACGGTGCTGTGCGTTAAAATATCACGGATAAATTAACAAAAGAAGAAGCATTAATTCAGGAGGAAAGAAGTACATGAAGCGCGAAGACATACATCGCATACTTATTATCGGCTCAGGCCCCATCATCATCGGACAGGCCTGTGAGTTTGACTATTCCGGAACACAGGCATGTAAGGCACTCAGGAAGCTCGGTTATGAGATCATTCTCGTAAATTCTAATCCGGCAACCATCATGACGGATCCCGAGACAGCAGATGTTACATATATTGAGCCCTTAAACGTAAAGAGGCTTACTGAGATAATTGAAAAGGAAAGACCGGATGCATTGTTACCGAATCTCGGCGGACAGTCCGGTCTTAATTTATGCTCTGAGCTTGCAAAGGCCGGAGTACTTGATAAATACAATGTACAGGTTATCGGTGTGCAGGTAGATGCCATCGAGCGTGGTGAGGACCGTATCGAGTTCAAGAACACCATGAACGAGCTGGGCGTTGAGATGGCACGCAGCCAGGTGGCATACTCTGTTGACGAAGCAGTTGAGATCGCTTCCAAACTGGGATACCCTGTAGTATTAAGACCTGCTTACACCATGGGTGGTGCCGGCGGCGGACTTGTTTACAATGTGGAAGAATTAAAGACTGTCTGCGCAAGAGGTCTTCAGGCTTCACTTGTTCACCAGGTGCTTGTTGAGGAATCGGTTATCGGCTGGGAAGAGCTGGAGCTCGAGGTTGTCCGTGATTCCAAGGGCAAGATGATCACCGTATGCTTCATTGAAAATATCGATCCCATGGGTGTGCACACAGGTGACTCTTTCTGTTCAGCACCTATGCTTACTATTTCAGAGGATGTTCAGAAGAAGCTTCAGGAGCAGGCTTATAAGGTAGTTGATAAGGTACAGGTTATCGGCGGATGTAACTGCCAGTTTGCTCATGATCCCAAGAGCGGCAGAATTATCATAATAGAAATTAATCCCCGTACATCCAGGTCTTCGGCACTTGCTTCCAAGGCAACAGGTTTCCCTATTGCTCTTGTTTCCGCAATGCTTGCCTGCGGACTTAACCTTGAGGATATCGAGTGCGGTAAGTATGGCACTCTTGATAAGTATGTTCCGGACGGCGAGTATGTTGTTATCAAGTTCGCAAGATGGGCATTCGAGAAGTTCAAGGGCGTTGAGGATCATCTCGGAACACAGATGCGTGCTGTTGGTGAAGTAATGAGTATCGGTAAGACTTACAAGGAAGCTTTCCAGAAGGCTATCCGCAGTCTTGAGAAGAACAGATACGGTCTTGGATATGTTAAGGATTATCACAACATGAGCCTTGATGACCTGCTTTCACAGCTTATCTATCCCAACAGTGAGAGACAGTTCATCATGTATGAGGCACTCAGAAAGGGTGCTGATGTAGATAAGCTTTATGAGCTTACCAAGATAAAGAAGTATTTCATCGAGCAGATGAAGGAGCTGGTTGATGAAGAGATAGAGATCGCAAAGGCATCCCACGAAGGTGCAAACGATGCTGACTTCGGTGCATGCACACCGGGTAAGGTTCCTTCGGATGAGCTGCTTACAAAGGCTAAGAAGGACGGCTTCTCAGATAAGTATCTCTCCATGATCTGCGGCGTGAGCGAGAGCGATATCAGGAATGCAAGAGAAAAGATCGGCGTAGTGGAAGCATGGGAAGGCGTACACGTAAGCGGTACACCCGACAGCGCATACTACTATTCAACATACAACCTGCCTAAGGACGAGAGTCCTGTAAATACAGACAGGCCTAAGGTAATGATCCTGGGCGGCGGTCCTAACCGTATCGGCCAGGGTATCGAGTTCGATTACTGCTGCGTACATGCTGCATTTGCGCTTAAGAAACTGGGCTTCGAGACAGTAATAGTTAACTGCAATCCTGAGACAGTTTCTACCGACTATGATACTTCAGATAAGCTTTATTTCGAGCCGCTTACACTTGAGGACGTGCTCGCTATATACAAGAAGGAAAATCCTGTGGGCGTTATCGCTCAGTTCGGCGGCCAGACACCTCTTAACCTTGCGGCAGAGCTCAAGGCTAACGGCGTGAACATCCTTGGTACCACACCTGAAGCAATCGATCTTGCTGAGGACAGGGATCTTTTCCGCAACATGATGGATAAGCTGGGCATCCCTATGGCAGAGTCAGGAATGGCTGTTACCGTTGAGGAAGCTAAAGAGCTTGCGAACAAGATCGGCTATCCTGTAGTGGTTCGTCCTTCATACGTACTTGGCGGACGCGGCATGGAGATCGTGCATGATGACGAGCAGATGAATCTCTATATGGCTGAGGCGGTAGGTGTTACTCCTGACAGGCCCATACTTATAGACAGATTCCTTAACCATGCTACAGAGTGTGAGGCTGATGCTATCAGCGATGGAAATGATGTATTCGTTCCTGCTGTTATGGAGCACATCGAGCTTGCGGGTATCCACTCCGGAGACTCTGCATGCATACTTCCTTCAAAGCATCTTACAGATGAACAGATCGCTACTATCAAGGACTACACCAGGAAGATCGCTAAGGAACTCAACGTCGTAGGTCTTATGAATATGCAGTATGCCATAGAGGGCGGAAAGGTATATGTAATCGAGGCTAATCCCCGTGCATCCCGTACCGTTCCCCTGGTATCCAAGGTCTGCGGCATCAACATGGTAAAGGTTGCTACAGAGATAATGACTCTTCCCATCACAGGAAACGAGTCACCGGTTAAGAACCTTAAGGACAGAAAGATCCCTTACTATGGTGTAAAGGAAGCGGTATTCCCCTTCAACATGTTCCCTGAGGTTGACCCCGTACTCGGACCTGAAATGAGATCCACCGGTGAGGTGCTTGGTCTTTCAACTGACTGGGGCAGAGCTTTCTTCAAGGCTGAAGAGGCTACACGTACCGAGCTTCCCATGGAAGGAACAGTACTCATAAGTGTAAGCGACAGGGATAAGCCGGAGCTTCTTGAAATTGCAAAGAGCTTTGCAGAAGACGGATTCAAGATTATTTCCACCGGCGGTACCTACGACATGATAAAGGGTGCAGGCATAGAGACTGAGAAGATCAACAAGATATATGAGGGAAGACCTAATATTGTCGATGCTGTGAAGAACGGCGAGGTTGATATGATCGTTAATACACCTACTGACAAAAAGGATGCACAGTCCGACAGCTACATCCGTCAGAATGCTATCAAGCACCGTGTGCCTTACATGACCACTATGGCTGCTGCAAGAGCTACTGCAGCCGGCATCAAGGCAGAGAAGAAGGGTGAAGGCATTCCCGTAGTATCACTTCAGGAATACCATGCAATGATCACGGAGTAAAGTAAAGCACCTTTTCCGGGGTGTATGGCATAAGGTATCAGATGCGCATAACCATACTTTGTGTAGGAAAATGTAAAGAGAGATTTTATTCAGACGCGGCAGCCGAGTATTTAAAACGGCTGTCGCGTTATGTTAAGGTGCAGATCATCGAGGTGGATGATGAAAAGACTCCGGACGGTGCTTCGGAACGCGAGACGGAGCTTATCCTTGATAAGGAGGCGTCACGCCTTGAAAAGCACATCCCCGACGATGCCTATGTGATCGCTCTTGCTGTGGGAGGAAAAGAACACACGAGTCCTGAATTTGCGGACAGGATAAATAAACTGGCACTTGGGGGAAAGAGCCACATCATATTCATAATAGGCGGATCATTGGGTCTTGCCGATCGTATATATAAAAGAGCTGATGAGCAGATAGGTTTTGGTAAGATGACCTTTCCTCACAGGCTTTTCAGGGTAATGCTTCTCGAACAGGTCTACCGGGCATACCGGATAATCAACAACGAGCCATATCATAAGTAATATCGAATTTATTTCAGTTTTCTTGAAAACCAGACGAAAATAGAAAATAGCCCAGGCTTATCCCCAAGGGGTAGGAACTGGGCATATTTAATTGATATAGACACCGGGACTCCCCAAAATTAAATTAAAAAATAGTAAATTATGATAATGGGACTCCCAAAAACTAAAAAAACAGAATTTTAGAAAATGGGACTCCCAAAATCAAAAAAATGAGAAATTATGAAAATGGGACTCCGAAAAATATAATTTCGGAGTCCAGGTACTGTTATCCCGGCTTAAACTAGAAAAGGAGGTGAAAATAAAGCTGGGAACAGCACAATATGAACGACAAACTAAACAAAAATAACTGAAAACGCTGATTATCAGCATATGATATTAAGAAAGGATGGTATCCATTATGTTTACCTTATTCGTAATATTTGGCTTTATTATCTCCCCGATCTTGTGGTTCATAAAAAGAATTATCAAAGCCATCATAAACAGAATCCTCTGCTAATGCAACCCAGAAATCCGTACCGAAATCCCCATCGGTACGGATTTTTTTTTTGCTCTGAAAATAGAAATTGTAGATTTTTACGGATGGTGTGTACGCTATTGGTTGAGATACGACTAATCTCCGTTTTCGGAGCAAAAAAACTGACGACAGTAAAACTGTCGGCAGTTTTTTTAATGTTTCAATTGAATGATATTGATAAAAAAATACATAAAATAATAAATAAAATAACTGGGCCCAGGATAAGAATCCTGGCAACCCAGGAATTTTTCAACAGTCCTATAAGACCGTCAGTTATTTCACTTATCACGTTACCATAGAATCCAATTACAATGATAAAAACTGCAATAGTCAACATATTCGTTTTCTCCCTTCATTATATAATGCTAAATTTGCCGCATGAACTTTTTCGGAGTCCCATTATTTAATAACAAATTATTGTGCAGTGCGGATTTCGGTTATATAATGCATAATTAGGGAGGACGATGAATAGAAGAATAAGCAGCAGTAACGGGGAAGTGTGACAATGAAAGGTACAATTATGGAAACTACAATAGATTTTGAAAAAATGAAGGATCGGAAAAAGGTGATCGAAGATGGGGTTGATGCGGTACGCGATATTGTTTATGGGTATGACAACACCCTTTTTGATGAGATTAGCGTCAATGGGGAGGTTTCTGAAGAAAAAATTGAGGAAATTGTGGATTATCTTTTGGATTTTGAATATGACAATTGGGTTGAACCGGAAGAGAATGCATATAGAGGCATTTTAATTGATCTGTTAAGGAAAAAACCCGAAATATCAATTTTGCAGCTTTTTAAAGCTGCTAATAAAGAAATTAACGATTGGTGTGAAAGAGAAGCTGATGGGTGTAAGGGAAAATGCACAAAAGAAAGTTATGGTTTTGAATTTGCGGATCGTTATCTCGAAGAAAAAAATCTATCCTCCGTTACGCTGGATGAAAGTCTGGGTTATGTCCGCTACCAGTTAAACAGGATGCCTCGGTTGATGAATAGGCAGCTTGACCGTATTCTCCCGGATCAACCTGAAGACAAAATTGTTAAAGAAGGGGATGTTTCACGTTCGGAAATACCGGATGTCATAATGGAGGAAATTGATGGAAGAGTTCTCCGGGAACTTTTAGAGGATGGACAAGGCAGTATTGAGATAAAAAAGGTAAAAAATCTCATAGATGAACTGCTGAAGGCTTTTGAAAAGTACTGTGGGGAGCAGAAACCGGAAAAACAACAGATGCAGCTATACGAAGATTTCCTATACTGTGTATTGCTTGGCCCGGTGGTTACTAAAGCGGATTTTTCAAGTGTTGATAAATATGTTTCCGATGATGATGAAGGTGATCCGAAAACATTTTTGTTATGGAATATTCCGAAGATTTCTGATTGGACAGAAATTTTGGGTGCGGTAGAGCGTCTGCATCGATGCAAAGCGATGGTGGAGATGGTTTTCAGTGAAATCGCAGGGAATCATGATTATGATGTTTGGTCTAATCCTTGCCTTACATGGGAGAGTGAGTACCAATCCTTTTTTTCATTGATGAGCCTGATATGTTATTACCTGTCGGATCAAAAGGATAGGACATACCTTCCGGATTATGAGGGGATGAAGGGGCTGCCGGAGAATGAACAGTTGCGGTGGAAGGAGCTTTATGAAAGCTGTGTCAGCAACGGAAGGGATAAGTATCTGCCGAAAGAAACCGGGAGGATATATGATCCGGAGCTGTTTCGCTGGATAGAAGCAGGAGACTCGGAGATTGTGGAAAAAATGCAGCTGGAGATCCGTACCATGACGGAAAAGGATGCGATAGACCGATGGGGGGAGGATGGCTTTCAGATAAAAGAAGATGAACCGCTCTGGAGCAGTGAAGAAGAGCGTGGGGATTTTGTGAAAGAGAAAATTGCAAATTGGAGTGGTGGTATGAATGATGAAGTAAAGAAGACATTTATAAAAGCATATCACCGTTTCAGGCTTCATTATTTTTCTGAAAAGATAGACAGGGATCGTATGAAAGATGACATGGTGGGTATGTTATACGAGTATCTTGCCGGTAATAAGTGAATATTGTCAGAAAAGAATCAGTATTAGCATAAGGAAAGGAATTGTATATGTTTTCTAAATGGAAGCAGGAAGAAAATTATGAACTTCTGGAAAATGATTTGGATAAGATAAGTAGCGCTGCTCTGGGGTACGATAACAGAATCTGGGGATCGGGGGCAGGAAACGAAGATTGTAAGTTAGATCTTGAACGCACAAAAGAAAAAGTGAAAGAGTTGCTGCAGTCTTTGAAGGCGTGGCTGGGAGATGAGGATCTGAAAGCAGAACAGTGGCGTATGTATAGGGATTATCTGTACTGTATACTGTTGTGCCCCTCCTTAACGGATTCGCATGCGGGTGATTATCCGGCTATGTTTTGGGTTGAAAGCGGCAATGATGTAATGGATGGCTGCATCAGATGGTTTGATAATGCAAAAACTTATTCCGAGATATTATATGGTGCAAGGGATTTGGAAAAATGTTCAGGAATTAAGGAAATGCTCTTAAGTGAGATGGTTTATTATGCAAACTATTCAAGTAAAAAATGCGGAAAATTTTTTATGCTCATGAGTCTCGCATGTTTTCATCTTTCGGAAAGGAAAGATCGGGTATATCTGCCGGATTATGAAAGGATACTGAACCTGTCGGGAGAGGATGAAGAAAACTGGAAAGATGCATATATATATCTGCTCAGGAAAGCAGATGACCAGTGGGAATCTGATATAGGTCTTCAGGCAAGGTGTTTTTCATTAAAAGAAGGTGACCCTCAGATTGCTGAAAAGCTGGGGATAGGACAGTATCTGATGTCAGAAGAAGAGATAAAGGAAGCTGAAGAGGAGAGAGAGAAAGAAATACAGCGGCAATTTGAGGAAAATCAGAAAAAACTTGATGAAAGCGAGGATGAATTTGATTACGATGGGTATTGGGCATATTTAGAGGAAAAACATAGAGAGCAAATACAGAGAAATCAGCAATTAATTGAGGAGAGTGAAAAGCAGGAAAACATAGATCGATGGATCAAAGAAAGTCGTGATGCTGCATCGAAATGGGCAGAAAAACTGACTGAACCGGCGCAGAAAGCGTTTCGCGAAGCATATCACAGATTTAGGTTTTCATATTTTTCAAGCGGAGTAGATCGTCATCGTATGCAAAGTGATATGGTCGGAATGCTGGATCTGTATCTGTATAAACAAGGCATGTCAGCTTTATCCATTCAGGACGATGATGATTTTGAACTGATCATGTATCAATTGGGACGTATGCCGGGACCGGTAAAGTGCCAGTTGGAAAAGGTGTTTAAGGAAGGGGGACAGCAGATATGAATCTCTATACATTGGATGGGGCTCCCCTGCTGGATCTGGCTCATAAGAATGATGAAGATGGTAAATGGCACTATTCTGTTGATCTGAACAACAGTATGGTTCGCGGCTGTATTGTCAAGGAGTCTGAGGATAAGAAAGACAATGCTTTGTTCCATCAGATAAAAACATACTGTAAAGAACCGAGAAAAGAATCAAAACTTGATACACAGCTTGTGATCGTGGATTTTGGAAGGGGATTATTTTCAGAAAAGCCTGCCCCAGAGGATTTTGGCGAACAGGACCGTAAGGAAGGGGAGGAAAAGTGCGATACAGAAAGCGCACAGAAACGGTTCAGGTATTTTGATAAACTTCGGGATCTCTTTGCAAATGGTATTGAGCTCACTTTCCCGTCGGAGTCCGATCCGGAGAAAGGACCGGAGAAGGCTAGGTTTGTCCCCTTTATAAAAAGCCAGAGCATGGCAAGACATTCCAAGATTACATTTATAAGGGAAGAGCTGTATCACGATATACGTGTGCGTTTGGATCTGGGCTTAAAGGCAGAACAGCAGGCAATAGGGATCAGTAAGTTCTATGCGTATGAAGGCCTCTATCTTTCTGACAGTGAACGGATAAAGGGAAAGCCGGGGTGGCTTAGTGAGGAAACGGTCATAGTAGTGGAGGATGGCGAATGGTACCCAGATAAAGATCCGAAATGGGATCCTGAAGATGCTGTACCATACATAACAAATCTGAATAATGTTGATCTGGATGGGGAGAAAGTTAGTATTCCTGTCCGCTCTACAGATCTAAAGGATGCTGAACCTTTGGCAATCGGAACGATCTTTGACGGAGAAGGACTGATTTCTGAGGCCTATGCTGACATAATCCGAAAGGAATTGGGATATAAGGAAGTGCATTCGTTTCAGATTCGTCTGCCTTTTGGTAAAGGTATGCTGCACGAGGTGGATTTCCATAGTTTTCTCAAAGACTATGGGACAAAGAAATATGGTAGTTATTGGATCAAAGATGTGTTTGGGATAGAGCGGGATCTGAATAAGGCACAGATCATAATGACGGCATCTATGCTGAAAGCATGGAAGTACCTGAAAAACGAGGATATGAATATCCTTATCACTCATGTGGAACAGGATGAGGAAGGCAAAGAAAAACTTAAGAACAGGGATAAACTTGTTGATATTAGTGATGATCCTATGGAGGCATATTTTTATTTTATGAACCTTTGGGATCACTCCTTGTATATTGCTAATACGGATAGGCCTTATCTGGATCGCAGGCTTACCAGGCTGAATTATCAGTATCTGAATACAATGGATATCAAACCAAATGAGCTGGAGAGTCTTATCGATAAGCATAGGGAATATGTGAATGATCCAATCCTTACAGTGGTTGGCGGTACGGGAGATGTCATTGAAACTGATGAAGCAGCCGTAGATGACTGGACAGAGGATATTGAAGAATATGAAGAAGGTTATGTAGAAGATGAAGAAGAATATGATGGATCAGAAACCTTTGATGATACAGCTGACAAAAAGGGAAAAACTTCTATAAAGAGCAATAGCTCGGAAGAAATACCGGAGGATGTTGAAAATGAAGATGAAGAGGATGATTCCGATGAAATGCAGGAAGAACGCTGTGGTGGTTCTGTATGGATGGAGGCGGTAAGAAGAAATTCTCGGTTTAAGGAGCATCCGTATGTAAAGAAAAAATTGCAGGCATTATCAAAGAAGTTGATTAGTGACATTGCATTTGGCAGGATGCAAACGGAAGGAGAGGTTCGTTATCTTTCCAGAGATCTTATGTATTTCCTGAAACAGCTTGCTGAAAAAACAGGCAGTACTGCTGAAATGTTGAAGAAGCTGGACGATGAATTGCTGCCCTGCTGCAGAAATGAGGGGGAGTATTTCTATATGCCGCAAGGGGATAAGGGAGTTCGGTTAAAGAAGGATGAATATTATCCGATACTAAGAAATCCTCACCTGTCAAGAAATGAGCAGTGTGCATTACGGGCTTATATACCTGGGGAGGATTCCTTAAGGAATAGATATTTCGGGCATCTTAAGGGTGTGCTGATGGTATCGGAACATTCCTTTGCACCGAGTACCCTTGGCGGTGCTGATTTTGACGGAGATATTGTCAAACTTTTTGCAGCAAAAGAGCTGCGGAATGCAGTGCTGCGTGGTTCGTATGATATGGTGGGAGAATATGAGAGTTGTCAGGTTTATCATCGTAAGGAACCTATCATCAATATCGAACCTATCCCGGTAAAGGAGCTTAAATATGTACATACGGATTGGATCCATTTTGATGTGATATATCATAGCTTTTCCAGTCAGGTAGGACTTATCTCGAATCTTGCTGTTCAGCTTGGACAGAAACAGTATGGAAATAATAACGAAGAGGAAAGGGAAAAATACCTTGGTAAGCTGAGTAATCTTAAGCTGGACGAAGATCCCGAAAAAGATGAGCAGATTAAGTCAGATATAGTCAGCAATGCATGGCTTTCGATATTGACCGGATTGGAAATTGATGCCTGCAAAACAGGCCGTCATCCCAATACAGAATTGGGCTGGGTAAAGACAGCCTTAAAAAAAGAAAAAACAACAGAAAATAAAGAAAATGAAAAAGATAATAATTCAGAAACTGATACGGATAATTTTGAGTACCTGAAGGATTTTAAGAAGCCTTTGGATAAGATACTTAATGAAAATGCATTCGGGGTTTCGTCAAAGAAGATCAAAGACGATGGTAGTGGAAATATTAAATTTTCTAAAGAGCTGCGTGATAAGAAAAAGATAGAAATTAAAGCTCCTGTTTCAATGAAAGATGCTGAAGGCTGGTCAGGTGCCCTTCAGGCATTGCCGTGGTATTATTTTGATATGGTAAGGTATTATGAAAATGCTAAAGAGATGAATAAAGATAAAAGTAAGCAGCATTATTTCAGGTTTGAAAATGTTTCTGTGTCATCGAAGGAATTGGAGGATCAGATCCGGAGAGTGGAAGATGAACGAAAAAGCATCATGACGATGTATAGGTGGATGAATTGGAAACTTGAAAATGCAAGAACTAACGAGGCCGAGTGGAAGAAACGTCTAAATCAGCGTATGGGGACATATGATGCGGAAAGCTTTTTACAGGATCTTCGTGAGGCAGACCTTACAAAAGAGAAATGCGAAGAATACCTGAAGACAGCAGAAAGCAGTGATTTCATTTTGCCGTTTTTGTACTACGAAGATGAAAAGAAAGAGGAGTTGCAAAGGCTGGTGGGCAAGGATCTTGCGGATAAAGTTATCGGGTATAGTTCATATCATCTGTTTTTGTATATAGGCATAAAATATTTATGGTATCGAATGCTTGTTGGAGAGAATGAAGAGAATTTGGGCAACAACGATGCATATATAGAGAGTGTCAATGCTGCTAAAGAAAAGGCGGCTGCTGAGAGTAAGGATAAAGATAAGCCAAGTGAAAAAAAGAAACTTGAGAAGAAAATAGGAAATTATGAAGAAATAGGTGCTAAATGGCAAGGCTACTATGATCAGGATGACAATATAGGTACCTGGCAGAAACAGATGGTAAAATACCGTGATCTGCTTGAACGTAAAGCTTTGGTGGGGCGTGGTATGCAGGACAATAGTTTCAGGCTGATACGGGATATCATGAATTGGAGAAAGATGCGGAATAATGAGAAAGAGAAACAAAAGGCACTTCGCATGCTATACAAGATTGATAAGAATGGGAGTTCTGATCTCTTTTGGAAGTGTTTTGAGCCTGAGGTGATTCTGGAACAGATTATCTCGGAGTAGATTGGAAGAGAGGGGTAACCGATGCTGAATGAAAAAATAGAGTATAAGGGATATACAGAGCTACCAGAATATCCCAGAATAACGGCCGGGATACTGGAAAAAAAGGAAAAAAATAACTGTAAGTGTAAGGGGATTCGGCGGATACTGGTAACACTTGCCAGAGGGTATTTATTTGAAACATACAACTATGCAGAGATACATTATAACGGCAGAAATAAGGAAGAAATTTTGGAAATCCGTGATAATGTGAAGGAAGAATTGGCTGCCTGGTGTGATGAATATGGATCTTGGTGTGGTAAAAATGATGGTGATAAGGGAAAGGAGTTTGCTGAACAATTAAAAGCGAAGACGGAACGCTGGTATTGTGAAGATGGAAATATGTACAGCGTGTCGTGGGGGATGAATGCGATTGCTTTTCCGTTGATTATATCGGAGGCCATACAGACCGGGCCGCTGATGGAGTATGTGTTTGCCGTCAAGAGCGGATGGTGGGAAAACCTGGTATATATCAATGATAATAATAAGGAATATAAGGGAAGAGATATCTGGAATGAAGAAGGAGATTTAGAGAGTAACCTTAAAGCGAATCCGCGGAAAAACGCCCAGCGAATGATGAAGCAGATCTGTGCCTTTCTTTTGGAACGTTACCGCAGTGTAAAGGAATACGTGCCGATCAATAACAGCAATCTGGGACATTGGATGGCATTTTCGTCCATTGCTGATGGCAAGAATCGGTTTACGATCTTGTATGAAAAAGGGGGATCAAAGACCGATCTTTTGGAAAAGGGCGGTTTCATTGTCGGAACAAATTGTTTTCGTATGGATCCAGATTTTGTAAAAGAATATGATCCGCAGGTAATTGAAAGAGATCATCTGGAGAATTTCCAAAATACAAACAAAGGGTATCTGTTCTATGAAGAGATATATGATGAAAACAGTACAACCGACTCTAAATATGTGATCCGTCGCATAAGATGAGCGTCATATCGCAATTTCGGAGGAGCATTTATTATGAGAGAGTTTATAGAGAAAAGAGAAATAGAAGCGTTATATCATTTTACCAATGTAAAGAATTTAAAAAGTATATTTGAACATGGTCTTCTTTCAAGGGAAACATTAAAGGATCGTGGTGTTAGCTACGAATTCAATGATAATGTTCGATATGATCAGTGCCAGAATGCTTTATGCACATCTATAGAATGGCCAAATTATAAAATGTTTTGTAAAATCAGAAATGATTGTCCAGAGAAGCACTGGGCTGTTTTGAGGCTAAATGCCAAAAGAATACTATTAGAATTGGATTGTGCGTACTGCTGGACAAATGCGGGAGACAAGAGTATGTATGAAAAACTACTGGAGGATCGCAAAGGGAGCCAAGCGTTTATCAGTTTGTTTGATGATAAAGAGGGATTCCCGAGCAGAGCTGATAAACCAGTAACAGCAGATTTTTACCCAACAAATCCGCAGGCTGAGGTGTTGGTGTTTTCTCCGATTCCAATAGAATGCATTACTGCTGTATACTTTAAATCAGATGAGGATTTAACGCGCTATCGTGAAGTTGTTCCAACTGGGATTTGTAAAAGTGAAAAAGATTTGAGTGTGAATCCAATGGTGTTTTCACCGCGTAACGATTATGAAAAATGGAAGAAAAAAGAGGAGGAGCAAAATGGCAACTAGGCCGGTTTTTGTTGCTACATTTGATCGGAATCATTTTGTACGTGAAAATGTAGAATTTGAGTTTTTTAGTGGTTTTTCGGATTCACAGAAAAGAAAATGTATAGACAGTTTGCATCAAGCGTACCTGGAACACAATCCGGGCAAGAAAATATTAGAAATTTCCAGTAAATCAGCATTGGAATTGGGAGTGAAACTCAGTGCTTTTAATCTTAAGATAAGTACAAAAAATGGAAGGGTATTTTCGGTAGAATCAGCATTTCAGGCAAGCAAGGTTTTTGAACAAGGCGGCCCATATGTAGATCTGTTAGATGCTTCATCAAGGGATGCAAAAACAGATGAGCGTTTAATTAATAGTGGTAACATAGTGGGTTTTCGGTTTTTTGGAAAAGACTTTGATACGGAACCTAAAACGTTTTTTTATAACTGGTTATATATCCATGCATTACATTTAAACGATGAACTATCTGAAAGTATTATGGACTATGACGTTTTTTCGGATATTGTGTTTAATCCAAAAAAGTCAATCAATTGTCAGGCGGAAGCGGCAGCTATATTTGTATCGTTAAAAAAGCAGGGTTTGTTGGAGAAAGCAATGGAGAACAAGGAAGAATTCAAAAGAATTGTTTATCCTGATTTTATTGGAAAAATGGAGCAGCTTAGTTTTATTTGAATCTCATGCTCTATTTTCTTTTCGGAGCAAAAAAAGCCGCAGACGATAGTGTGTCTGCGGCATATTTTTATGCAGTCCTTTCGAATTGTTGTTTTTCAAAATACTGCTTTTGATTTTCTGACCATGCAGTCTGGATTTCTTTTGCTGAGTGAGAGGTATAGCTATATTTATTATTGTTGTTTTTTATGCTGACTTTAAATTCTTTACCTTCACTGCCAAGGCAGATGTCCATTTTATCTGCAACTTTGTTTCCCCACTCATCTCTAGAATATTTTACGGCATCTGTATTTAGACAGATGCTGCCATACCCAGGGATAATGAAATTGTAGAAAGTTCCCTTTCCATCCTTACGGCTTTGCTTGAAGATGAGCTTCCTGCTTACGGCCTTGAGAGTTACTGCATTTTTCTGATTTATCATTTTTTTCTCCTTTGTTTGGGTTTGCGGATCTCATGATCCAGTAAAAATTGTTATATTGTTGATTTTGGGAGTTCCATTATCTAAAACAAAAATCTGATTTTGGGAGTCCCACCATACAGTAAGTCTGATTTGTTAATCCGAATATCGAAAATTTCACTTCTATATTGATGTAGAAAACGTTTGAAAAATGTATTGCAAATTTTTCTGTAAAATCTTCGGTTTAGTCCTCTAAGGGTGAGCCGAATCCACAATCTCCCTGTTTTTAATAGATGGGGCTCCGAAAATCTGCCACCGTTTATTTTAGAAACTGGGACTCCGAAATTTTCGGATCCTGCAAACACACCGCTAAGTATGCGGCATCAAATTTCCTAAAGGAGGGATTTATTATGTTTAAGAAGCTTTTTGGTAACTCGATGTTTGGCATGATCAGGAGGATATTTATGGGAACCCTGACAGCGGTATCCCTGGTGTCATCCCTGCCGATGGATGCTACAGCTGCCGGAACCTGGGATGACGGGGTCAGGGATGGTAAGATTTACCTTGCAGGCTACATGCAGGTCGTTGATCCGACAAGCATCGATGCAAACGGTAAGACCACAGTCAAGAGATTTGGTTGCGATATTTATACAAACGCAACGGGGTACAGTGGCACTTACGGACAGAGCATCGTAGACAAAACAAATTCGATGATCTATGACACACCGACATCCGGCAAGGGATATGCATTCTCCATTGGTGATCATGTCAGATCCACATACTCAGGAAAATCCTCAACAGGATATAACCTGAATAACTATGGGACCTATCAGTTGTGGACCTGCAAAATCGGAGACAGACTCCAGGTGCTTTATCCAGTAAGCGATGGATACAACGTAAAGAACTGGTATCTTGAAAGCATCGATACTAATGCATATTTCGATAACTCAACAGGATTCGTGCACTTTTCTGATGGAAGGGACATGGATCTTTGGGGAACTGAAGATGCACAGATCGACAACACGATTATGCTTACCCACTGCTGGCCGAACGCCTGGGGTTCATATCCGACAGCAGGAAGAGACGGACGTGTTATTGCTGTGTTCCGTGAGAACCATACGCTTGCATTGGATGTCTATGTCAAGAACGATGGGACCAAGGTGTATGGAGACTATGACCTGCGTACTGGTGTTTTTCAGGTTATAAAGTGATCAAAATCCCCTGCAGATGGGTAGCCCATCTGCAGGGGATTTTTTTGGTGCATAGAGTGTCTTTACATATATTATTTTAGCGTTATTATATAAAATGATGTTAAATCAGCGCTGATCTTCAGAGTGTCTGATTTTTATATTGATGGCTGTTTTTATAGCCATAATTGAGTAACACGCAGGTTATCGAATTAACAGATCTCAAAGGAGAATGGAATAATGGATAGTAAGATTAAGAATTTTATAACGGATTTAGTAATGGAAACTTATGGAGAATACTTTGAACTTGACCGAAACGAGATTTCAAAGGGGTTGGAACAGTTGTCAGGTCTTAAGAAGACTGTAGATATGTCAATTGTTGAGGAACTTGCGTTTTATGCACCGAGCGTTGTCATGAGTCTCATTACTACGCCAAGTTTTTTGAGTTTTGTCAGCGATACGCTTAAGTGTAATCATACACCCAATGTTGGCTTTGTGTCAAAGCTTCCGGAACCGACAGGTGTGAATATACAGGTGGATTTTGATTCATATGACGAGAAGCTAGTTCATTTAATCACTGAAAAGATGGCAGAAGGGAGTGATAAGATGAGATGCTATGAAAAAGGAACCGATTATGTGTTAAAGGTGATGGATATCAAACGAGGAAAAGCATCGGGTGAAGAGTTTATCTACACGACTAATGTGGCGGATTTTGATGCTGTACGATATTGCATAATGAACATTGGCACAACGCTTCGTTTCCTCATGACGGATCCATGTTTTTATTTTACATTTAGGGTGAAAATGAAACATTATGCCGAAGTATCCGCGGATATGATGTGCGATGTAGCCAGGATGAATGAAGATGATGCATTTAGGTCGGAAATTGAGAAGATGGTTGAAACGAATTCGGAAGGTGACTGGGAGGTACCGGATGAGGATTGGAAGTCAGATATGGAGGCTGAATTAGAGGCTTGGGAGAAAATATGGGATGAGATGGATGAGGAGGACTGGGATGATGAGGATTAGGGAACAGGGTATGAGCCTGTGAAAAATAAGCAAAAATAAAATTATAAGGCCTTCTATGGGATAAAAACCAAAGGAGGCCTTTTCATTAAGTGTACGCCATTCAATCTTATCAGATTTACGAAGACGGACTTTACTATTCAATATAAAAGTATAGTTGCTTCATCAGGATGCTTCAGCATGTCGATTGCAACATCAAATCCCTGTTGTGCTGCTTGTTTTATCCAATAAATACCACGTTCCTCATCTTTATCAAGTCCACATATTCCCTTATAATACATAACTCCAATATTATACTCAGACAAGGCCGATCCTTGCTCAGCAGATGCTAAATAATAATTCGCAGCTTTTTCATATTCTTCATAACGATAGAATATATTTCCTAGATGGCAGTTTGCTGCTTCATCGCCTTTCGCAGCTGCTTTTTTGAACCACCATATTGAATCTTCCACTTTCTGGCATATTTCCCCTAGAAATGTTAAATAGCAGGCTGGTAGCCCATAATCATCTTTCATTTCATAATCCTTTGCATGCTTGTGGGTATATTTTTTCTCTGTTGACAATTCGAATAGTGGAAATCTACCGATTATATCTTCTTTTTTTATACATGGCAGTAACGCCTGTATTAGATTAAGTGGATATGGTGAAGGAGTACTTACCTCCCCATAATACATTTCTGCCACGATTCTTTCAAAATCCTTCATATCGTATACATCTGTTATATTTGTCAATGGTGGAATTAATACAGAATAATCATTATAATCCATGTAAAGGGGATTAAAATCCATCTCTTTTTCAATAAGTAATATCTCGCATCCTTTTCTCAAAAAAGTTGACCAGCTGTGATCGATGTCTTTATTTGAAATAAATTTCTGAAATTGTTCGATTTCCGTAATTTTCATATCAGACTCCGGATCATACGCCCGAAAAGCAAAAACTAAACCCTCTACCTTCTTCCCCCCATTATTGCGTATAAATAAAGCATTAGTTAAGTCATAAAAATCACGTTTTTGCGATGCTTGTTTCGTACCGGAAAAAAAATCACTTTTATTGAAATCAGGCCAATACTCTCCCTCCTCCATGATCTTATCTATAATCGCGCTCTTTTGTATTGTCCAAAATAATTCTTTCATATTGTAAAACTCCTTTATTGATATACGTTATCCGTCAAAAATTATGCCAAGATTTATCCGATAATTACGCATTATAACATACTATCAACGCGTAACAAATTCTACTTTTAATTAATGATCAAGGTATCAAAATCAGCAAAATCAGTTTAAGATAACGGGACTCCGAAAATGACGGAGTGTAGCAACCTGCCGTCACGAAAGCGGCAGAGTAACAAATAGGAGGTTTTTTCAATGAAAAATTCAAGGCTTGAAGAGCTGTTGCAGTACATTTCCTACTGCAGCAGCGAGGAGCGGTTCGATCGTATTAGTGAGATCCTTTCACGGAACTGGATCTATTACCACCATGAGACGGACCATGAAGCGCTGAATATTATTGTAGGTGATCCGGATCGTGCCCTGGTAACGGTCTGTGCACACTATGATATTGTACCGGGATCCTGTGGAGCCAACGACAATGGCTCATCCTGTGCTGTGATGCTGGATCTGTGTTTGCGGCAAGCGGGAGATCCGAGCGTGTGCTTCGTGTTCCTGGACAGGGAGGAGAGCGGATTTTACGGAAGCAGGCTGCACTTCTCGAAACATCATCCGATGATTACTGTCAACTTGGATGTGATTGGCGGTGGAGAACAGATTGTTTTCCATAACAGTGCAGAGGATTTGTGTGGTGGATCACCGCTGAATCAGATGCTGGAGGATATCGCTGATTCCTATGGGGCAGTCCGTACTGACCGTCTTCCTGTATGTGACACGGATACGATCATAAATTGTGGCTGTGAGGTTGTGACATTCAGTGCTTTTCCGGAGAAGGATGCAGCATATATCCGTGACACAGGCTGCCTTGCCTGCAATGAGGTGATTAAGTACATGCATGGTGGTCCTAAGGATGATATTGAATACATTTCATTCGATACTATGGAACAGGTGGATGATATGCTGGAGGAATTTATCATCATAGTACGAGCGATTGCATCAGCAAATCCTGCACTGATTCAGCAGTTCTGACAATTACCAACTCACTGCCGTGGATGGGGTCCCATCCACGGCAGTTTTTTCGTGCGGCTTTTTTATGGTAACGGGACTCCGAAATCCAGGTCCTGTAAATCTGCTGACAAGTGGTCAGCATCAAAATCAAAGGAGGTTAAAAATGAATAGTCAGGTAATAAGCGAACAGAACAGGTGTGCAATCTGCGGAGAAAGGATAAAAGGATTGCCTAACAAGAATCGTGTATTTCCGAGAGCAATATGTAAGTGGACCGAGGGATACATGACATCAGAGGAGCGTGAACCGCTTAAGTGGATCGAATCTCCTTTGAATACCATTACGGTCCACTACGCATGCAGTACTTGCATAGGGTATGAGATTCCGGATGCGGCTTCTCTGCATATCAGCTACGGAAAGATGCATAAACTGAAATGCATAGAAAGAGAACTTGCGCCGATGATCAAGTTCTATGAGGAACACAAGCAGTCTCTACTGAATAGCCAGAACGGACATTGTGCCGGCTGTGGGTGCGAATTGGAATCGGGGATTCTCCGGCGAAGAGACCCCAACCAGCCAAGAGTTTGGGAGAATGCTTGTATTGTGTGCAGTGAATGCAACCGAAAAGAAGCGAGCTTTTCGGCTGCATAGCTGTGTAGTTATTGTTTTATCAAACAAGCCGCATGGGTCCGGCAGAAAGGATGTTTTATGGTAAAGAATAAAGCAGAAAATGAGAGAAACCTGAAGTCTGTGGTGCAGAATTATAGTCGTATATGTTGGTGTCCTACATCAAACAACTATCCGGCACTCTTCTATCTGTCAGGGCTCTTTAGCCCCTACTCAGGTATTGAGGATAAAGAGCTGCCGGATTTGTTCATCATTTCTGATGTCAGGCCACCGGTACAGTGGGGCTTTTATACACCAAGGTCATTAGGGTCTGAGGACTGGATGAATTCGAGCCACATATATCCGGAACCGAATGTGGATGGGGAGACTGAATATGATGGTCTCCTTTTTTCTGTGGATGTGTTGGCAGTAGAGAGGCTAGAAGATCTCAATCTTCCTATAGTTTTGTCATACGGAATGGATTCAATGAGACAGATAGCCGAGGATACACGCCGGGTTACAGGAGAAACCTGGAGAGATGAGAGCCTGGTCGGCTTGGCAAATACTGATGGAAGATGTTTCTACATGCATGTATCTGTAAGTTCAGGTGATAAATGTTATGAAACAGATTTGGTCTATGTTTTTGCGGATCCTTTAAGCTTTGCGGTAGATTTTCTGCTGGAAGAAAGCGTACCGCTGGAATATGTGGCTTATGGTGTATACGGACAGGGTTGGGATGGACTTGATAAAGGAACCTGGCTTGCAGAGATGATTCCACTTTTAAAGCCGGCCCATCTTCTTGCGGACTCTACATTGCTTGTAAGTGATGTGCTCGACTGGAACAGATGCATTCGGGAAGAGGAAGATTCTCTTCAGGCTGCTTTGGCACTGTGGTCGTATGAACCTAAGCTGACTAAGTGGAAACATAAGCTGAGCATTGCTTTCGGAGATTTTGATGAATCCGGGCCTAAAAATTGTGTTCCATGGAATGACCGTTCGTCAATCTATAGTCTTGGATTTTATGATGTGGATGCTGATACCCTGCCCCATGCTGTAAGAGTGAGTGCTGAGGCGCATGTAGAGCAGGTGAACGGAATGATCCGGATCAGGTTTTCTGAAAAGCCGGAAGTGGAGATCCGTATGGCAATGAAGAACCGGCACTTTCGCTATGACCCTAATGAGCACTGTTGGTATGCACCGGCAGAGCACGAAAACTTATTATTTGCAGAACAGTTAACACAGGCCTGACATGGCAGAAAGGAGTAAAAATGAATGCAGAATATGCTTTAAACAGAGTGCTTGCGCAGGGACACACTTTGTCCGAGAACACAAGGGAAACCGGTCTGAATAATAATGTGCTGGTGGTAGGGATCAGCGGGTGCGGAAAGACCGGAGGCTATGTGGAGCCGAATCTTCTGAATACCGGCGGCAGTATCGTGGTGGCAGATACGAAAGGTATGCTGTACAAAAAGTATGGCCCCGCCATGGAGGCGCGGGGCTATAGGACGATGTGTATCGACTTCGTGCATCCGGAAAGATCGGCACCTTACAACCCATTGGATGCAGTGGCATGTGTTACCTATAAGAAACCTTTGGATTTCCATGTTTATGATGTTGTATCTGGAAGGTATAGGAGCGTTATTGATTCGGATGAGGATTTCCTTGGGAGGGAGGTTAAAGGCTACCGTGAATTGGATTTGTTGGCAATGGCTGCACTTCTGATACCGGAGGAAGCTGATAAAAAAGAAATATTCTGGGTAGATGCGGCACGGAATGTACTGGTAAGCCTCATGGCCTATGTCATTGAGTGTATGCCTGAAAATCAAAGGCATCTTGGCTCCGTGGCAAAGCTCTATAGGGAGATGTCTGCAGAGATAAGTGCAAATTACAAAAGGCAGGACTGGGGTGGAGTTAGCTTCTTCTGTGCGCTGGAGGAAAAGGATCCGGAAAGTTTTGCGGTCAAGAAGTACCGCATGTACAGCAGCAGCTTCCTTACAGAAAAGACCTGGGCCTGCATACAGCAGTTCGTGTCTAATTCGCTTACTATTTTTGATCCCAGAGAAAACCACAGGCTCTTATGCAGAAAGGGACTGAATCTGGCTGAACTGGGCCGTGAGAAGACAGCGCTCTTCGTAAATATCAGCGATATGGATCGCAGCATGGATACTGTAGTAAATCTGTTTTATACCCAACTATTCCAGGTATTGTGCAGGGATGCGGATGCACAGGATGATTACTGCCTGAAGGTGCCGGTTCATATTATGCTGGATGATTTTGCCTCGAATGTGTTCATTCCTGATTTTGATAAGATCATTTCCGTTATAAGATCAAGAGATATCAGCGTGAGCGTGATAATCCAGTCTATCTCACAGCTTGATGGTATGTATGAAAGTGCAAAGGCTTCGACCATCATTAACAACTGCGACTCAATGCTGTACATGGGCGGTCAGGATGTCGGCACGGCCAGATTTTTTGCAGAAAAGGCCGGAAAGTTACCGGAAACCATTCTTAAGCTTAAGACTGATGAGACATGGCTCTTTACCAGAGGGAAAGACCCTGCTCTGGTTAAGAAGATTCCCCCGTATTCCATGGAACTGTAAGACTATACCATGAAACCTGTCGGACTGATGCAGCCGGTGTAGTATTTTACAATCAAACCGACTGTATTTCCGAAGGCGAGATAAAACACTGCTATAAGGTGTGCACGAAATTGAGCAGGTGTTCTTTTTATATGGAGCCAGTACGTAACCTGTATATTTCACCTAATTCACAGGAGGATTACCAATGAAACAGAACGAAAATAAGACCATTACAGAGTACCGTATGTATGACGATGGAAAGGTTACTGGAATTCTCAGGGATACCCGGGAGTGTGGCAGCGACCGTAAGCTTCTGGGCAGACTTGAGCTTGCCGAGGGAAAGTTTCTGGAGGATTTCATCCTTAAGCCAAGTGTTATGGAAAGGGTTATAGGGGAGCTTCCTTATATGTCTGGAGATGGAGGCATAGAGCTCATCAGGCTGGAGGATCCTCTCATCCTTTCTGAAAAAATGAATGAAACGGAGGCACGGAAAATGTTTAGAGCTTATTTTGACAAGAAGATAGAGTTCAATGAAAAAGCCATAATGGCAATTCTTGAGTCTGTGCCGTTATCCGTGCCGGATGAACTTAATAGCCGGGAAGAGGACGGGGGTGATGAAGAAGAGGATATGGATGAGCCTATTGATCCTGAGGAAATGGATGCATTGAACCCCTTCTTCAGCAGGCATGAACCTGATGCGACAGAGTACCTTATAAATTATAATGAGCGCTTTAAGGATGCATTCCCCACGATGTTTCGTGACGGGCTCATTGCCCAGACAGAAAGCTGCCTGATAGGCAGAACTAAACCAAATGCACTGCTTATTGGGTCTGCAGGTGTGGGCAAGACGAAGATTGCAGAAGAAATTGCAAGAAGGATTGCCAACCATGATGAATCGGTACCTGACCAGCTTCGGGATTGCACTATCTGGGAGCTGCCTCTTTCAAATATCGTTGCGGGCAGTGGCTTGGTGGGTGATGTTGAGAAGAAGGTAAAGACAGTCCTTGATTTTGCTCAGGATCCTGCAAACAAGTGCATTCTTTTTATCGATGAGGTCCATCAGATGGTAGGCGAAGGACAGACATACGATAAGATTGCGCAGATCTTCAAGCCGGCTCTTGCCAGGGGAGATATGAAGGTCATAGCAGCTACTACGCTGCAGGAGAGCCAGAATCTTATGCGTGATCCGGCATTCAACAGAAGATTTACCCGGCTTATCGTGGATGAGTTTACGAGGGAGCAGACGGAGGAGATTCTTAAGCAGATGCAGGTGACTATGTTTGACCATTATCATCAGACAGTGGTTTTAAATGACAGAGTGATTCACGAGATCGTGGTGACAGCAGATGAATTCAGGACCGCAGGTTCACATAGGCCTGACAATGCCATTACTTTAATGGACCGTGCCATGGCGGATGCCTTTATTGCAAAGCGGAATTTTGAGACACAGGCTACGGATCCTGTGGTGCTCAAAGCTATTGAGGCTAATCCGATTATAGCGTTGACACGCCTGCAGCTCCGAGAGACTGCGATGAGGATAATGACCGGAAACAGTGAAAAGACCGAACCGGACATGGAGCGGCTTCGTCAGAGGCTCAGTGTGATAAAGGGCCAGGATGAGGCAATAGGGACAGTCATGGACATCATCACCCGTGATCAATTGAATCTCTACCCCAGAACCTCCCCCATTACCCTTCTATTTGCAGGTAATTCCGGAGTGGGCAAGACTGAGGTCGCCAAAATAATCGCTGCGGAGCTTACGGATGCAAAGCCTATCATATTGAATATGACGGAGTATCATTCTGCCGCATCTATTAATCGTATAATAGGTTCGCCTGCGGGTTACAAAGGCAGTGATTCAAAGGCAGAACTCCCCTTTGATATCCTGGAGTCCAATCCGTTTCAAGTTATTCTCTTAGATGAGTTTGAGAAAGCGGACATAAGCGTACAGCGATTGTTTATGAATGCTTTCGAGGAAGGGTGGATAAAAACTGCCAGGGGTACTCTGATAGACTTTTCACGCACGATCATCATTGCTACAACGAATGCGGGGCACAAGGCCGTCTCCGAGCGCATCGGATTTTCAAGGGAAAGCGGAAGCGAGCTCAAAGAGACCGTGGGACAGCTTTCAGAATTTTTTGACATGGAACTCCTGAACAGGTTTACTGCGATCATAGATTTCAATGCGCTCACAAGGGATGATTTCAGGAATATAATGGCGTCCCAGTATGAAAGGGATGTGGCGGATATAAGGTCACGCAGGTCAGGTATGGGATGGTTGCCAGATAAACTTACGGAAGAGCAGCTGGAAGACCTGGTAAAGAAACATTTCGTAAGGGAGTTGGGGGCACGTCCCGTGAAGAAAGTCATACGTTCATTCATAGAGGATATTGCCATAGCGCATAATAAAACTGCGTGAATTCCTAGAAAATTCCTACCGTATAATTTAAAGGCAAAGCAGAAAAGCACTATTGGGTAAAGGCTTTTCTGCTTTTTTGATGCTGAAACCATCTTGCTATGTGGATTGACATATATAGCATGCCAGTCAGAACAGACTTTGTACACTAAAGCAGATATTCTGCATAAGCACAGGGGTATTATCCCCAGAAAGGAGCAGCAAATGAAATTTGATGCAACTGCAATAACAGAGGCAATGATGGAGTCCAGAATACCATGCTAAAAGAACATAACAAAAAAAGCAATAGTTAAACCAGCATTCCGGAAGAGTCCGGAGAAAGGAAAAATAATGGTTAATAACAACGCTGAATCAATGAGAAACCTGAAGTCTGTGGTGCAGGAGTACAGGCGCATTTGCTGGTGCCCCACATCAAACAACTATCCGGCACTCTTCTACCTGTCCGGGCTCTTTAGCCCGTATTCAGGCATTGCTGCAGAGAAGCTGCCGGACCTGTTCATTATCTCGGATGTCAGGCCGCCAGTACAGTGGGGCTTTTACACCCCGAAGGCGCTGGGGACTGATGACTGGAGGAATGTCGGCAGAATATACCCGGAAGTAAATCAGGAGACCGAGTATGACGGTCTCCCTTTTTCTGTGGACGTGCTGGCAATAGAACGGCTGGAAGATATGCATCTCCCTGTAGTCTTATCAGAAGGGATGGATGGAATGCGGTGGATGGCCGAGGAAACAAAGCGGGCTACAGGAGAAACATGGAGAGATGCTGACCTGGCCAGAGTGGTTAATACAGATGGAAGATGCTTCTATATGCATGTATCCGTAAGTGCGGGCGACAGAAGTTATGAGACGGATCTGATCTATGTTTTTGCGGACCCCTTAAGCTTTGCAGTTGATTTTCTGCTTGCAGAGAGCATACCGGTGGAATACGCAGTCTATGGTGCATATGGACAAGGTTGGGACGGTCTTGATAAAGGAACCTGGCTTGCGGAAATGATTCCACTGCTAAGACCGGCCAGACTGCTTGCCGACCGTAAACTGCTTGTCTGCGATGTGATCGACTGGGGGCGGAGTATCCGGAGAGAGGAGGAGGCTCTTCAGAAACTGTTGGAACCGTGGAACTATGAGCAGATAAATACAAAGTGGAACTGCAGGCGCCGTTTTACTATGGGGAATATGGGGGCGCTTGGACCGGAAAAATATGTTCCTTGGAATCAGCGGTCATCAATATACAGCCTTGGAATTTATGATGTGGACGCTGACACTTTGCCACACCCTGTAAGGGTGGCTGATGGACCGAGGATGGAGCAGGTGAACGGCATGATACGGATCAGGTTTCCGGAGAGGCCAGAGGAGGAAATCCGTATAGCGATGAAGAATCGTCATTTCCGATATGACCCGTATGAACACTGCTGGTATGCACCGGCAGAGCACGAAAATATATTATTTGCAGAACAGTTAACACAGGCCTGACATGGCAGAAAGGAGTAAATATGAACGCACTTATTTTGAAGGAATCCTCAAGGGGCATCGACTGTTTTAGCCCCGAGAGCAGGCTTTTGCAGGACCGTATCCTCTTCTTTACGGAAGAGGTGAATCCCCAGAGCAGCAACCAGCTGATAGAGTATCTGCTCTACTTGGACAAGGATGCTCCGGGGGAGGAGATCACTGTCTGTATCAATACGCCGGGAGGGGAGGTGGTAAGCGGACTTGCGGCGTATGACACCATGAGGATGATAGAAAGTCCTATACGCACAGTGTGTATAGGGACTGCAGCCAGTATGGGGTCCATACTCTTCCTCGGTGGAGAGAAGCGGGAAATGCTTCCTCATACCAAGATAATGATCCACGATCCGCTGATCAGTGGGCTTTCCGGCAGCAGGAAGGCACTGGAGCTGGAGAAAGAAGCTTTGAAGCTTATGGAGACCAGGTCGATCATAGGCGGGATCATAGCCGAGCGTAGCGGAAGGACACTTGAAGAAGTACTGGAAAAGACTAAGGAAGATTGTTATCTGGATGCAGAAGAGTCTATTGCCTTTGGCCTTGCAACAGGAATCACTACACACATTTGACAGGAGGAATTGCCATGAAGTCAGAGTTTGTTTCAAAGAGAATTTTTGCACTGGACCGCACCTTGTCGGAGGACACAAGGGAGACCGGGCTTAACAACAATGTACTTGTCACAGGTATTACGGGATGCGGAAAAACCGGTGGCTATGTGGAGCCTACCCTTGCAAATACGGGTGGAAGCGTAGTGGTAGCGGATACGAAGGGGATGCTGTACAAAAAGTATGCACGGTTTATGGAAAAGAGGGGCTACAGGACTGTATGCATAGATTTTGTGCATCCGGAGAGGTCTGCACCCTACAATCCGCTGGATGCCGTGGCAAGCGTCACTTATATGGAACCGATGGACTTTCGTGTCTATGATGTGCTGACTGACAGACATATCGTGATTGATGAAGATGATGAAGATTTTATCGGTTATGAGGCTGAAGGTTATCGTGAACTCGACCTGCTTGCGATAGCCAAGCTCCTTATACCCGATGAAGTTAGTATAAAAGAGATGTTCTGGGCAGACGCGGCACGTAATGTAATGGTGAGTCTTATGGCCTATGTCATTGAGTGCTTGCCTGAAAAGCAAAGACATCTTGGGTCAGTGGCAAACCTCTATCGGAATATGACTGCTGAGATAGGTGCGAATTACAGGAAGCCTGAATGGGAGGGGGTTAGCTTTTTCTGCGAGCTTGAAGAAAAGAATCCGAAGAGCTTTGCGGTAAAGGCATACCACATGTACAGCAGCAGCTTCCTTACGGAAAGGACCTGGGCCAGCATACAGCAGTTTGTATCCAATGCGCTGACGATTTTTGATCCCAGGGAAAATCACAGGCTTCTGTGCAAAAAGGGCATGAACCTGGCTGACCTGGGCCGTGAAAAGACTGCCCTGTTCGTGAATATTAGTGATACGGACCGCAGCATGGATACTATAGTCAATCTTTTCTACACCCAGCTTTTCCAGGTACTGTGCAGGGAAGCGGATGCACAGGAGGAATACTGTCTCAAGGTGCCTGTACATATCATATTGGATGACTTTGCCGCAAACGTGTACATTCCGGATTTCGACAAGATTATTTCCGTGATCCGATCCCGTGATATCAGTGTGAGTGTGCTACTCCAGTCTGTTTCTCAGCTTGAGGCCATGTATGAAAAGGCCAAAGCCTCGACTATCATTAATAACTGCGATTCCATGCTGTACATGGGCGGACAGGATGTCGATACGGCCAGGTTCTTCGCTGAGAAGGCAGGGAAGCTACCGGAGACTATTCTTAAGCTCAAGAGGGACGAGGCATGGCTCTTTACCAGGGGGCAGGACCCTGCATTGGTCAAGAAGATACCACCATACTCGATGGAGCTGTAAGCGTAAAGTATGAGCGTACATTGTATGATGCCACTGTTTTATATGATCACAGTAAGTCATCATGCAATGCAAAAGTTCTGGTGTAGCGATTCATAAACAGTTAAGACAAAAGTAAGAATTTAAAAAAAGAAAAGGAGAAATTCATTATGGGTATTGATTGGGAAGAAATACTTGGAGCAGAGGGCGAGGATCTGCAGGACGCATATGATGATGCGGTCTGGGATGCACTTGAGTATGAGGAAAATGAAGCACAGGTGGCTAAACAGGCAGAACTCAACCGCTTAAAGAGCGAGAAGCACTACATCAACTGCCCCTTCGAGCAGAAAGATGAGGCTAAGGCCTTAGGAGCAAGATGGGATCCCAACCGGAAGCAGTGGTATTACACCGGAGACAAAAATCCGGAAAACTTCAGGAAGTGGGAGTAGGTTCCGGGCTATTTCCCACATAGCTTTTTCATATAGCAGGTATCGCATTTGCTGCCGGTTTTTCTTGGCAGATTTGATTCATGGATGCAGTGTGCAGCTTTTAGGATGTGTTCACGGGTTTTCTGCAGGCTATCATCATCTACTGCCTTTATCTTGATCTTTGAGCCGTCGGGCTTATCAAGATTGTAGATTGCCAGATAGTCTGCGGATTTTCCGGTCAGTTCGATGAGCGTATTTTTGATTTTTCTTTGGGGGGACTTTTGGGTGGGAGTTTTTTTCTTTGCTCTGGGCATATCAGCTACCGCCTTTCGGGTGAAATACAGAATGACTCCTAAAAGGTATTCTGTCAATTTGTGGAGGGATTGTATAGGGACATGTCTGATTGAAAATTGTTTAGAGTGTATAGGGATTTGGGTTGAATACTCGATTGTTTTAGATGATAATTACACTATGTGAAATTCTATAAATAAAAAGGTGTCAATACTCCGCTTAAACATAATTGTGCACACATTTTAAAAATAAACAATGAGGATAAATAATAATGTTTCCATACTTAAAATCAAAAAAAGAATTTTTATGGGATTGTGAAAACCCATCATTTCACTTTGAAATAAATCCGGACAATCAAAATCAAATATTGCTTGTTGAAAATACAAATGATAATAATGGAAGCTATGGCAACACCAGAGGATGTGATTATAATAATCCTTTATGTAAAGGTAACTGCAGTAAAATCAGATGCAGTCACTTATTGAATTGTTATGATTACTTGCATCCAAATACTATTCCCAATATAGAATGCAATTCATTATCTAACCTCATTGCACTTCTTAGTGAAGCATTGAACAAATCTAATTGGGGAGCAGATTTACCACATGGAGTGGGAAGTGTTAGTTTATCTACAATTCAGAGCTGGTGCCAATCACTAGGTATATATGTACATGATGTCGTAAAAAAAATACATAGAGAAGATGTTGTAATAGGTCTGGAGTACTATGTTGAAAACACTGTGAATGAAAGAGCAAGAGTAGATGTAATAATTGCTGGATATGGTAATGATGGACGAGGAAAATTATTTATAATCGAAACAAAACAAAATGATAATGATCACTATGATGCTAATGATCCGGAGGATGCTGAAGAACAGGTAATGTCGTATTACACATCCATACGCAGATCGATTTATAATTTTGATGATTTGTTCATTGATATTTATCCTATCGTTTATTTTCACAATTATGTTGAGGATAATGTCGCCTATAACCATGAATATCAGGGAAATAACATTTTTATTTGTAACGGTGGTATTGACGGCATTGATAGAATGGCTGACTATATCAACGAAATATTGGGTAACAATCCTGAAGGGAATCCAAAAGAAATAATCAGAGAATTAAAAAGGAATATAAGTACTTTTTCCGTACATGATATTGCTGATATCATGTATGGCAGATTTGATTACGACATGGCAATAAACTCACTCAGACCTGATCAAAGAAATGCATTTAATGCAATGAAAGAAAGTATTGAAGCCAATGGAAATAATGGAATCACTCAAATAATAAATGGTGCTTCAGGAAGCGGAAAAACATTGATTGCGGCACTTTTGATAAGATATTGCATCGATAATCAAAAGTTGGTTGCATTTATTTTCCAGGCTAGTGCGCCAGTAACAGGAATTATAAAAAAATGTGTTTTTCAATATATCATAGATGATATTAATGAATCGGATATTCCAGATGTTGTTAAGCAGGATTTGTGTCAACAAATAAATGAGTATCGGTTTAATATTTTACTCAGTCAGGAAAACTTTCTTGATATAATAGAGCAATCTAATGTTAGCGAACGTGTTAAAAATTGGTTCAGATACACTTTTCTGTTATATGTTGAATACTCTGATATTATTTTCTTAGAGCGTGATCCTGATGCGCCTAATGTGAAGCTGCTTATTTTTGATGAATTCCATCGTTTTGGAAATGATTTTGATCGATTGGATCCAGATAATGAAGAGTATGGCAGAATATATCGAATTGAAAGATTAATCTGTATGTCTGATAACAGGACATTCTTGATAGACCCATTACAAGAAATATCAAGAAAAGATTCCGGAAATGCAGCTCTCTCAAAAATTAGAGAAGCTAGAGAAGTGGAAGATTTTAAATTATGGTCTTTGTTCAGATGTAACAAATGTGATGGTTATTTATCCTGGATAGACCAGGTTTTACAGATTGGGAATGATGCAGATAGAGTAGTCGTCAGGAATCATCATAGTGCTGAGAATTTTATATACTTAAGTGATCTTGATTATGAAGTTGATTTATTGGAGGTGGTTGATGATGACACCCAGATGGAATTAATTAATGGTGACGTTATTCCTCTTTCAGAAGATCGTCAAGCGATAAGAGATTTGTTTAATTGTTTTATTGAAGATTTTCATAATGGAAACACTAATAGAGGGTTTATTACGCAAAGGAATGACGATAATAGAATAAATATTGGAGATGTATATGATGTTCAAGGACTATAATATGATAGTATTGTGGTAGTAATTGACAAAAAATTAGATTACCAAAATGGTAGAATTTGTTTTACCGACGAATATATTAATCAGATGTGGCATAGTTCGAGAATCGAAAGAAGAAATGCTGAAAATAGGGATTCTCAGTTAATAGACTATAATATGGTATATGAGGACCTGCATAGAGAATTTGGAATAGATTTAGCTAATGCATCATTTTCATGGTTGGGGCTTTGTAGATTATTAAATAATCAAAATGAGGCTGAATGTGTTATACGTAGCAGATATTTTGCACGTTATGTAGAAGAAGAATTATATCTTGAAAAAAAGAAATACCGTATCCTTCTTACGAGAGGTTTAAGAAAATGTTATATTTATGCAATGAATGAAAATCTCAGAAATCATTTAAAAGCTTTTGTGAATAGAATATGAGGTAGTTAAGCTCTATTAATAAGCGGATAGAAAAAGCGGTAATGGTAATTAGAACATGAGCTAAAGGTGTATCCGGTCGATGGGCATATAACATGGGTGATTTTAGTGACAATTTTAAGGAGATAAAAATGACAGATGAAGAATTAGATGAACAGACAAGGCAAATGATTGACGCACTTAATTCTGTGCCGGGGGAAAAGCTAAGGAATATTACTATGGATGACCGTGATTGGTATGAGTTTGGTGTAAAAGTTACGGACATGCCCGGGTGTCGTGAAAATTATATAATTGCGGCTTTAAGAGGTATTGCGAAAAGCTGTGTCAGCTGGAAAAATGCATACTGGACAGATGATGAGGGGAGGCGATGGCCTGAATACGGCAAGCTGTTTCATGCCAACAGTGCAAGAACTTCTCTGGATTATTTGGACCGTGGCGTGATATATTCCAGGGAAGAGGGTGTTAGGATAGGCGCACAAACACCGCAAAGGTCTGATGCATTGGATCAGAAATTAAAGATTTTCAATGATTTGTTTTTTGACAACAGTGACATTGCGGCAAGATTTGGAGCAAGCAGTTATGGGCCGGTCTGTTTTGTTTTCAATATTGATATATTGGAGGGGCAAACTGTCCGCATTACCTGTAGGAATCCGGTTTCGAGAAGGGATGAAGTAAACCCTGAGGATTTAAGGTATAGAGAATTGTTTTATGATTTTTCCGATTTAAAAGAAGATATAAAGAAAAGCTATACATTTGTAAATGATTTGGGGCATCACGTTACCATATTTAATACAGAGCAGCTTCCATTAGCGGATAATCTCTATGCAATCTATATTGAAAAATGCTACGACGGAAGTGGCAGGGAAGTACAGTTAAAAGAACGCATTCTGGAAAAACTCCGGAAACATGGAATGGAAAATGTTCCTGTAATAATAAGACCGGGTGATCCTGTTCCGGAAGAGGAGCGCCATGCCGCATCCGCAGCGCCGCTTGAGGATTTGTGGGATTTCTGATTTATTTGCACAGATTTTTGAGTAGCAGGCAGCGGATTCGCTGCCTGTTTTTAAAATTTATCATTATGCAGATTGCATATATGGCACACGATACATGCATTCTCCCATCTACGGGGAAGCCTGGGGTTGCTGCCTGCATTGATGAAATTTCTAAAAAAAGTCTGATTTTGCAATAAAATGCCGGTGGGGGGCATTCTTGACATGGTATGTGGGAAAAGGTATCCTTTCAATAATGAATATAGAGAATAAAGTTAAATTTGTAGCATGATGATTTACATGACCGGAGCGATAAAGCTGATATTTTTTCTGATAGCCCTTCCTTTTTGTGCGGGGCTTGTTTTCGTACCTCGTAACAGATCCCTGAAAAGAACATTTCATATCGCATATATATATGGATGGCTGCTTGATATGGCTGTTTTCTTTCCGGTATCCGTTGCATGTATTTTTCTCATAGAACAGGATAATTTTATATATTGTGTGACCGTGTATTCTATACTGCAGATACTTCTTGCGGTGTTGGGAGTAGCGGTGTTTGCAGGCAGGAAGATGCGTAGCGGCACTACGGGAGACAGGAAGTCAGTTGAGACGGCAGACTCCGGTGAGACAGTATCTTCACAGTCGAAGGACTCCGGTGCAGCGGATGTGGAAGGTCACATAGAATTCACGCCGCCCGGCACAGGCAAAACCTTCAATACAATACAGGGATTATCATCTTTACTTAAGGAGCGTGGCAGGAGAAACTTCCTGGAGGCAATTATTCTCTGGACCATATTCGGAGCCCTGCTGGCATTCCAGCTGTACAAGGCAGTGACTACAGTATTCTTCGACGGCGACAATATCTACTATGTAGTGCAGTCACTTATCGCGACGCAGCAGGGAACCATGTATAAGGAAATGCCCTATATTGGCGGATCCACGGAGCTGGATATGCGCCATGCCCTTGCTGTGATGCCGGTGTGGTTTGCCTATCTGGCTGAGGTGAGTGGAATACATGCGACTGCGCTCTGCAGGACTGTGATGCCATTGTTCCTGCTCCCTTTTGTTTATCTGATCTGGTTTGTGGTCGGCGGAGAGCTATATGGCGTGATGTCTTCACGGGATGATTATAAAACGCCTGCATCAGAGAGGGCGGCGGATGTAGGATTTTTCATGTGTGCAATGAGCATGCTGGCGATATTCGGAAGCGTATCCATTTATACGGCTGAGCGTTTTATGATGACCAGGACATGGCAGGGCAAAGCGATGTTCGCCAATATAGCAGTGCCGTTGATACTGCTGGGGGTTCTTTGGATAAACAGGGAATGTGGTGCGGTACGGAATAACTCGACCGATAAAAAGTTTTCATTATCTTCACTGTTATTCTTCAACGGCTGGTTTCTATTTTTGCTCGTGAATATACTTTCCGGTATGTGTACATCCATGGGAGTGGCTTTTACGGCGGCCCTGATCTGCACATCATGTCTTGTTAGTGCGATAAGGCAGAAGAAACCGCTGCTTGTGTTATACGGAATGCTGGTGTGTATTCCGAATGCGCTGTATATGGCTGCTTATATATTGCTGAAGTAGGAGATAGATTAAAATGTCTTCCATGCTGAATTATCTCCAACTGAATATCGCCACATTGGTAAATTATGCCGGGACCGGTTTCCTGCTAATACTTTACGCACTGTCCTATGTCTACCTTTTTATAGCGGAAAAGGATGACAGGAAGCGAACGTTTTTCATTTGGATCCCTGCTGTCCTGTGGCTTGCTTTTATGCTGCCTCCTGTAAGATGGCTATTCATAAAGCTCATAGATTCGGGGGATACATACTACCGTATTCTTTGGCTTATACCGATTTCTGCCACAATCGCTCATGCGGAAGCAAAGCTGTCATCGGGGTACAGGCTCATAGGGCTTGCGGCGGTATCTGCCGTTATAGTGCTTTGCGGCAGCAGCGTATATAATGCAAAAGCTGGTGATGTGAATATAGTAAGTGCAGCGCAGAATCCCTATCATATTCCCGATGAGGCAATAGAAGTGGCAGAGCTTGTGAAGAAGACTGATGAAGGTCATAAGATCAGGGCTGTCATGCCGGAAGAAATGACCTTTTATGTGCGGCAGTATGATACGGATGTTTACCTGGCATTCGGCCGTGAAATGGTAATGGGTTACCCTGCAGCCAACGGCATGTATGAGGTAATGACTGCAAGCAAAGTAGATGTATGGGAACTTATCCGCAAGGGGCGTGAAAGGCTTGTAAGTGCATACGTGTTCGGCAAGTATCAGGTGCTCAGCGATGATCCGGAAGAGTATGGCCTGATAAAGCTTGGAGAAACTGAGAATTATAAAGTCTATTATGATCCTGAGGAGCTTGAGTACGTGCAGTCGATCAGCTATTTTTATTTCAAGTGATATAAGGTATACTATACCTGTAAGTTCAAAATGAGGGGTCAGAAAAGTAATGTCGCAAACCAACAGTGAATCATCCAGACCGGTACCCAAAGCTCTTAATGAGCGCATGGGAGACCAGTTTGGCAGGGATATAAGATGGCGCAAGATGTGGGACTCGGAGAAGGACCGGATTGCGGAGTATTTTCATGCGGAATACTTCAGGGGATCCCTGCTGCTTGTTTTATTGCTGTTTCTCTCTTTTATCGGAACCGTCAGTCTTGCCGTCTCTACCGTATCAAGTGTAAATGAAGGAAGTATTGGTCAGATATTCACGAATATTATAGTTCTTGTGGTACTTTATGCATTGCTGATACTTTTATCCAAACTGCTGATCCATCAGCCCAAGAGGGAGCTTAATGCAATAAATATGGATATAGCCCTTGTGTGTGAGACGGAGATAGTAAGCAAATATCTTTTAAAGCACACCAGTGTAAAGGACTATATTAAGTCATACCGTCTGAGATACAGGGCAGATGTCATGATGCCTTATGATGTTGATGACAGCGGGGCCCAGACAGGAAAGTTCCCGGTTAGACCCGTAGGTATGAACAGCAATGTTTACTCAAAGGTAAAAAACGGTGACCGTGTACTGGTGGTTTTCTTCCCGGATGATACCGATGAAGTGCCGGATATGGAAAAAATGGAAATATTCATGCATGAGAAGGGCGTATAAGTGGGAAAAACAGCTTCCTGCGCGGAAAAGAATTATATACTGTCGGATTCTCTGTCCAAGACTGCACTCCTGAATTTCCTCTGCGTTCTGGTGGGGGGCGGGGTGCGTTTTATTTTCCGTCATGCTGAGGAATTACACCCGGATATGCAGAATATGCATTTTACTGTGGTGGGGATGGTCATTGCCGTTGTCCGTGTGATGCTGACTGCGGTTATTTTTATGCTGGCAAGCAGACGTATCAAGGCTGTGATCGCCAATGAAGGCTTTGCCGATCCGGCCAAGCTGAAGCAGGAAATGAATCCGGCAGGTTCCACGCTGCTGACGGCATATTCTACCAGAAAGATGCTGCAGGTGTGGGGAGTGATCCTGGTGGCTGCTAATCTCCTGCAGGAGTTCTGCAGCCGCATGTATCAGAATGTAATTGACCAGCTGCAGAGCTATTATATTGGTGAAAGCATGGTAAGCAATGAGGCTGTAGCCATGTATAACAGCACTCATGGTTTTAAGTATATAGGTATGATCACGGCCCTTATCATCGGTTTTTTCGTGACGGGAGTTTTTCTTAATGACAGAAAGCTTATGATACTGTCTGCTGTTATGATGGTGGCTTTTGCCATAGCATTCGGTATGCTTCAGATGTTCACCCTCAAGTTTGCTGACAGGTCAATAGGCATAGTTTGGACCGGGGTCATCTATTATCTGAACAATACAGTGGTACTGTTTCTCTTTTCCCGGTATACACGGAGAAAACATCACTGCTGACCCCTTGTCGGTTATTCTGTTTTATTCCCAAATCCTTCAATTTAAAGATTCTTTATTTCAAAGACGGTCACACTCTGATATACTATACAGCGGGTGCAGATGTTATCGGGCCGCATACGGCCGTACACTGCCGGATGCAGGATTTTACTTGATTAACAACAGGAGGGTTACACATGAGAAAGCTTGAAGGATTTTTAAAAGGCGTAAATTTAGGCGGATGGATATCGCAGTATGCCAAGTATGACAAGGAACACTTTGATACTTTCATTACTGAAGCGGATATTCAGAATATAGCATCCATTGGCTTTGATCATGTGCGTGTTCCCGTAGACTATATTGTTCTTGAAGATGAGGACGGAACGGAAAAGGAAGACGGCTTCGTCTATCTTGATAACTGCCGTGAGTGGTGCGAGAAGCATGGACTGAATATGCTGATCGACCTGCATGAATGCTATGGTTATTCTTTTGATCCCCTTAAGAAGGACATGGACAGGGAAAAGTTTTTCTATGATGCGGACCTGCAGGCAAGATTTTTCAAATTATGGAAAAAGATTGCGGAGAGATTCAGGGATTATCCCGACCAGGTAGCTTTTGAGCCACTTAATGAGGTGGTTCTTATGGATGTTGCAGATGCCTGGAATAAGGTTGCTTCCGAATTTATCAGAACCGTCCGTGAGATCTGTCCGAATCATATTCTGATAATCGGAGGCGTGTGCTACAGCAATGTTACCACGGTGCCTCTTCTTGACATTCCCATGGATGAAAAGATAGTATATAACTTCCACTGCTATGAGCCTATGATCTTCACGCACCAGGCTGCATACTGGGTAGACGATATGCCTTCGGATTTCCATATAGGCTATCCTAAGACACTGGAAGAATACAGAAAGGCCGGAGAGATGCTTCCCCCTGACCTTGCGGGTGCTGTGTACAGAGAGGGCATCAGCGAAATCGGCGAGGGTTTCTTTGAGGATATCTTCAGGCCGGCAATAGAAAAGGCCGAGAAAGACAATGCCTGCCTTTACTGTGGCGAGTACGGTGTTATAGATCAGGCTGATCCCGAGGACAGGCTACGCTGGATGAGGGATATACATAATGTATTCCACCGTCACGGCATAGGCTATGCACTCTGGAACTACAAGGAAAAGGATTTCGGCCTTGTGGATAAGAGCTTTGAAACCATCCGGGAACGCTTTATGGAGATCGTATGATAGCAGGCTTTATGGTTCCCCATCCACCTATGATAGTTCCGGAAGTGGGACGGGGCAGTGAAAGCATTATAGAAGAAACTATTGAGGCATACGAGGGTGTGGCGGATATGATAGCATGGATAAGGCCGGATACGGTCATAATCTCGTCGCCCCACAGCATTATGTATGCGGATTATTTTCATATTTCTCCCGGCAGCGGTGCAGAAGGATCCTTTGCAAGGTTCGGTGCTCCGGAGGTGGAGATGAGCGTGGAGTATGACAGGGAGCTGGTGCAGCTGATATCCGAAAGGGCAGAGTTTGCAGGACTTCCTGCCGGTACCTCCGGCGAACGTGATCCGTCTCTGGATCATGGCACTATGGTTCCCCTTTATTTTATACTGAGAAAATATTCTGATTTTAAGCTGGTGCGGATAGGCCTGTCCGGCCTTTCCTTGGCTGACCATTATAAGCTTGGCATGGAGATTTCTCAGGCGGTGGAAAGCCTGGGGAGACGTGCTGTCTATGTAGCCAGCGGCGACCTTTCCCATAAGCTTAAGACTCACGGCCCCTACGGTTTTGCACCTGAAGGCCCTGAATATGATGAGCGTATCATGGATGTGATGGCATCGTCAGAATTCGACAGGCTTTTTGATTTTGATGAGGATTTCCTGGACAGGGCGGCGGAGTGCGGTCACAGGTCATTTGTCATGATGGCAGGAGTTTTTGACAGGACGGAAGTATCGGTTAAGCGGCTTTCACACCAGGATGTGACAGGCGTAGGCTATGGCATATGCACATACGAAACAGTAACGGACAGTGAAGGCAGACCTTCAAGAACGGAAGACAGGGCATTCCTGGATAAATGGGAGCATCGTGAAATGGAAGAACTGACTCGAAAAAAAGAGGGTGAGGACGCCTATGTACGTCTGGCCAGACTTTCCCTGGAAAGCTATATAAAAAACGGAACCCCCATCACCTGGGAGTCCGAGGGCATTACTGTGCTTGATAAGGAAGTATCTTCCGAAAAAAGAAATGAAGCCGAAAAGGGGCTTACGGAACGCAGGGCCGGAGCATTTGTATCCATACATAAGAACGGGAGGCTCAGGGGCTGCATAGGAACCATAAGTCCTGTGACAGATAAACTTGCCGATGAGATAATCGCAAATGCAATAAGCGCATCCACAAGGGATCCCAGATTTTCCGCCATTACGGAGGATGAGCTGCCTTACCTTGAGATAAATGTTGATGTACTTTCCGAGGCTGAACCCATTGCCTCCAAGGCAGAGCTTGATGTAAAGAGATACGGTGTCATAGTAACCAAGGGATACCGCAGGGGACTGCTTCTGCCTGACCTTGAGGGCGTGGACACTGTGGATGACCAGGTGGCCATCGCCTGCAGCAAGGCCGGTATCTCACCGGATGAGGATGGCATATCGATGGAAAGATTTGAAGTGGTGAGACACATTTAATGTAACGCGTCATTCTTCTGCCGCATCTAATTCCATATATTCCTCCGCCTTCTCCAAAAGATCCTTTGTGGTATATACGGGCACTACGCTGAATTCTTCGTTTGTCTTATATCCCATATATACCTTATCGTCTCTGACAGTGAGAAGTTTGTATATGACCGAGATCATATTTCCCTCGGGACTTATGCCGTAACCGTAATTTTCAGAAGACCAGTAAGTATTCCCCTCGGAATCCATCCCGCAATAGTAAAGTACATATTCATAATCGGAAAGCCCTTTATATTCGGCTATCAGGGACATGTCCGAAGTGTTGAGGATTTTTGTAGTGCAGTCACCATAGGCAACGCTCAGCAGACTCATGTCATCATTATATACCAGGCCCATGACATACTCTGCATTCTCAATGCCGAGTTCTTCAGCCTTTTCCTTAGCAAAGTCAGAAAAATAGCTTTCACATTCGTAGGGCTCGTAACTGTCGGATGTTGTTTTATCTTTGCTGGTCATGGTTTTATATATAATGGCTTCGTTGGTATTTTTGTCGTGCATCAGGAAGCCGTTGTATATGCTGACCACCATATCTGTCTTCTCAAGGTTGCACTGTAAATATCCTGAAGAACCTATGGTTGTATGTTTGTACAGATTGTACATCTCATGGGAGTTAGTCATGAATACAACAAAATCGGTTGATGCATCTGACCAGAGTATTCCCTCGTTGTAATAATCTGTCAGCCGGTTTTCACCTGTTTTCATATTGTACTCATTAATGCCGGACAGGCCGACCTCTGCAAGGAATACCCCATCATTCTCTTCTATAGCGTACAGCTCGGTTCCATAGACGTATTTGTCGGTGATATTAAGAAAATTCGCTCCGGAATTAATATCATAACCGGAGATTCTGGTATATGAGCTGCCAAGGAAATTATCTGCGTCGATTTCATCCAGGTATAGTATGTAAATCTTGTCATCGTATATAACGGAGTCCTTATAGGTTGCGGAACCAATGCTATTAGAAAATATAAGATTTCCGGAATCGTCCACCACATTTACTGTGGTCTCCATCATCTGATCCGTTGTAAATATCACTTTATTATCGCTGACGGTTTTTAAAGTGCCGTAGGCTATCTCATTTTCATAGTTGTAGCTATCTATGAGGTCACCGGTTTGGGCATCAATATAATAAAGGGTCCTTCCTCTGGCGGCGTACAGTATCTGTTTGTCAGGATCATATGAAAGGGTTATGAACAGGTCCATACGGAATTCATCCGATTCGAAATAGACATCGGCGGATCCGGCGTCAATGTCAAAACACATTAGGACTTTGTGGTCGATATAGACAAAATGGGTTTCATCTATAAATGCTGTCTTATATTTGGAAAGAGTTGCATCGGAAAGAACCAGGGGTTCGCATACTTCCTTGCCGTTTTTCATGGACCAGAAGCTCAGGGTTCCGGAAGCGTCGTATATTGCGGCAATCTCCCCGGAAGGCGACGCACACATAAATTCCACATTAGAGCTCAGCACTATCGTGCTGGCTGGCTTTATGGATGTGCCATAATCATAAGGGTCAAGAGCCTGTGTCAGCGCAAATCTTGAGTTATCATTATAGGGCATGGCATTGCCGTCATATTCCGTAAGGGCCCAGTATGCGTTTTGTATCGCTCCGAGACGGTCATCATTTTCCAGGCAGTCCAGGGAATTCTGCGCAAGAGTTGCGGCCTGGTATTCAAGCAGCTTATCATTCTTTTCGGCAAGGGTTACGGACTGCAGCCTGAGCTGATTGGCTTGCTGCTGTATTTCCACGGACTGTGCCTGGATCTCTTCATTCTGTTTTTTGAAAGTGAATGCAGAGTAGGTGCTTAGTGCGGCAAATAAAAGACATACTGCGGCAACGAGGCCTGCCAGTGTTATAATTTTTCTGGTCTGCTGTTCTCTGTGGCGCTGCTTAAGTTCGTCATAGTTTAAACCGAACATTGCGGCAATAAGCCTTACCTTTTCGTTCTTTAAAGCTTTCAGTCTTGCCTGGTTATTGTCCGCACGAACATCTGCAGCTAAGGGTTCAATATCTTCTTTTATGGTTGTTTTTTTACCGTTTTTATCTGTTATTTCTTTTTCTCTTGTAAGGAGTTCGTTAGGGAAAGCGTCACCGGGCTCACCTTCCACCAAAACAGCCAGCACCCTGTCGACACCGTGCATTGAGATAAAAGTTTCTATTTCTTTTCGGCACCACTGGGATTCTTTAAGTCTGGGTGAGCAGATAACTATCAGATAATCAGTGTTTTTCAGGGCTTCCACGATCTGGTCTTCCAGACTGCTGGAAAGGGGAAGCTCTTCCTCGTCACGAAAGACGCGGTTTATTTTGGTTTTAGCATCAGGATTGTTTTTCTTCAGCTGTGCTTCGATGTTTTTTGGGAGTTTGAATTTTTCCAGCTCTTTATGAAGCTGTTCGGCTACAAATCTGTCAGGATCAACATGCCTGTATGAGATAAAGGCATCATAATGGTATTCTTTTGTATTTTCAGTACTCATTTTTCTTTCAAACTTCCCCTCTTAAATCTCGAACTTAGCAGTCAGACTTCCTCGTAAGTAAGTCCGAAGATCTTCTGTTCTATTACATATATATCATGGAGATCATCGCATCTTACAGCAAGATAATCTCCGGGCTTGCCCAGCATATATTTTTCCTTGTCCCATGCCGTGAAGACTTTTACATATCTGTCAAGGGGGCATGCAAAGATCTTTACTTCGCCCTTGGGAACGCATACACTGGCGTATCTTGTGATCAGTTCGTTCTGTCCTGTCAGTCTGTTCTTTATTGTGGGAATATAGCTGCTTTCGAGGACAAATTTATCATAGTCATAGGCTTCTTCCAGCGGCTGGTTAGATTTTTTGAATTTTTCCAGTCTGTTGGGGTAAACCTCACCTTTAACGCCAATCATAATGATAAGATCCTTGTCTATTGTCAGGTCCATATCGCCTTCGAGGGATCTGACAGTGATGGGAGTACCGATGGGGAGTATATCCTTGGCCCGGACATATCCGATGGGGAGTTTTTTCTTCACGTAGGTTTCCATTGCGTTTATGTCGATATCATATTCATCGGAATATATCAGTTCGAACATCTCGAAATATTCCTGCATACGGTTGCTCAGATATATTTCAAGACTGATTGCATCGAATTTGTTCTTGAAAAGCTTTTCTGAAATAAAGCCGCCGGCTTTTTCATAGTGTCCGCCGCCGGATCCGATTCCTTCGGTAAGAAAGGATGCAAGCTCGCTGGCGTTAACTTCTCTTACGCAGCTTCTGACCGACAGTTTGTAGCCGTCCCCGTTCTGGCAGAAAACAGTACAGGTATTTATCTTGTCGACCTGCAGAAGGAAATCACTTATGAGCCCCAGTATGTTAGGGTCACATGCCTGTGACTTAACAACCGCAAAGCCGTACTCCTCGTTAAATGAATACCTGAGCATTGCTACACCGGCTATTTCCAGCTCGCTCAGTGAAATGTTGGTGTTTTTAAGGGTATTGATCAGTGAGGCATTATGCGGTACCGCGTCAGCCATATCTCTGTCTACGGGATTGGATATCTCAGAAAGCTGATTGGTGTCTGTGTAGAGTCCGTAATAAAGAGCGGTTCCAATACCTTCATCATCGTTTATCTCAAAGCCGGCTTCAATGAGCATGTCGTACACTATCGAGGAACAGCTTCCCCTGCCTGGAATTATGGTGTTGAGGGGCAGGTCATCGATCTCGATCTGGTGATGGTCTATGATGGCTACGTTATCCGCATCAAAATGAGTCACATTGCCGGCTCCGTACTGGCAGTCAGCCGTGATCCACAGTCCTTTTTTCCATTCCTCATCCACTGGGGTTCCCTTTTCGATGTATTCCAGGGGAATCTTGAAAGTCTCTATGAGAAGTCTGAGATTTGCTTTGGTAATCTTATTGGGGCCGCTGTATATCAGGCGGACGATTCTGTCTTTGCTTTTGTAATATTTATAAATGGCATAGCCTGATGCAATGGTATCCGCATCGGGATTGTCGTGACACTGGACGGTGATATGTTTAAACGGTAACAGATCAGCTAATTTCATACTATACTATCATCCCCCTTTAGTCTGATTAAAGGTTTAGTGCACTCTTATATGGTAAACCTGACATATAAAGCAATTTTACCATGAGGAAGTTGAATTTGCCACTATACTATCTGTGTTTTTCGCAAGTTTTACGGCAAAACATGGTAAAATGATATAGTTGTCTGTTGCAGTGTTATATATAGTGCAGCTGTTACAAAATAAGGAATATCCCACGGAGGATTTTATGAGAAATAAAAAGATAATCGGAAAGACATTAAGCATATTTATGACTGCGGTAATGGCTGCAGGAGCTGTTGCCGGTGGTGTGGGTACCGGACTATCAAAAACTGCATATGTCCATGCCGGGGAGCAGCTGGGGGAAACTGATTTTGACGATGGCAAGGGCCTTCCCTGGCATATAGTAGAGTCGGCAACGGGCAAGATGGATTTTGAGATAGAAGATGGGGTGTACAGGATCACCATAGTAAATCCCGGAGGAGCATCAAACGGCGGAGAGGACAGGTGGGACTGCCAGTTCAGGCACAGGGGCTTAACCATAAAGGCCGGTCACACATATAAGGTTCATTATGAGATAAAAGCATCAAATCCCGGAAAGTACTATACAAAGATCGGCAACCTGGCTGGTGATGTGGAAATCTGGCACAATATGAGCAACGGCTCAGACTTGGGCAGCACCTGGGATCCTATTCCCTACGATACGGCAGGACAGTGGAAAGTGGTAGAGCTGGAATTCACCGCAGGCCAGGATATGGAGGTGGCAGAGTGGGCTTTCCATCTGGGAGGCGACGGTCAGTATACCAGCGGTGTGTGTTTCCCGGCCGGGACCGTGATAGAGTTCGACAATATGTCCCTTTATGACCAGACCTCTGATGAGAATGATTATGTTGAAGAGACTCCCTGGGTGAGGTCGGATATACTTACAAATCAGGTTACATATTTTACCGGAATGGACAAAAAGGCCACCCTTCTCAGCGGTTCAAAGAGTGCTGTGAAGTTTTCTGTGGTTGATGCTGAGGGAAAGGAAGTCTGGAGCGGAAAGTCCGTTCCCATGGGACATGATGAAGATTCAAATGATGATGTCCATCTGCTGGATTTTTCTGACTTTAACGAAAAGGGAAGGTTTACCCTAAAGACTGATGATGGTGCGGTGTCAAGGGAGTTTGCCATAGGCGACAGCGACACGTATTCAGCTCTGCTTTATGATTCCCTGAACTATTTCTATCAGAACAGATCGGGCATAGCCATAGAAAGCCAGTATATAACGTCCGGAGATGCAAATGCTCTTGCAAGGGCTGCCGGACATCCTTCGGACAATGCACAGATACGAACAAGCTTTACCGATACCGCCACTTCAGGCAGTCAGGATGTGACCGGCGGCTGGTACGATGCGGGAGATCACGGAAAGTACGTGGTAAATGGCGGCATATCTCTCTGGATCCTTCAGAACCAGTATGAGACGGCTGTGAATACGGGAATGTCGGCGGCCTATGCTGATGGAACCATGAACATACCTGAGAATAACAATACTTATCCTGACCTTCTGGATGAGGCCAGATGGGAAATGGACTGGATGCAGACCATGATGGTGAATGACGGTGAGTATAAGGATATGGTCTACCATAAGGTTCATGATGATAAATGGACGGGGCTGGGTGTTGCACCTGCAGATGATACTAAAGAGAGAGTGATCTTTCCGCCTACCACTGCAGCTACATTGAATGTAGCCGCATGTGCGGCACAGGCTGCACGCCTGTGGAAGGGCATAGATGACACATATGCGGGACAGTGTCTTGATGTAGCGGAGCGTACATATGCGGCGGCAAAGGCACATCCGGATATGTATGCACCCATAGGTAATTTAGACGGCGGCGGCGCTTATGGTGATGACGAGGTTTCGGATGAGTTTTACTGGGCGGCAGCAGAGCTTTATATAACCACCGGTGACAGCACTTATTATGACGATATGAAGGCTTCGAAGTTTTTCCTGGATCTTCCGACCACTTTGGGCGGGGGAGAGAGCGTTGATACCTATGGAAGTTTTGACTGGGGACATACTGCATCCCTGGGTACATTGTCAGTAGTGCTGAATAAGGATGCCGTTCCCTCCGGAGATTTTGACAAAGCAAAAGCTGCGGTACTTAAGGCGGCTGATGCTTACTGTGCAAAAGAGGCTGAGCAGGGATACGGTCTGCCCTACGCACAGAGTACCCTTTCCAATACCGACAGCAGCAAGGGCTACATCTGGGGGTCGAACTCCCTGGTTGCTGATAATGCAATAGTGATCTCATATGCATATATCCTTTCCGAGGATGCCGGGTATCTGAATGGTGCCATATCTGCCATGGATTATCTGCTGGGAAGGAATGCAAATGATTATTCCTATGTGACGGGATACGGCACGCATACTGCAATGTATCCCCATCACAGATACTGGGCGCATCTGATCGATGAGAGTTTTCCGCTGGCACCTAACGGTGTGCTGGTAGGCGGACCCAACTGCGGCATGGAGGACCCCTGGGTAAGAGGCTCCGGCTGGAAAAAAGGTGCTATTCCTGCGGCAAAGTGCTATATGGACCACATTGAGGCATATTCAACAAATGAGTGCACCATAAACTGGAATGCACCCCTGGCATGGCTCACCGGATTCATAACCGGAAATACCGACGACGGCATCATACTGGGAGCGGTTAATTTAAGTCCTGCGGCTGATCCTTCATCGGCTGATAAGCAGAATTCGGCAGCAGGCCAGAATGCCGATATGGGTTCTGTAACGGCTGACAATGAAACAGGTACGCCGGTCTCTGAGGTCGGAAACGGAACGGACGGAAGTGATAAAGAAAAGAGCGGCATGCCATCCTGGCTGATAGTACTCATAATAATGGCTGTGGTGGCTGTGCTTATATCTGTTGAAATCTTTGTATATAAACTTCTGCAGATCAGGAAGAGTCAGAAATATGTGACTCTGCCTGAAGCGGAAAAATCCGCACCTGTTAAAACCGAACCCCACCAAAATGGTGGGAGTGGGGAGCCTCCCGCAGGGGCTCCGGCAGAGGCGCCAGTGGAAGATGACGGTCTGGCAGACCTTCCGCCCTTTACTCTGTCACTTGACACTGTGGAGGATAATACTGAACAGGCAGCTGTATCCGAAATGTCTGAACCGGAGGTTCAGACGCAGCCGACAGCGGTAATGCAGAACGCTGATGATACGGTACAGCCTGCTGTGGTATCCGGAAGTTCTGTGCAGGATATACCGGCGTCAGATTTTCTGTATGACGCCCAGGGCAATCCTCAGATGCGTATACTTTATGATTCCAAGGGAAACCCCGTGTATGTTCCGCTGCAGAAATAGAGCAATGGCTGTGGATGGCGGACATCCTGTAATTATGGTATAATTTTCTGTATATTTTCGCCGGAGCTGTCCGGCAGACGATTTCACCATCAAGTTATATACCGGTGGGAGGAAGATAAGTTAATAAAACAGATAGGTAGTGATATAAATGCTATTTGGTAAAAACGGTAAGCCTTCTGCAGAAAAGCTGGCAGCAGCGGCAGCAGAGGTTTACGGAGACGCAAATAAGAATAAAGATGAAAAGCCGGAAGAAGAGTCCTTAAAGGATTCGCCTGATTCCGATGCCGAAAAAAAGGAACCTGCCGCTGAAGCAGAGGCTCTTGAGGATGCTGCTTCACAGGAAGAGAAATCTATTGAATGCGGCAGCTACGAGCGTTATATTGCCGAGGAGCTTTTAACTAAGTATGAAAACAGCAAGGCATACCGGGAAGGCAGCAGCAGCCGCAAGATCGCTGTCAGGGTGGACCAGCTCATAGAAATAGAGGACGAGCTGGAAGACGAAAACGAAAAAAAGAAATTTTCGGAGGAGATGGCATCCCTTAAAGAAAGGGGAGTTGTTGACTATTCCTGTGATAAGGATGATGAGGCTGCAATAGACAGGATATGGCTGATGATAGATGAGGCAGCTATAAAGACTGCTTATAAGGTTGCAGGCCGCAGGCCTAAGATTGAGATAGTAAATGATTTCCTCAGGGATATAGATAAAACTGTCCAGGCTATGCTTCCCGGCAGTAACTATGCGGAATTCCTTAAGGCTGAAAAGAAAAGGGTGGCTGAAAAGAAAGATTTCACCCGTTATTTTTTCGATGATTCGGTAAAAAATGCAGGTCTTCTCAGGTTCCTGCTTTTCCTTGATGCAAATGAGGAAAATATGACTGAGCAGATGGAGAGAGTGCTCAGCAAAAGGCTTTTTGCTGACAGTAAGTATTTTGAGCGTGAGCTTCGGGGCAAGACTATTTCCATACTTCAGACTATAAAGAAGGAATATGAAGAGGGCGGTGCACAGAACGCAGGCACTTCTGTTTCTGCAGAGGAAGGCGACAGACTTCTGGCAGAAAAAGGTATAGTTCGTTACCCTGAGATATTTGAGTTTGCAGGTGAGGTTTCTGTCATGTTTGATGACGGGCATTCGGCAGATTTCAGTACTCTTACATACGGCGCCTGCATCAGTGCGTTGATGGCTGCCAGGGTTATGTCAGTGACCTTCAGAAATGTTAACAGGCTGCTTTTTATAGAGAATAAGGCCGTCTATATGCATTATCTCATGAATCAGAAGAAAGCAGGGGATCTTGTGCTTTTCCATGGCGGCTTTGTAAGCCCTGCAAAAGCGGGATGGTTTAAATGTATCACCGGTGAGGCAGAACGCAATGATATCCCCACATTTTTCTGGGGTGATATAGATTTTGCGGGATTCAGGAAGTTCGTCAAGATAAAGAAGGAATTTTGTCCGAGGCTTAAGCCCTATGAAATGGATTCAGGTACCCTCAGGCTTTATGCAAAATATACAACGCCTTTAGAGGACGGATCGGAGTGCAGGCAGCTTGATGCTTTGTACAGGGATAAGGATTATGATACTTTTTACCCTGTAATAAGATATATGCTGGAAAACAAAGTGACGCTTGAGCAGGAGAGCATTCCTGTGGACTGATGCCAGGGGTTAAATAAATGACGCTATGCGTACGTCGGACGCCGGGAGCGCCAGAAAGAGGAAATATGAAAAAGGGAATAGTACTTGAAGGCGGTGCAATGCGCGGAATGTTTACCGCAGGTATTCTTGACATATTCATGGAAAACGGCATAGAGTTTGATGGAGCGGTAGGCGTGTCTGCGGGTATGACCTTCGGATGTAATCTGAAATCGAAGCAGATAGGCAGGGCCATCAGATATAATCTTAAGTATGCAAATGATCCCCGCTACGGGACAGTTAAATCCTGGCTTAAAACCGGAAATATCTATGACGCGGAATTCTGCTACAATCAGCTTCCCTTTGAGCTTGATAAATTCGATACGGAGACCTTCAGAAAAAATCCCATGGAGTTTTACTGCGTGGTGACTGATTCCATGACGGGGGAGCCTGTGTACCACAAGTGCAAAAACGGAACGAAGCGTGATATGGCCTATATCCGTGCTTCGGCCAGCATTCCCCTGGTTTCAAAGATGGTAAAGATAGGCGACGGTTATTACTGTGATGGAGGTGCATCGGATTCGATACCTCTCAGGTTCATGGAAGAAAAGGGCTATGATAAGAACGTGGTAGTTCTTACCAGGGACAGGGCATACAGAAAGAAGCCCGGCAAGATGGATGCCATGTACAACGTGCTTCTGTGCAACTATCCGGGAGCAGCCAAGGCACTTATAAATCGTGCCGACATGTATAATAAGCAGAGAGAGTATGTAGAGGAAAAGGAAGCTGCCGGAGAGATCTTCGCATTCTATCCTCCGGAGGAGCTGACCATCAGCCGTACGGAGCATGATCCCGAGAAGCTTCAGCAGGTATATGACATGGGCAGGGAAGAAGCGCTTAAGAGGCTTGATGAGCTGAAGGAGTTTTTGGAAAAGTAAAGTAATGATAAAAAGATACAGGATATACGGTATCGTACAGGGCGTGGGTTTCCGGCCCTTCATAAAGAGACTGGCAGACCGCCACGGGATAAAAGGGATCGTATGCAACTACGGTCCCTTTGTTGAAGTGACGGCAAAGGGGGATGAGGAAACTCTGGCAGCTTTCAGGCAGGCTGTGGTCTCGGAGGCACCTGAGCGTGCTGCAATCATTAAAGTAGAAGAGTTTGAGATAGAAAATGAGATTACTGAATATGAGAATTCTGCTTGCCTTTCCTCATGTTACAGCGAAATGGATAGTAATGGATCCTCCTGCGAAAGCATAAACTTTGCAGAGTTCACCATAGTTGAAAGCAGTGAAACAGAGGGGGAGATTTTTATTCCCCCTGATCTTGCTATATGTGATGAGTGTAAAAAAGAACTCCTGGATCCTGCTGACCGACGTTTTCATCATCCTTTTATCAACTGCACACAGTGTGGACCCAGGCTTACCATAATCGAAAACCTTCCTTATGACAGGGAACGGACGGGAATGAAGATGTTCCCTATGTGCAAAAAATGCGAGGCTGAATACACTGACAAGGCTTCCAGGCGGATGGATGCACAGCCGGTATGCTGCAACGAGTGCGGTCCGGAGTACTATATGCTCTATAAAAAAAGTACAGACAGCGAGTCCGGTCAGGAGCAATTGCCCGGGGGTGATGAAGCCCTGCAAATGATTGCCGGAATACTTAAATCCGGCGGAGTGGCAGCAGTAAAGGGCATCGGAGGCTTCCATCTGGCTTGTAACGCAAAAGACAATGATGCTGTAATGACCCTGCGCAGCAGGAAGAAACGTCCGGTCAAGCCCTTTGCGGTGATGATGAGAGACATTGAGACTGTAAAGAAGTACTGCATTTTGTCTTCTGCACAGGAAAGCGAGCTTAAAAGTCCCGCCGCACCTATTGTTCTGCTTGAGAAAAAAAAGGATGGCGGATCATTGGCTGAAGATGTAGCCCCGGGAAATCCTGCACTGGGAGTAATGCTTCCCTATGCACCTGTCCAGATACTTTTATTTGAGTATTCGGGACTGGAAGCCATGGTCATGACCAGCGGAAACATAAGCGGTTCACCCATATGTTCAACGGATGAGGAAGTACTTGATGTACTGAGTGGATTTACAGACGGCATTCTTTCTAACAGCAGGCCGATACTGACGCGGGCTGATGATTCGGTAATGGATTTTCTTGATGGCATGCCGTATATGATAAGACGTTCGCGCGGGTTTGCGCCGCTGCCGGTGAGGGTGGAACTGGGGACAGATGACTATGGGATAAAGAATAGAAAGACAGTGCTTGCTATCGGCGGTGAGCTGAAAAATACTTTCTGCATAGGTGTTGGCAATCTGTTTTATCCGTCGTCCTTTATTGGGGATTTAAGTGATATCAGGGCGTCAGAAGTCCTTGAAGAGACTGTATACAGATTTGAAGATATGCTTCAGATACCGGAACGAAGGCCTGATGTCATTGTGTGTGACCTCCATCCTGATTATCAGTCTGTACGGCTCGCAGAAAAACTGGCGGCACAGAGCGGAGCAAAACTGGTAAAATTGCAGCATCATTATGCGCATGTACTTTCCTGCATGGCAGAAAATGATTATATGAATAGGGTGATAGGAATCTCTTTCGATGGAACAGGCTTCGGTGAAGATGGCAGCATATGGGGCGGAGAGATAATGGTATGTGATGCAAGGGGATTTGAAAGGAAATCCCACATCACGCCTTTTATGCACATAGGAGGAGATACTGCGTCTAAGGAAGGCTGGCGCATAGCCGTATCGATGCTTCGGGACATATGTGTGCATGACACGGAAATGGAACCGTATGACGACAGCGTGAAGCGTATATTTGAGACATATGTGGAATCAGGCGTTCTATCTGCGAATGAACTGGCGATGCAGATACAGATGGTGAAAAAAGGCATAGGCGCAGTAATATCAACCAGCGCCGGTCGTCTCTTTGATGCAGTAAGCGCAGTGCTTGGCATATGCTGCAAGTCATCTTTTGAGGGAGAGGCTGCCATGGCCCTTGAATTTGCGGCAGAAAGATATGCGGACAGGGATAAGGTGCTTAGTGAGTATACAGGATTTAAGGAAAAATATAGTCCCGTAAACCGTTCGTTTAATACTGAGTCGCTGTTAACAAAAGATAAAGCGTCAAGCCTCTCAGCCGGAAATATACATACCGCGTGGATTTTTGAGAACATCTGCAAAGGATTGCTGGACGGTTTGTCAGCAGACATGCTTGCATATGCCTTTCATGACATGCTGGCCGAAGAGACTGCAAAAGTGACTTCTGCTATTTCAGGCGGGAGCGCCATAAGCACTGCTGCATTAAGCGGCGGCTGTTTCCAAAACCGTCTTTTTACTAAATTGCTTAAGGAAAAGCTTGAAGGAAATGGCATGGATGTCCTTATGCACAGCATGATCCCGGCTAACGATGGCGGACTGGCTCTGGGCCAGGCTGTGGCAGGAATGATGCTGGAGGTATAAGCAAGATAAAAATCATAACGGTGGGCTTATTGTGCGTTAATGAAAAATATGATTGTCATCAGTTCCTGGTAATGCTAATATAATCACATAGGATTTTGAAGAAACAAAGGCGTTTCATCTTTAGGGATGGGACGCCATTTTTTTATCCTGCGGGCTGTGTAAGGAAGTTCAATAATGAAAGGAAAAAATATGATCACATTAAATGATTATCTGTTCTCCGGCGACACTGTACTGAAAATACTTCTTCAGTATTCGGCTGATTTAAAAGAGGAGGCAATAAAAACACACAATACTGTGGACCTGGCTCACAGCAACTTCCTCATACAGATAATAGAACTTTTGGAGCATACGGATTTTCTCACTTCCCAGTCCCAGAGGATCAAGGAATTCTATATGTATATGACACAGAAGTATCCTTTTCTGGCATTTACTTTTAAGGGAAGGATCAAGTCGCTGATACGTGCGGAAGAAAAATTCAACGGATATATTCTTGAGTATATTCATGATTACTATCTTGATAATGGCAGATACCCCAATGAAGCAGAGATAAAAAACAAGCTGAACTGCTTCAGGGACCTTATCGCTTACCGTATAGTGATCGCGCTTCCCCAGTGCCATTTATCGGAGGGAGAAGACAGGGAAACGCAGGAACTAAAGTACCTGTATGAAATTGCAAATGTACTGCCGGGATTTCTGGAGGAAAGAGGTTTTACGGCTGAACTGTCAGGGTATACCAGTGAAAAAGTGTATGGTTATCTGACCGAAGACAATGCGTCCTATTATCGGGATTATGTACAGAAACCAAGACCTTCAGGCTACAGTTCCCTTCATATTACCCTTTATGATAATTTCGCAAGATGTTATACAGAGGTGCAGCTTCGCACAAAGGATATGGATGATCTGGCTGAGATAGGACGGGCAGATCATTCCGGATATGAAAAACAGCAGGAAGAGAACCGGGCAAAAAGGGACAGCATTCCGGAGGGTGATTGCAGGATTTTTGACGAGGCATATGAAAGGCTTATAAGTCTGCAGAAGCTGGACCTGTCTTCCGTTGATGTAAATATGTTCAGAGCATACAATGATCATCTTATCAATGACGGCTGCGGTCTTTTTCGTGGAAGGCAGATACTGCCTTTTGAACATCTGTCAAGATTCCAGGATGACAACATTACGGTAAATATCTGAACTTCATGTTTGATTTTCTGGGAAGTGTTGACAACTACAGTTGTAAGTGCTAGGCCACTATTTTCCCGGAGAACGGTCAAGCTGCTATACCTCAGATCTAATAATGCGACAGTACAGTGCAGTGCGTGCCAAGAAAGGACCTGATTTCAGTTACAGCGACCTTAAGCCTGTCACTCTGATTGTTATCATGGAAAAAAGCACAAAGGAATTTGCGGGCGTAGCACCGGAGTATATACACAGGAAAATCACCACTTATAGCAGCGGAATAAATGTCGCAAACCTTGATAATGTAGTGTATATTTCGCTTGATACATTTAAGAATCGTGGTTACAATAAAATCAGTAGCAAGCTTGAGGCTTGGCTTTCATTTTTTACATATGAACAGCCGGAAGAGATAATCTCGCTTGTGAATTCGTTTCCTGAATTTGCTGCTTTGTACAGGGATATCGCAGAGTTCAGAAGAGAACCGGAGGAGGTGATCGGCATGTTTTCCGAAGCATTAAGGATAATGGACCGTAATACAACGAAGTATATGATAGAAGATATGCAGAGACAGTACGAAGAAGCTGTGGCAGAGTGCGACGAGGCTGTAGCAGAGCGTGACGAAGCTCTGGCGGAACTTGCAGAAAAGGATCGTTTGATTGCTGAACTTAAAGCCAAGCTTGCGGAAAAATCATGAGCCGGTATCGAATACAGTTAACTTTTCTTCAAAATCGGAAATATCAGTCATGAATCGTTCCTGAAGCATATCGGCTTCGGTCTTGTCTTCAAGCCATTCTTTGTAACGCATGCGGACTTCCAGTTTATGTTCGGCGCTTCTCTGATGTGCGCGGAGTTCATCGGCAGAGGGGGCATGTATACAAGCAGGCAAAAAGAGCATGGGGCGACAGTCTTCCCGGTATATGCCAGAGAACCTATGATGCGGTGGAGTCGCTTTTTGATGACTATAAGGAACAGCAGAATAAAACCGTTGAAGAAACACAAACTTAGAACCCGATAAGAATAACAATGGTTTATTGTTGTTGTAAAATATAGTAAAATATATACATCGGAAGGAACCGGTATATCAGTGAAAGCAGGGAGGCTTAAGTATGAGCATTTCTATCAATTTCCAGGAACAGCAAAAGAATACTATGATGCCGGGCATGAGCAGTGTGGCTTCTGTTGGCAAAAATGGCGAACAAACGAAATCTTTGTATGCAGGCAATCTTAACCTTGGGATCGATCCGAAGCAGGAGAGGCTTGAGGAGGCACGAAAGAAAGCTTATAAGGTAGTTTCGGATGCCTTTGGGTCAGACCGTGCTTTCGACAGGCAGCTGGATGAAATCAGGAATTATGCAGAAACGAAACGGGAAGAAAAGGCTGCGGCCATGTCTGATAAAAAGACAGCCGAAGACATGATAGATGCGCTCCGGAAAGAATATAGTGTTGATCCTGAATCAAAGGAGCAGAAAGACCTTGAATGGCTGATGTCATACCGTAAGGCAAGTCATGATGAACGTTTTTGTGACATAGAGCAGATGAAGAAAAATCGTGCCCGTGCGGATGAGATAGAGGCAAATCTGACGGAATACCAGTCTCGGATGCTGGAAGCAAATGAACAGCTTGACCACGCGCAGAAGAGGATTGATGACGCGGATAATGCCTTGATGGCTATCAGGCAGTCACTGACAGATGCAGAGACTGAGAAAAACAAGACTCATGCCATGGCAGATGCGCAGGATGAGGCTGAGAATATAATGGATGAAGCTAACCGTGCTGTGATCGGTATGGCAATGAATGAGGCTAAGGATAAG